>CAXTBP010000095.1:0-19958 GCA_964241985.1 uncultured Armatimonadaceae bacterium | reverse complement strand
GATCAGGTGGCGTCGGCGGCGATGCCCGCGCGAACGCTCGCGGTGGAATCCATCGGCGATTTTGTCGCGTCGTTCGTGCCAACACTATCGGATTTCAAGCGGCTGGACAAACGGTTCGTGCTGCCTCCGCAAACATGGGATAAGATCCCCAGTTACCGCGACTACGGCTTTGCCGTGTTTCAGTTAAAAGCGCGGCCCAATGGCGAGGGCGTGCATCCGATGGCGTTTTCGTTTGCGTCACGCTTTTCCAACCAGTTGTTTTTCCCGACCGTCCATATCCACGACGGGCAGGTTCACCCGACCGAAGCATTCGACCACGACTTGTACTGGCAGTCCAAGCCCCGTCGCGGCCTTTTGAGCCGTTTCGGTGGGCAGCATTCCGCTCCTCCCGACAACGCCCAATACGTGCGCCGGTCGGACGGGGCCGTGAGCCGTTACATGGACTTAGCGGGAGCGAAAAATCTCATTGGGCGCAACGGAGAAGGCGTCAAAGCACGGCTCGTGGGAAATTTGGCAAACCGGGACACGTTCGTCGTAGATAGGTAAAACGCACTTGTGATGCAAACTGCACTACCTTTTAGTATCGCGGTTCGGGGCGCGCTGTTTTTTGCCTGCGGCCTTTTTGTGTCCGGTTGCCGAACCGGCGATTTATTGTTTTCGCCGCAAAACGCCCCCGTCAAACCGCCAAGACCCACACAAAACCGCGCGGCACAAATCGAAGTGCTTGCGACACGCGTTGTTGACTTTACCTACGTTTCCAAAAACAACAAGTCAGTCAAAACAACCATTCCCGAAGTGCTGGTCAAATGGCGCAACAACGGGCCGGAACCCGTTGGCATGGTTCGGGCCAAAATTCAAACGTGGGACAGCAAAGGAAACGAACTGCCGTACAGTTTGGATAAAATTTCTATCCTCGTCGCCCGCGATCCGAAAGACCGTATTCCCACCGGGCACGTGTACGACGAACCCGTCGGAAGCGGCTACACGCTTTTGATGGGTGAAAACACACCGGTTCGGGTCAAAGTCACGGTTGTCTACGCCGACAACAGCACCCCGGCTTTTCCCGATAACAGCAGTGGATACGAACCGGGCCATTATGAGGGAGCCGGGACTACACCTTAACCGTTTTCCATTTACCGGTGCGGAACAGCAAGATGATAAGGATGCCTTGCAGCATAGTGGACAAGGACATCGACCACCACGCGCCCGACACGCCCCAGCCCAAATGCACGGACAGGAACCACGCGAGAGGCAGGCGTACGGCGATCATGGTGGCGGCGGTGATGATGGTCGGGCTGACGGTTTCGCCCGCGCCCTGCAATGCGCCGGTCAGTACCATACCGAAGGCGAGAAACGGTTCCGACCACGCCGCCGTTTTGAGATACAGCACGGCGAATCGGATGGTTTCTTCGACCTGCCGCGCTTGTTCGGGCGTTTCGCCCGCGTTGTGGCGGACAAACAAATGCGCGAACGGTTCGGCGAAATGGTAGAACACAAAACCCATCAGGCTCATAATCAAAACGGCCTGATAGGTCGCCGCCCACGCGCCCTTGTGCGCCCGTTCAACTTGCCGCGCGCCCAAGTTCTGCCCGACGAACGCGGACGCGGCAATCGAATACCCGAAGCCCGGCATGAACGCGATCTGCTCGCTGGTTAAGCCGATTCCGAGCGCGGCCACGGCGTCGTTGCCCGCGCCGATGCGCGTCAAGAACCCTTGAAAGGCGAGCATCGAACCGACACGAATAATCTGCTGTACGGACGCGGGAATGCCGATGCGACTGATGCGCTTGGCCCAATCCATGTCCATCTTCCAGCCGCCCTGTAAAGCGTGGCGCAGTGTCGTTCGGCGCAGAAAAATGAAATACAAAACGGTCGCCATGATCTGCGACAAAACGAGCGCTAGCGCGCCGCCCGGCAGTCCCATTTTAGGCAGACCGAAGTTGCCGAAAATGAGCAAATAGTTGAACGAGGCGTGAACGACGTTTGCGCCGAGCGTCACCCAGAACGGGCGCGTCGTGTCGCCCAGCCCGCGAAACGCGCCGTTCATAATCACCATGAGAAACAGCGACGGCAATCCGCAAATGCTGATGGCAAGATACCGGGATGCTAAGTCGTGCGCGCCTTCGGAAAGGCCCAGCGCGGTCAAAAGCGGGCCGCGCAAAAGGAACATCGGCAGCCCGACGACAGCCGAAATCAAAACGGCGAGGATGAGGGATTGCTTGGTCGCCGCCCGCGCATCGGGCATATTTTTCTCGCCGACGAACCGGGCCACAAGGGCGGTCGTGCCGACCGAAATGGCAAAACCCGCCGCCATAAGCGCGAACATCAAGGTCGAGGCAACGGTCACGGCGGCAAGCGCGGACGGCCCCAAGCGTCCGACCATAAACCGGTCGAGCATCCCGTTCGTAGTTTGCAGCAGCATAGTCGCAACCGACGGCAGCGCGATAGCCAAAATGCCCTGCTGTACCGGGCCGGTCAAGATTTGCGCCTTGCGCGCATCCTGCTTGGCCCGACGGGTAGAACTTTGACTCCTGTCGTTCAGCGGGGCGGATTCGATGGCGGTCGCGCGGTTGGCTTCCTCTGCCATGTCGGTGTCGGTAATCGCGTTGGTGGACGCCCGTTCGGGCAGCGGCGGCGCGCCGGGCGGCGGCAAATCGGCGGTTGGCGCAGCATCAATGTCAGGCGCGGTTTTATCGGGGGATTTTAACATAAGAAGAAACGGGCATCACTCAAGCGGCATCCGTGCCAAACAGTGCTTCCATGCCCAAACGGTTACACCGGCGGAAAAAATGGGTTCCCAAAACCACACGAAACGGGCGGCGCGGTTTGTTGGGGTACAACGGGTTATACCCCGCAATGCATACTTCTATCGGCAAAACCCGGCTGGAATTGACGGAAGGCGACATCGCCGCGCAAACCGACGTGGACGCCGTAGTCACCGCCGCCCATTGGGATTTACTTGGCGGGCAAGGAACCGACGGGATTTCTGCGCGGTGCTTGCACCGACGGCAGCACGGCAAAGCCGGGCCTGCCCTTTTGGAAGAATGCCGAACGTTGGGCGCGTGCCCCATCGGCGGCGCGGTAATTACGCGCGACTATAATTTGCCCGCGCCCTATGTCATTCACGCCGTCGGCCCGGTTTTTGAAACCGGCGACGACTACGAAACCGACCTTCTCACGGGCGCGTACCAAAATGCCTTGCGTGTCGCCGCCCAAAACCATCTGCGCCGAGTCGCGTTTCCGTCGATTGGCACGGGCGCGTTCGTGTGGCCCTTGCGTGTCGCCGCCCCCATCGCTCTTGCAGCCATCGTCAAATTTCTGCAAAACGAGCCGCACGCTTTGGAATTAGTGCGCTTGGTACTCTATAAAGACGAGCAGCCCGAAGCGATTTCCATTTATGAGGACGCCCTGCAAAAATTGCTCGCCGCCGTTTGACGCGCCACTTTCCGGCTTCGGCCCGCACATCGGAGTAAACGGGAAAAGGCGCGGCTTTTGCGCCGCGCCCAAAGGAACTCCCGCTATGGAAATCAAAGATACCGTTGCTCAACTTAACGTCGTCAATTCCGACTTGTCCGCTTCGTCCTTCGACGACGTGAACTTGGCCCACGCCATTTTTCGCAACATCAATCTGGACGACGCCACCTTTACCGACGTTTCATTGCAAGGCGTCATTCTCCGCGACGCCAACCTGTCCGGCCTCGTTATCGAAGACTGCAACACGGAAGGCGTCCGCATCAATGGCATTTTATTGTCCGATTTACTCGCCACGTATACAAAAAGCACTGCTTAAAGCGGGCCAACTTAGCGGAAACTATTCGCTGTTTTTGGCTTGCAAGAGTTCGCCCAAGCGACGCAGGGGATTATTTACGGCGTCGTCCACTTCGTCGTCTTGGCTGGCTTTATCGCGCCAAACGAACGCGCCGAGCGGAACGTCCTCGTCTTTGACGGGCTGCAAAGGGGCCGCGAGAAGCAGGTTTTGGCGGAGCAGTTCGGCGAGGTTCAACACGTTGCCGTCCATGACGGAGGCGGGCGTGTCTTCATCCACGGCTAAGACTTCGTCGTGGTTGAAGGCACTCGTTTTGGCGACGAGTTCAAACTCTTCTTCCAATTCGGCTTCCACAAACGTATCGAGCGGTTCCAGCGTTCGGGCGTCTTCCAAGCGCAGGGTCGTTTCCACGTGGCCGGTTAAGAGCAAAATGGCTCCGGTATTGGTCAGCGTGACTTGCCCGACAATGGGCGTCACGGTTTCCAGATCGTCTTGGGGGCCGGGCGGGAACGAAAACCGGTGCGTGTAGTGCATCCCAATCGTGCGCGCAAGCTCGGAAATATCGAGCAGTTTCTCGGCGGGGCCGGGCGCACCGGTTACGCTCGACCGGCTTCCGCCGACCGGCGCGGACGGGTTGTTGCCGCTTTTGCGGGACGGGGCCGTGGGCGCGACGGCGCGCACGCCGCCTTCCTGCGGTTCGTCGTCGCTATAGTAGGAAAAGCGCGAAGCGCCGCGCTCCGTAGCGTCGGCGTCGCTCGAAATCTCGAAATCCGGGGTTGCCATAATACCTATTATCGTATCACGAAGGCCGTTTGGTAAGCGGCGCAACGAGGGCCAAAACCGCTTCGGCCAAATCGCGGGCGGCATCGGGGCGGGCCAGTTTTTTTGCTGCGACTCCCATCGTTTTTAGGGCTGCCGGGTCGGCTATCAGACCGAAAACGGCGTCGGTGAGTTGCGGGCCGTCGCAGTGGATTTGCCGCAGAATTTGGGCCGCGCCCGCGCTGACGGAGCGCTGGGCGTTGCGGGTTTGTTCGTCGCCGCTGGCCGGGACGAGCGGCACGAAAAGCGCGGGCAAACCGAGGGCGCATGCTTCGGTCACGGTTCCGGCCCCGGCGCGGGCGACGAGCAAATCGCACATCGCGTAGGCGTCCCCGATTTCGTCGGTTTGCACAAAGGGCGTCGCGTGATAGCGGGCTTGTAAGTGCGCGGGCAGTTTTTCTTTTGCGGCAAGCAGTCGGTCGATGTCCTGCCCGTCGCTTCCCGCTTGCTTACCGCATTGGTGCAAAATGCGGCATTTCGTCACGAGTTCGGGCAGCGCGGCTTCCACGGCCCGGTTTATAATCCGCGAGCCTTGCGCCCCGCCCGTTATGTACAGCGTCGGCAAATCGGTTTCGCTTGGCCCGTTCGCCAAACCGAACCGCTGCAAAGCGCGGGCCTTGTCGCCATTAAAAATCGCGGCCCGCACGGGATTGCCGGTGACGAACGCTTTTTGCCGGAGCGCGGGCGGCAGTTCGTCCAGCGCACCCTCGAACGACAGCGCAATTCGTGATGCGAACCGGCCCGCTATTTTGTTGGCAAGCCCGACCGTGACGGTTTGCTCGTGCGTCAAGACGGGAATTTTGAGCATTCCCGCTGCGATAACGGGCGGCACGGACACGTATCCGCCCGTCGCAAAAACCACGTCGGGCCGGAACGCGCGCACCGCCGATAGCGACTGCCCAACGCCCTGCGGGATGCGCCCCAAATCGCGTAAGTTCGCGCCGGAAACCAAGCCAAGCGGCCCGCGCGACGACCGTCGCAGTTTGCCCGTCGCCACCGAAACGAACGGGATGCCCGCCTCTTCGGCAAGCCGCGCCTCGATCCCGGTCGCGCTCCCAACATACGACAGCACCAGCGAAACCGGCGCGATTTCTTTGAGCATTTGTGCCACCGCCAGCGCAGGCCCGACGTGCCCGCCCGTCCCGCCGCCCGTCAGCAAAACCCGAATTTCGTTTTTTGGTTCGTTTGTTTTCGCCACGGTTTGCAGTGTACCCTGTCACAGGTTTTGCCGCGTAGCAATGAGGCACGCAGCGGGAGAAATATCCGGGCCGTGAACGACCCGTCTCATTTAGTCGGTTCTCCGAACCGCGTGTGGAAGGCTCCCGATTTTGTTTTGGCTTTGTTTAATGCTGAGGCCAAAGCAAATTCCGAAGCATTACCTGCCTCGGCTCGGAGAGCCGACTGTATGAGACGGGTCGTTCACGGCCCGGCGTCTTGATTGCGTCAGTTTGCGGCAGGAAGCCAAACCGCGCCCGCCGAAAAAAGAAGCACCAACAAGCAACGAGGTTTCCCTAATGCTTTCTTTCCGCTTGCCAACTACTGCCGTGTTGGGCGCGTTTTTTCTGTTCCTTTCCGTTTCCGCTTTCGCACCGCGCCCTGTTTGGGCGCAGGCTGGAAAAGTCGTGTCGCCCGGCGCGACCGCGCCCGATACGAACGCCAAGCCTGTGATTCCGACCGGCGAAACGGCGCTTTTTAACGGGCGCGACTTTTCCGGTTGGTACACGTTTTTGCCGTCCAAAGGCGTGAATAACGATCCCGAACATATTTTTACGGTCGAGCCGGACGGAACCGTTCATGTGTCGGGCAAGGAGTTCGGGTATTTCGCAACCGTCGTGCCGTATGCCAATTATCATCTTTCCTTTGAAGTCAAATGGGGCGAGAAAAAATGGAAGCCTCGCGACGGCTCAACGACGCAGCGCGATTCCGGCTGCTTGGTTCACGTTTTCGACAAAGATATGGTTTGGCCCAAATCGTTTGAGTGTCAAGTGCAGGAGCGCGATATGGGCGATATTTTCCTTTTGGGCGGCGTTTCCGCGTGGGCGAACGGGAAGCAGCAAAACGGGCGCGTCGTGCGGAAAATGAACAACGAAAAGCCGCATGGCGCGTGGAACACGGTCGAGATTATCTGTAAAAACGACAGCGTGACCAATATCGTCAATGGCATGGTGGAAAACGAGGCGACGCGCCTGAGGCGAAAAAAAGACGGGACGGGCGGCAAACTCAATTTCGGGCGGATCGCGCTGCAATCCGAAGGGGCCGAGGTGTTTTACCGCAATATCAAAATTCGGCCCGTGGAATAAACCGGCTTTTTTGGGTACACAAACCGTACCATGACAACGACCGAAACCGTAGAAAAATCCGTGGATGCCCCCGGGCTTTCGCCCGAAGCGCGCTTGGAGCGATTGTGGCGCGTGGCGGGCGATTTCCAAATCGAACTCGAAGGCTTCGCGCGGCGTGAACCGGCGACGCCATTAACAGCCGAGCAAGTAGCCGTGTTCAACCGCATTTTGCACGACTCCCGCGCCGTTTTGCCCAAGTCCATCGCGCTGAAAGAAGACGTGGAAGAAATGGAAACCGGCGAAATGGAAGCGACGGCGGCAGGCGGCGCGTATTTTTTGCGCGTGACGATTGTGCCCACGCTTCACAACGCTTTGCCCGAAGAAATGCAATCCCGCTAACCGGGCATTAAACCGCACCAAAACGAAAGACAAACAAGCCAATGGCAGATGCACTTGCCGAAGATAAAACCATCGAAGAAGGCGGTACGCCGTCGGATACGAACGAACCGCTGGACGCCGACGCACCCGAAAGCGACGGCGACAGCCCGAATCAAGGCCCAACCGCTGACGACGAGGAACTGCTCAAACAAAAGAACCCGCTCGGTTACACCGTGACCGAACCGACCGAAGAAGAAATGGATAAGCAGGCGTAAGCCCTGCAAGCAACTAAAAAGCCTCGCCGTTCGGCGAGGCTTTTTTTAGTGCTATGCAGGCCGCACGTTTTCGACAATCGTGACGATGTCTTGAAAATCGTCGTTCGTGGAGTATTCCCAGCCGACGATGTAGGCGTTCGGTACGGGGGAATAGTCGGTTTTTACGGCGGCGTAGACGCGGGCTTTGCGGATGGGCTTGCCGCCGAAGCGTTTGATAGCGGCGTTGTGGGTGTCGCCCGTGCAAACCATTTCGTTTGTGAAGCCTGCTGTCGAAACCCACAAGCCGAACGGGGTCGCGCCCGGCTCGAATTGGGTCACGGCCCCGTTTGCGAGCGGGGGCGTGTCCTGCTTGTTGTATTTGGCTTCCACTTTCCACAAGGGTGCGAATTCAGGCGTGTCGGTGGGATTTGTGGGTTCGCCGTACCAGCCCGCCGTCAAATCTTTAATCAAACCGAACGAGGCCAGCGGATAAGTTTTCACCGGCCCGACGCCTGCTTTGACGAAGCGTGGCGCAATCACTTCGCCCGGTTTCGTGATGTCGGTTCCGCCGTAGCCCAAGCCCCGCAAAATCAAGGCGAGCGGCGGTTCGTCGGTTGCGCGGGCGTTGCGGGCGAACGGATCGGCGTCTTCCCAAATCTCGGCCTCGTCGTTTGCCGCCCATAAAACGGCGTTGCGGACGATGCGCTGCACTTCGGGCATTTGGAAAGTGGCCTCGTCGCGCCCGGGGCGCAAATAAAATACGCGCCCTTTGCCGCGCGTCCAACCCAAGCCCTGCGGCCATTTTAGCGTTTCCTTGCCGACGCCGTCGATGGTATCAAATACCACAACGCCACCAGAGGGCGGGGCAACCCTCGGCTCATCGTATTTCGCCCCCTGCGGCAAAACAAAATCGCGGACGCCTCGCGCGACAGGATGGCTGGGCAGCGCGACATGAACTGGTTCCGGCTTGCCGTCGCTTATGTGCAAACCCCTATGTGCAAACCCCACGCGCCGCCCGACAAACCCAGTACGGCAGTGAGCGGCTTGGCAAAATTCGGCTGATGCAAAAGCACAACGCCCATGCCGCTTTCCGAAGCGCGTTTCATGACGCGCTCAACCGTCGCATCCTTGCCGTCGAATTTGCTTAATTGTTTGTTTTCACGCCAGCCCTCCCCCCACCAAACCAGAACGTCGGTCTGCGCGAGCACTGCATCGCTTAAATCCTGATCCGGTTCGGTAAGGGAAAGCGCGACAGTCTGCACGTCGTAGTTCCGCAGTTTCGCCAAAACCCGCAGCATCGGGTGCGTTTTCGGATCGCTTGGAAGCGGGCTTTCCGACAAAACGAGAACGCGCCGTTTTTTCTCGCCCGCCGCAGGCGCAGGTTTGTTTTGCTGCGCCGCGCCGCTTTTTTGCAACAGCGTGAGGGCTGCCGCCATTGCCCCGGTTTGGATAAACTGTCGTCGCCGCATGGATTTTTCAATTTTCCTTAACATGGACAGTTTACGTTACGCCACCGCGCGGCGTATTCCTGCGCGATACGACACGGAATTCAGAGATATGAACGTCCCTAACAGTTCATGACAAATTGCCCAAATTAGACAAAGAGTGAACTTTGTTTAGAAACTAAGCGTATAGGGAAGCAGTATATTTAATACACCTAAACTATTTAGAACGGTTAAGTATCGCCCGCAGCGACGCGCGCTCCCCTTTTCCCAAAGCCATTTTATGAAACGCTGGATTCTTATTCTCATTCCCGTCGTCGCTCTGCTCGTGTTTATCGGGTGGCGCATTTCGCAGAAAAAAGCCGAAGCCAAGCAGCAGCAAACGGAGCGCGCGAACCGAGGTAAGGCCGCCATTTTAGTAGATGCCGCAACCGTGCAGCGCAAAACGATCACGAAACTTTTGGAAGCGGTTGGCACGACCGAATCCGTCAATGCCGTGGACGTGTCGCCCAAAATAGGTGGGCGGCTCATTTATTTGCAGGCCCGCGAAGGCGATAGAGTTCAGGCCGGGCAAGTTATCGCGCGGCTTAACGAGGCGGAAATCAATGCCGATGTCGCGCAAAAGCGGGCCGCGCTCGCCCAAGCCCAGCAGCGATTTACGGAAGCGCAGTTGGGGCAGAACCCGACGAACGTCGCTTTATCGACGGCCATTCGGCAGCAGCAGGCCGCATTGTCGTCGGCGCAGGCGACGGGTACGCAGGCCAACGCCGACTATGCCGAACAGATCGCGCAGGCGCAATCGGCGGTTACGGCGGCGAACAATCAGGTCACGGCGGCGTCCGCGCAAATCGCGCAAGACGAGGCGGCGATAAAAACCGCGCAGGCCAATTTGGACAACGCGCAGGTTAAACTCGACCGCCAGCAAATTCTGTACAAAGAAGGCGCGACGGCGAAGCAGAACGTGGACGATGCGGCGACGACGGTCGAGGTCGCCGAAGCCGCCGTCAATCAGGCGCGGCAAAAGCGGGCCGCTTCGGTTGCCGCGCGGGCTGCGGCGCAGGCCCAGCAGGTATCGGCGCAGAAAAATGTCGCCGTGGTCAGCAACCGGGCCAAAGCGACCCTTGCCACGGCTTCGGCGGGCGTTCGACAAGCAAAAGCGGCATTGACGGCTTCGCAAGCGAACACGAACCGCAAGGGCGCGTATGAGGCCAATCTGCGCGCTTTGCAATCGGCGGTTTCGGCGGCGCAGGCGGATGTGGACGCATCGCTCGCCCGCAAAAGCGACGCCCTCTTGGTGTCTCCGCTGACCGGCGTCGTGACGCGGCGGGCCGTCGATGTGGGCGCGCAGCTGACGGCGGGGCAGGCGGTTGTGACCGTTCAAGCGCTCAAACCCCTTTATGTAACGGTCGGTATTCCTGAAGAGCAAAGCCGTAAAGTCTTCGTCGGGCAAGTCGCACAGGTCAGCTTCGATGCCTTTCCGGGCCGCACGATTGCCGGAAAAGTATCCGAATTCGTTCCCGCCGCCGACCCACAATCCCGGCAGTTCACGGCCCGCGTTTTGGTGGATAATCCGACCGGCAATCTGCGCCCCGGCTTGTTTGGGCGCGTTCGCATCGTGACTGATCAAGCCAAAGACGTTCTCGTCGTGCCGCTGGAAGCCGTGAAAAAAGCCGACAGCGAAGGCAGCGCGACGGGTGGCGTGAGCGCGGATACGGCGGGCAGCGGCGACAGCGCAGGCGGCGCGGGCGAAACGGCGGCAGTTATCCGCACTGGCAGCGATGGCAAAACAAGTACCGTCGCCGTGGTTCCCGTGACCACGGGTTTATCCGACGGCAAAAACGTGGCGATTAAAAGCGGGTTAAAAGAAGGCGACAAAGTGGTGATTTTATCGGGCCGGGCCATCAAGGACGGGCAATCCGTCCGGCTTCCCGGCAAGGGCGACAAAAAGGGCGGCGCAGGGGCGCAGGCGGGAAGCAAGGGCGGCGGAACAGGCGGACAAGATTCCCTCGCCGAAGCGGATGCAACCGCGAGCGGCGCAAAGGCCGGAAGTCAAGGCGCAAGTGACGGCCCCACGTCGTCGGCTTCGGCGACAGGAACGACGAGCGGCGGCGCGTCAATCGGCGGAACGGGCGGTGGAGGCACGGGCGCGAGCGGCGCATCGGCGGGAACCGGCGCGGGCACGGGATCGGGAGGAAGATAATGAATATCGCCCATTTTTCGGTAACGCGGCCCGTTGCCGTGACCATGCGAATTGCGGCCTTGGTGCTGCTCGGCATCGTGTGTTACACGCGCCTGCCCGTTGACTTGCTGCCCAACGTTTCACTGCCCACGGTCGTTGTCACAACGGCGTGGCCCAACGTCGCGCCGGAAGAAATCGAGGCGCAGGTCACGCGCCCCGTCGAGCGGGCGGTATCGTCGGTTCCCGGCTTATACGAGGTGAACTCCACGACCGACGAGGGCACGTCCAGCGTGCGCGTCCAGCTCAACTGGGGAACCGATGTCGGGCAAGCGGCTGTCGATATTTTGCAGCAAGTCCAGCGCGCCAAACGCTCGTTCCCGGTTGACCCCACCCTTGAAGACCCGATTGTTTTCAAGTTCGACCCGTCGCAAACCCCGATTTTGGTGTACGGCGTGTCGGGCGAAAAAGACGTGATCAAACTCCGCACGCTCCTTGACAACGAGGTCGCGCCGATTTTGGAATCCGCCGAGGGTGTCGCCGCTGTCAACGTGACGGGCGGCGAAGAGCGCGCGATTTTGGTGGACGTTGACCCGCAAAAACTGCGCTCGCGCGGCTTGTCTTTGAAGCAGGTCAGCGACCGCATCGCGCAGGAAAACTTGAACCTGCCCGCCGGGGTCGCCAAGCAAAGCGAAACCGAATACACGATCCGCTCGACCGGCTATTTTACGAGCGTCAAAGATATTGCCAAAGTGCCGGTCGGCTCGTTTGGCGGGCGCGTCGTCCAATTAGGCGAAATCGCAACCATCAAGGACAAGGCGACCGAAACGAGGATTTACACGCGGCTTAACGGCGAACCCGCCGTCGGCTTGCTTATCTTGCGGCAAAGCGGGGCGAACACGATTGCCGCCGCCGAGGCCATCCGCGAAAAAATCGCGCAGGCTGAAAAGCAGTATCCGAATTTGCAGTTCAAGCTGGCCTACGACCAGTCCCGGTTTATCGAAAACTCGATTGACCGCGTGAAAGAAGACGGCATCATCGGCGGCGTGCTGGCGATTATTATTCTGCTGTTCTTTTTGCGGAACGTTCGCTCTACCCTTGTCGTCGCTTTGTCCATTCCAATTTCGGTGATCTCGACCTTCGCGCTCGTCTATATGTGCGGGTTTACGCTCAACACGATGAGTTTGTCCGGTTTGGCCCTTGCGATTGGTCTTATCGTAGACGATGCCGTCGTTGTTTTGGAAAACATTTTCCGGCACATGGAGCGCGACAAAAAAGGCCCCGCCGAAGCCGCCGTGACCGGCGCGCAGGAAATCATGACCGCCGTTGTCGCGTCCACGGTCACGATTATGATCGTGTTTTTGCCGCTTTTGCTTATCAAAGGGCAAAGCGGGCAAATGTTCACGCAGCTGGCCCTCGTCGTTATCTTCTCGATTGCCGTCTCGCTTTTGGACGCTATTACGGTTGTTCCGATGCTCGCGTCGCGCTTGATTAAGGACGACCACGGCGCGTCGGAAGGCGCAGATGTTCCGCCCGGCCCGCTTGGCTTGGACAAAGCCGGACGCAAAAAGATCAGCCCGCTGCAACGGTTTTTTAACTGGTCGGGCGCACGGTTCGACGCGCTCGATCATTCGTACCGAAACGGGTTGCAATGGTCGCTCAATCATCGCTGGGTGATTGTGGGCGGGGCGTTTACGGCCTGCGGCTTGTCCCTCCTGCTCATCCCGTATGTCGGCGTGGAACTCATGCCGCAAACCGACAGCGGCGACTTCCAGCTCAACGTCAAAATGCCGATTGGTACGAGTTTCGCCCGCACGAATGAGGCGATGGTGCAGGCGGAAAAAATCCTGCTGGACAATCCCAATGTCGCCACCGTTTTCTCCGCCGCCGGTACGAACTTGTCTTTGCGCGGCACGTCCACGTCGCTGAACGCCAATCAAGGCGCGGCGATTGTTAAACTCAAAGACGACCGCAAAGAATCCACGCAGGCGGTTTTGAACGATTTGCGTAAAAAACTCAACGGCATTCCCGGCGCGCAGCCCCGCTTGAACCAATTCGACTTGGTGACGCAAATTTTGACGGGCGGCAACCAAAACGTCGAGGTCGATATTGTCGGCGAGAATTTGGATACGCTGTCGTCGCTCTCGAAAGACGTAATGCAGCGCGTCCGCGACGTTCCCGGCTACGAAAACGTGGACGTGAACTGGCAGGATTCCACGCCCGAACTGCAATGGAGCATCGACCGCGATAAAGCCGCGCAGTTGGGCTTGTCTTTCCAAGATGTCGCCACAACCATCGGTACAGCGACGAACGGCAACATCGCGTCCTATTATCAGGAAAACGGCTTCCAGTATCCGATTCAGGTTCAGCTGCCGGAAAACAAACGTAAAACCGTCGATGAACTCTTGGCCCTCCCGCTTACGCCATCGCTCGTTACGACGGGCACAAACATTGTCGGCGGCGCAAGCGGCGACGTAACCGCAACGGGCACGAACGCTCGTTCGACGGGCGTCAACCGGGCCGGGCAAGCCAATGCGAACAAACCGACAATTGAACTGCGGCAGGTCGCGCGGCCCAAGTTTGATACCGGCCCATCGCAGATTACGCGCTTGAACCGACAGCGGTATATCGCGGTCACGGGTACGCCGGAAAATAGGTCTGCCGGGGACGTGCAAAACGACATCGAAGCCAAAATGAAAGGCTTCGAGTTGCCGCAGGGCTACCGCTGGGATTGGGGCAGCAACCAAAAGCGGCGCGGGCAGGAGTTCGCGGGCATGGGCCTTGCGGTTTTCCTTGCCATCGCGCTGATTTACATGCTGCTCGCCTCGCAGTTCGAGAGCTTCATTCACCCGCTCACCATTCTGCTTGCCGTACCGCTATCGGTTATCGGCGTGATTTTGGCCCTGTTCATATCGGGGCGTCCGTTCGGCTTAACCGCGTTTATCGGATTATTGCTTCTGGTCGGTATCGTCGTCAAAAACGGTATTTTGCTCATCGACTACACGAACCTGCTCCGCGAACGGGGCCGGTCACGCGACGAGGCCGTGTTGGAAGCGTCGCCGACCCGGCTTCGGCCCATTCTGATGACGAGCCTTGCCGCCGGGTTCGGCATGGTTCCGCTCGCGCTCGGTTTGGGCGAAGGCTCGGAAACGCAGGCCCCGCTGGCAACCACCGTTGTGGGCGGTTTGTTCTCGTCCACCCTGCTGACGCTGTTTGTGGTTCCGGTCGTGTATACTTTATTTGACGATTTGGCGCGCAAGCTGCGCGGCAAGGACAAAGACCGCGATTTGAACCGCCCGCCGCAGATTGTCGCACCTTCGGCGGCGTCGGTTGCCGGAGCGGGAACGCCTCCCGGGCCGACAGGCGAACGGGAACCCGTAGCCGCAGGCCGATCGTCGAACTAAGGTGAAAACCGATGCCCGTTGCCGATCCCAAAATAACGTTCTCCACTGCGGCCTCTTCAACCGAAGGGGCCGCAGCCACGGCAACCCATCACAGCCAAGCCGCAAGCGTCCCTGAAACGGACGCCCGATTAGCAAGCCAAGCCGAAGAGTTGGAGCGACTGCTTCCCGCCGCGATGCGGGCCGTGTTCGATTTGCCCCCGCCCGAAAACGCCCTCGCCGATTTGCCCGTCGCCCAGTTCCGCTTGTGCATTTTACTGTCGCGGCAGGGACGGCGCACGATGTCGCAGTTGGGCGAAGAACTGCATATTTCCGTCAGTGCGGTCACGCAAATGGCCGACCGACTGGAAAAAGTCGATTTGGTCGAGCGCGTCACGGAGAAAAACGGCGACCGTCGCACCCGCCATTTGCAACTCACCCAATACGGGCACGACTTGATTTTGGCTCGCCGTGCGCTTCGCACCGAACGGGCGGCACAAATGCTCGGCCTACTCGACCCCGCGATGCGCGAAACCGTGCTCCACGTTCTGCAAACCGTCCTCGCTGCAAGCCGCACGTTGCCCCCGCCCGCGACGCCGTTTCTTCCCCCGCCACCCGACGACGCTTTATAAACCGGCGGGCGGTAAAATGAAGCCATGATAGTTGTTGGCATCGACCCCGGCACGGCGACCACGGGCTTTGGCGTCGTGCGCTACGAAAACGGGAAACTCACGCCCCTCGAATGCGGCGTCTTCCTCACGCAACCCACACAAGCAATGCCCGACCGGTTGGTGTCGATTTACGACGACATGAACACGCTTTTGGAAAAATACAACCCCGATACCGTGGGAACGGAGCGCCTATTTTTCCAAACCAACGTTACCAACGCGATTACGGTCGGCGGGTCGGTCGGCGTCATTTTGCTTGCGATTGCCCAGCGCGGTATTCCGTGGGCCGACTACACGCCGATGCAGGTCAAAATGGCGGTTTCCGGCTACGGTGGGGCCGACAAAACGCAAGTCCAAGCCAACGTCACGCGCCTTCTCGGCCTCGGCGAAGTCCCCCGCCCCGACGACGCCGCCGACGCCCTCGCCGTCGCCATCTGCCACGCCCACTCGTTCCGCTTAGGCGCGCTCGGCATGGCAACCCGACGCGGCGCAGGCCGATAGGCACATAATTTTATGTGCGCCTCGTGTTGGTCTATTGTTGAACTGGAAGCGATTTCATTAAATCGTCCCTCACTGTCGTGTAGCTTGTTAAGTAATTGACTATTCCCTCGTGTATACCATTGACTTCGAGCAACTGCTGCACAGATTTGTATGTGCCGATAGTGCTTCTGTGAGCAATTATCGCTTCTGCCAAATGTGGTCGAATCACGCCGCCGCCAGCCAAATTTTGAAGAGCCTCGGCGTCCATCGAGTTTAGTGATTGCTGCCGAGGCTGCATTTCACCATCTCTGTAAACATAGGTTTGTGTTCTTAGATCAATATTTTGGTAGTGTATAGCTACTTCCCATTGTGCAGGATTGTTTGTTACTAAACGATTATTCGTATTGATTACCTCCAACTCCCCAATAATCATACTGAATGGCTGTGCGTCTCTTGTAATACGCCGCTTAAATTCTATAGGTTCGTCACGTGGAAGTTGCATCAAGCTGAATTTGTCTGACGCTCCAACTATAAACGTGTCTATTTGCCCGTAATCATCCAAATAGTACGCTCCAGTTTGAGCTTCATCATCAAGTGATACATCGCCTATAGTAAAGACGCTACTTTGCTTAAACGGTAATGGATTAGTCGGGTTGTATTGTAAAACTGCTCCAAAACCGGCATTTTGCCAGCGGACAACACATTCAGAAACAAAATGATAGCAAAATTCGGCTTCAACTTTATCGAATCCATTTTTAGTAATTACAATAGGAAGCGGTTCAGCATTATATTCATGTGGAATACGCCTCAAGTATTTTTTGAACCGCTCGTATTGCGCCGAATCGATTCCAAGCCTTCCCATTTCAAGCCGCGCGTCAACCATTTCAAGGTATTTAAGAGTTAAATATGTTTGGTTTTTCATCTCAAGAACTGCAGGTATGCTCCACGTTCTGATGTCTGATGACGTGCGTGCGCCAGCGTATGCGTGTTCAAAAGCATCTCGTGACGCAACGACAGATTCGACGTAATTCTTGGCGTCAATATCATGTTCAGACTTTTCGAGGTAGCTTTTTACCTTTGAGTCACTGACTAAAGACGATAAACGCAACTTGTCAGGGTCAAGACCAAAGTATTGTTGAAAAATTTTGACGTATAGCCGGGAAACAATTACTTCAAAACGCCTTAGTTCTGCTCGTGGATCAACTGCTCCGTGCTGAACTAAATTTCGTATCACCCGCAGTTGTTTTATGTCCGTAGTGTAAGGCAGTATCTGATTGTAGTGTTCTGAGACGAAGCGATTAATATCGCCAGCCAAACTTGCAACCTCGACTGTATCAAAAGGCTTGCCAGCAACTGCCTCCATATCAAGATGTTGAGCTAAGATTCTGAGAATATATTCTGCACAATTGTCGAGGCCGTGAATGGCAATCATCCCATCTATTGGCGCACCGAGACCGATATGAGATTTGGCATGGGCAAGCAAGGCTACGGCGCGTGTTAATAGCGTGAAGGTGTTTTCATCAGGCGTGTGCGGTATAGGAATAGGCTGCACAGTAGTAGAGGTTGGAGGAGATGACTTTGCCATAAGTAGTTTTTCTTTTTTGAAGTGCCTTTCATTTAACATTTAGTCACGCGCCATAGCAAACTCTTACCAAGTTATGTAAACTCAAAGTATTCTGAAGATGATGACTAATCCACCCGACCCCGAACGCGACGCTCTACGGGCTCAAGCGATGGCGGCGACGGCGAAAGCCGTTCCGGTTGCCGATGCCGACGCCGAGCGGCCCGTTTTCCATTTCCACACGCCCGCGCACTGGATGAACGATCCGAACGGGCCGATTTTCTATAAGGGCTGGTTCCATATGTTTTACCAGTTCAATCCCTACGCCGACGGTTGGGGAAATATGCACTGGGGTCACGCCCGCAGCCGCGATTTGGTGGACTGGGAGCATTTGCCGGTCGCGGTTTGGCCGACGAAAACCAAGGGCGAGGCGCACGTTTTTTCGGGTTCGTCGTGGAAGGGCGGCAACGGAAAGCCGGTCGCGTTTTACACGAGCATCGGGGACAAGCGCGAGCCGGAACAATGGGCCGCCGTTTCCGAGGGCGACGATCTGGTGATGTTTTCCAAGCCAAGCGCGAACCCGATTTTAACGCTCGCCGCGCATCGGGGCGAAACGATCAAAGAATGGCGCGACCCGTTTTTGTTTAGCGAAGGCGGCAAAACGTTTATGCTCGTCGGCGGGGGGCGCAACAGGCGCGGGGTCGTTTTGCTGTATGAGGCGACCGCTCCCGACCTTTTGGCGTGGAACTACCGGGGCGTCTTTTTCGAGCATCCCGACCGCAATTTGCCCAATGTGGAATGCCCCAATTTTGTCGAACTGGGCAGGCATTGGGTTTTGTTTACGAGCACGCACGGCAAAGTGGAGTATTTCGTCGGCACGCTTGATGTCGCGCGGGGCACATTTACGCCGCATTCGCAGGCCGCGCCGCACCGGGGCGTTTTGATGGATGGCGCGTATGCCAGCCAAATTGTCGCGGACGCACCCCGAAAGCAATGCGTGTTTTTCGCGTGGTTCCAGCCGCCGCACAAGGCGGGTTGGGCGGGTTGTTTGAGTTTGCCCAGCGTTCTTTCCACGTCGGACACGGACGGCGCGCTGTTGTGCAAACCGCTTCCCGGCCTTGCCGCGCTTCGCAAAAATAGGTTTCCGGTCGGCAGTCGCCCGCTTGTCGCAAATGAACCGCTGGATTTTACGCAGTGGGCCGATGGAAACAACGTGGAAATCGTGGCGCGAATTAAGCCGAAAAAGGCGGATTCGGTCGGGCTACGGCTGCGCGTGTCGCCGGACAAATCGCGTAATGTGGAGATTCGCTACGAAACCGCCAAACGTTTGCTGCACGTTTCGGGCCGCGCCCCGGTTCCATTTCCCCTCGACGGTGACACGCTGACTTTGCACGTTTTTCAGGATAAAAGCATCGTGGACGTATACGCCGGGAAAAACGGCACGGTCGCGCTCATGACGGCGGCGAAAAGCGCGCGGCCTGAAGATACGGGCGTCCACGTTTTCGCTGACGGCGGCGACGCGCAAGTCGCGTCGCTCGATGTGTACCAACTCAAACCGGCCCGCTTCGACAAAAGCGCGTTCGGCTCCATCTAAACGGATTCTTTGGCCGAGTTTTGCAGGAGCAATAAGGCCAAAGCCGCTAATGTGAACAAAGCGCCGAAGAGGAACACGACCGCATCGCCCAATCGGGTCACCGCAAGTCCGACAATCGGGCCGGTCAAGCCGATGGACAAATCGAAAAAGGCCATGAAGTTGCCGATGGCCTGACCGCGCTGTTCGGGGGCGATGCGCCGCGCCGCTTCCACACCCATCGACGGGAAGATGAGCGAAAATCCTAAACCCGTCAGCACCGCACCCGAAAGGGCCGCAAGCGGTGTTTGCGCTTGCCACAAAAGGAGCTGTCCCGCACACAAAACGATGAGCGAAACGCGGGCGACCTTGAAGCCGCCGATTTTATCGGGCAAATGGGCGGCGAATAACCGAACCACGATGTAACCCGCACCAAAGGCGGCGAGCGCGTATCCCGCGCCCGTCCAATGCCGGTGCGCGTAGTACAGGGCTAAAAAGGTCGCCATTCCGGCATACGGGGCCGTTGCCAGCGCGAGAATCGTTCCCGGTCGCCAAATCACGCCGAACACTTTGGTAAACGGCAATCGCGCGCCGCCGCTCGGCGGCACGGCGGGCAGCAAAAACGCGACCAGTAAGGCGACGAGCGGCGTACCTATAACAAAACCCGATACGCCAATAAACCCGACACGCCCTTGAAGCGCCAAACCGATGATGGCTCCCAATGCCATCGAGCCATACATGGCGATTCCCTGCCACGCCATGACTTTGCCGGTGTTGTGCCGTCCCACGCGGCTGATACCCCAGCTCATCGCGCCGGTGAGAAAAAGGCTTTCGGACACGCCTAAAAACACCCGCCCCAGCAAAATGGCTCCGAGGGAAACCGCTGGACTTGAAACCAGCAGCGTGGAAATCAGGTAGGCGACACCTCCCAAAGCGGCGAGCGGCAAACCCGACAAAACGGCGCGTTTCGGCCCGTGCTGATCGCTGAACGTTCCGCTGGTATGGCGGCAGGCAACCGTCACCAGCGATTGCAGCCCGACCACGAGGCCGACCACGATGGTGTTGAATCCAAGCACTTGCTGCACCTGCACCGACAGTGGGGCAAGCGAGATACCGATGGCGAGAAAGCCAAAGAAAACGATGGAAAATAGCGGGCCGAGGCCGACAATCAACCGTGGAGAAGGC
>CAXTBP010000094.1:0-20132 GCA_964241985.1 uncultured Armatimonadaceae bacterium | reverse complement strand
TTTGACAAGCGACGGCACATTTTATTTTCCGCGTCGAAAAAGGCGAGGGCTTTCCTTACTTCGTCCCATTCGTAGTCGCGGGTGCGGGCGCGGTACAAATGGTTGTCAAACCACGTTGCGCGGTCGGCGTGTTCGCGCACTAAGGCGGGCACGTTCAGGGCGACATCGGGGCGCGTCCAGCCTTTTTGAATTTCCGCAACGCGCTCGCCCATCGCCATGATAAGGCGTACGTCGAAATCGCGCACGGCCCGAATAAAGGCCGCCGTGGAAACCGTGATGTGGCCGGTTTGGGCTTGCCAAACCGGGATTCCGTCCACGCAACTGTCCCGATTATCCCAGCGCAGATGCACTTTGTTATGCTGTCGCCACAGCCACAAACCGGGCGGATGCGCCAAATGCGCCGCGCCCCACAATCGGCTCCGCCACCAATAGGTAGCCTTGTATCCGGTTTCCCAAGAATTTTCATCGCCCGTCTCTTGCCGTGCTTCCTGCCAATCGTCTACTTTTTGCTGGAAAGCTTCCCAGTTTCGCGTGTTCAGGATACGGCGCGCAATATTGTTAGGAATGGGATCAAGAACGAGGGGAATCATTTGCAGCAAATCTTCCCAATAACGAACGACCATGTAACCTTCGTAAGGCAACGACGGGCGCACGGGCGGCACATCTTCGTGAAAATGTTTGTGGGCCGCATCGGAATAGCGGAATAGTTCCGCCTCGCCCGCTTGTATCCAGAACCAGCCATCGGTTAGGCCGAACCAGTGGAGGCTTTGGTCGGGCGGTTTGCCCCACGCCATCACATCGGATACAGGACGCAGTTGAAAGTTGAAGCGCAAGGGGGCGGGCGGCATAACTAATCTACGCCCTTGACGGAAGCGAGCGGGGTCAAAGTATACGCCACTTCAGCCAAATCGGCGGCAAGGAGGGCGGCCAAAACGTCTTTGGCGGGCTTGTACACGTCGGGGCTTTCGTCAATGGGCACGTCGCATCCGCCACCGTTGACGATGACGCCCAAACGCTCCATCTGCTTGTTGACGCCGCTTTGCGTTAAGCGCTGGCGCGAATCGCCCCGACTCATGCGCCGCCCGCACCCATGATTGACGGAAAAAAGCGAGTTTGCCACGCCGGGCCGCGGCATGAGAACGTAGCTGTTATCGCCCATCGAGCCGGGCACGAGAACGGGATGCCCGGTTTGCTCCCACGGCGTGCCGACCAGTTCGGGATGCCCGGCGGGGAACGCGCGGGTCGCGCCCTTGCGATGCACCCATGCTTCCTTGCCTGCGGGCGTCGTTTCGCGCTGGGCCAAATTGTGGCTGATTTCGTAGACCAATTCCGGTTCCTGCCCGAACACGCGCCGAAACGCGGTTCCGACCTGCTCCCAAATCAGCAAACGGTTGGCAATGGCGAAGTTACCCCCCGCCGCGACCGCATTTTTGTAGCCCGCGAAATGCGGCGAATCCGGCGCGAAATACGCCCCTTCCAAATACGCTTTGATGCCGCGCTTCTTTTGCTCGGCCCGCGCAATTTGCTCGTAATGATGCGCCAACTGATAACCAAAACCGCGTGAACCGGTATGCACCATCACCCACAATTTGCCGTTTTGGTCGTGCTGCAATTCGATGAAATGGTTGCCGCCGCCCAAACTACACAACTGCCCGATGCCTTTGTCAAACGCTTTGAACGGCGCGTCCCAATTGTCGTCCACGGGCAAAAAATCCCGCTCCGACGCTTGCCGGTTGTAGCCCAAAGCATTAGCGCCGGTGCGGATAATCTCTTGAAACCCTTTGCGCGTGACCGATACGCTGCCCCGAACGCCCACACCCAACCCGACGCGCTTCATCACTTCTTGGGAAAACTTGCGCCGCAGTTTTTCGTCGCGGCCTTTCGTCTCGGACACGTCGGAGCGGAAGCACATAATCCCGCAGCCGATGTCACCGCCGACGGGTGCGTGCAGCAAGGTATCGTCGGTCGCAATCACGCAGCCCACGGGCACGGCCCCGCCCGAAACGTGGGCATCCGGCGTGACCACAACTTCTTGGGTGTGCGGGAAACTGGCGGCGTTTCGTATCTGCGCCCATAAGCCCGCGTCGGCTTCGTTGAACAGTTTTTCGGTCAAAAACAAACGCACGGGCGGCGCGGTTTCGGAAAGCTGGAGCGTGTAAAAACCGTTTTCGGTCGGAACGCACAAATCACGGATAGTTGGTAGGTTCATTCGCAAGCAGTGTCGCCTGCGCCCACCGTGTTGCTAAATCGCCCCCGTAGATTAGGAAAGTATGAAAACGGATTCGGGCGCAAGTTTGGTACAAGGATTTGGAAGCCCCCGGCGCGACCCCCTGTCTACCTTTCTACCTTCCATGTGAGCATTACAGATCGTATTCACGCAGCCGTGGGCGGATGCCGACAAACGTCAATGCGCCGATGAAAAGCGCGGTAACCGGAAGTAGGACGTCGTAGCCACGAACGGCGTGAAATCCCTGCTCAATCGCGTCATCAAAGGCGGTTTGATTGATACCAATCGTTTTTTCCAGCGCCGCATCGTACTGTGCATAGGCCCAGTTGGAGTCGCCTTGCGCCAAACTGATACAAAAACGCACCGCTTCTTTATGGTTGCCGCTGTTTTCAAGCTGCCTAATTTTCTCGTCGTCGCCGTAATAAACGCCCCATCCGCGAATCGTTTCTTGCGCCGCTTCGCGTTCTCCCGGAAACGTGATGTTGGTCAATTCTTTTGCCAAATAGCCGGTTGTGCCGGACGGAAGGACGGCAGGGCTTGCGGCGGCCTGCGTCACGGCGGCATAGGTTTGTTCGGAAGGCAGTTTCAAAAGCAGCGCGGCTTTATCCAGAAACGCTTTTTCAAGGTCGGGGTGATGCTCACGGTCGTATAGCCAGCGGCTTTCGTCGGAGTTGCCGTCATACGCGGCGGCCCGCGCCTGCCAAAGGGCCGACAGCGACGCAAAGGCGTCGTCGCGGGCGACCCTTACCTGTTCGTGCGCCCGATCCAACGAGCGCAAAACCATCAAGAGCATAACGAAGGAAAGAAACGTAGCGGCAACCAAAGCAGGATTCAGCACGCGGTTCGTGCGTCGATAAAGAAAGAGCTGCGTTCCCAACAAAGCCGCAAGCAGAACCGCGCCCGTAAACAAGGTAAGATCGGCGGTAATTGCGACCGTGAGGGAGAGTGATTTTTCCTGCCGGAGCAAGGCGTCCGTATTCGCTTTGGCAAGCGCGTCTGAGGCGGGATATAGCGATCCGTGAAGCTGCGCGAGGGCGTCGCGGTATGTCACAATCGCGCCCCGTTCATCGCCGCGCTGATGAAGCGTCCGTGCCTTGATGGCAAGCCGCTCATAGGCGGAAAGCGCGTTGGTCAAATCGGTAATCGGCTTCCGTTCCAAATCGCCATAGGTAATGTTTTCCGCCGCCCGAATCAGGCTGTCGGTGATTTCCTGACGCCGCGTGACATAGCCCTTGATGGACGACGGGCTTTCGCCGGGAGCGACAATCAGTTCATTAACCACGTTCGCGTCCAAGTCGGCAAGGCTGACTTTAAGCCGCTGCGCGGCGAGAATGCTGGGCACGGCGTCCTTGCCGATGCTTTGAACACGGCTCCGCGCGGCGCGGACGCCCGCGAGCGCGGCAAGAAAAAACAGCACCGTGGCAATTAGTATCAACCCCACGGCGTTCTGCATCAAGCGAGGCGTTGTTCGACGCTTCTTTTGGGATGGTCTTGCGGCGGGAACGGGTAGTGTCATGGTTTTCCTTTGGCGTCGCGCAACGTGATGCGCGTCCAGCAGCCCAGTGTGATTTGGTCGCCGGGCGCAAGCGGAATGCGTACCCCCGGTACGGCGTCGGTTCCGTTTATCTGCGTTCCGTTGGTGGAGCCGACATCAAGGAGTGACAAAGCGCCGTCCGCTTCGCGGTACAAAATCGCATGACGGGACGACACGCCGGAATCGCCGGACAAATCCACTTCCGGGTAAATAGCCCGCCGTTCGCTGCGGCGGCCCAAAAGGTTTTCGGGAAAATCCAGCGGGAAAACGCGCTCCGGCGCGTTCACAGGAATGGGATTTGCCGGGTCGGGGTCGGCGTAAAGCGACGGGTCAACCACGACCAAGGCTTCCCATCGGTGGAGCGAAGCATCATGGGACGCAGGCGGCGCGGGCGGCGGGTTCGTAGTAGCGGCGGCAGGAGCGGCATCCGGCGCGGCGGGCACGACGGCTACTGCCGGTATGGGCGGGGCATCGGGCGTCCACGACTGTCGCGTGACGAAGTTATAGCGACACACTTCGCAAAACACGGCGGTGGGTGTGGCGCGAAGCGTACCGCAATCGGGGCACGCTTCACTTGCGCCGGAAACGGAGGGCGGGGCGACAACCACGGCGGACGCGCTTCCCGACAGCGGCGCGGCGTCCAGTTTTTTTCCGCATTCGGAGCAGTAATCGGCGTCGGTGGACAGATGCCCGTTCGGGCACGGGTAAAGATTGAGAGACATAGGCGTGTTTTCTTTTGGGGTTGTTCTTTGTTACTACGGATTGGAGCGTTTGGCGCGTGATGTGCGGGTTGAGCCTAAGTCTAAGTCCATCTCATCGCCCTTGGCAACGGCTTTTTTCAAGCGCACGGTTCCCGCGCGCTCGTCCACGATGTCCACGACTTTTCCGAGCCGTGCCGTGGTTTCGCGGTTTCCGCTCTCGGCGGCAAGTTTCGCGGCCCGTCCCAACAGCCGCGTTGCCGATTCCACGTCGCCCTGCGCGCGGGCTTCCAAGCCTTCCTGAATGGCTTGCGCGAGTTCGGCCTGCCCGGTATAGTGCGCGACCTGCGAATTGATGCGGGCCGACAACGCTTCGTCGCCCGTCCAAGAGGCAAGAATACGGGCGGCGGGATTTTTGATTTCCTGCGTCTGCCCGTCCGGATCGTACACGAGCGACGGGCGGGCGGCGAGCATTTCGTCGCCGATGTCCCCGGAACGGTTCATTTCCACCGCGACATAATAATCGCGGGCTTCCGTTCCCCACGCGCCGGTCGGGTAGTCCGTGCTTTGCGCGTCAACCGGGATTCCCCGGTCGGTTAAAACCGCGATGTCGGGACTCATTTGCTTGACCGCAACAATGCGGGCGGTTTTGGGCGTCCATAACCGCAGGCGCACATTTCCCACGCCGCGCCCAGACGTGGATTGGATGGTTTGCAGAAAATCGGCTTCCAAACCGGCGGGGTCGGGGATGCGGCTGGCCGTGCCCAAAAGTTTGGCGGCGATTTTTTGCAGCTGCTTGACCTGCCAATCGGTTCCTACGCCCCGGCACTCGCATTGGAAAACGCCCTCGCAGCGGCTCAAAACGCCGTCGAGTCTCGCCTCGTCGTTGTCGTCGTTTTTACCGTCGGTCAAAAAGACGGCTTGGCAAATCGCGCCATGCAACTGGTCGAACTGTTGACGGGCCATATCGAGGCCGGTTGACATCGCCGTTCCACCGCTTGCGGCAAGGCCGCGCGCCGCCATATCCGCCCGCGCTTTGTGCGCTTCGGTCGCTTGCGAAAGGGGATAAATAAGTTCCGCCGTGCTGCTAAAACGCACTATGAAAAAAAAC
Source organism: uncultured Armatimonadaceae bacterium (assembly GCA_964241985.1). Taxonomy (GTDB): domain Bacteria; phylum Armatimonadota; class Armatimonadia; order Armatimonadales; family Armatimonadaceae; genus CAXTBP01. The sequence continues at coordinate 14,562 of CAXTBP010000094.1, read as the reverse complement.
ATCCGCTCGTCCAAAAGCGCGATGGCTTTGCGGGTCGCGTAGCGCACGGCTTCGATGCGGTCGCCCTGCATGGAGCCGGAACCGTCCACGATCAAGCCAACCGCGATTCCGCTCGCCTCGCCTGTGGGCGAAACCACGTTCCCTTCAGCGAACGCGGAAACGGTAAGGACGGCATCGATTCGCGTGGTTCCCACGGATAAATAGGGGTTTTGGAAGGCTTCAATTTGGAAGTTCATAGTTTAAGATTTCTTTCTTACCACAGGGCGGGGTGTCTGGAACCGCGAGCAGAGCAACCGTGATATTGTCGCGCCCGCCCTGCGCGTTCGCCCACGCCACGAGGCTTCGGGCAATCGCAGCGACGCCTTCGGTTTGCGGCGCGGCATGAATTAGCGCGGCGATTTGCGACGGCGCGGGCGCGTAGTTCCACAAGCCATCGGAACAAAGGAGCAAGTACCCGCCCGCATCGGGAAAAACGAACCGGGTAATCGTCGGCTCGCTATCTTCCGATTCGCCCGTCCCCAAACAGCGTGTAATGGCGTGCGCCAAGCGGTTTGCGCCCGCTTCGGCTTCGGTCATTTCGCCGGAATCTACCTTCTCGTTCATCCACGAATGGTCATGGCTCAAAAGGCGGGCCGCGCTTACGTCGCCCGAAATCCAATAGGCTCGGCTGTCGCCGACCCAAGCAATGGTCGCCGCGCGCTGCCTTACAACGGCGGCAACGAGCGTGGTTTCCGGCGGGTCAGAAATCGCGCCCGGCGTGGAGCGGTGCAGCGCGCAAACGGCGGCGTTTGCAGCAAAAACGGCAGCGCGCAGCGCGTGGGCATCATCTCCACATTCGCCCGTCTGGCTCAGTTTGTCGATGACGGTTTTGGCGGCGATTGCGGACGCGCGATCAGCTTCTTCGGATGCCGATACACCGTCGCATACTACCAAAATTTCCGCACCCGTTTCGCTCTTCGTTACGGCGAAATCGTCCTCGTTACGAGGGTGTTTTTGCCCCCGGTCGGTAACACCTCCCAAAACAGGCGATGCGGATTTTTCCACATGGTCACGGGCCAGCGGCGTTCGCGGCGGAAACCATTTGCGTCCACAGGCGGCGCAAAAACCGTCAACAATAGATTCCATCCCCGCGCCGCACCGGCACGCCGTTTTCGTCGCGCCAACCGGGGCCGGGGCAGGCGGAACTACGGTGGGATTCGCGGAAACTGCCGTCGAAACAATCATTGGCGCGTCGCTTTCGCCGATTGGCTCGGCGCGCAAACGGGTTCCGTCCCGCTCGCAAAAGCGGGCCGTGTTGGGCGCGGGCGTTCCGCACGTTGGGCAAACAATCGGCATAAACGTCGTGCTTCCTAAAAGAGCGTTCGCGGACGCTCGGCGTTGGCGGCGTCGATCAGGGCAATTTTCTCGTCGCGGGTTTTGGCGTAGCGGGCGCAGGCGCGGAGTTCTTTTTCCATCGCAAACCGCAGGGCTTTGGCTTGGAGCGGCTGCCCCAGCACTTTGTTCGCGGACGCATCGGCAGGAATGGCTTTGCTTTCCACCTGCTCCACGGCGGCCCGCAGCAGTTCCACGGACAACTGATGCAGCGCGTAGCCTTCCATAGCCAGCGCCTCCACGGTCGCCGAGGCTTGCGTAAGTTCCGCAGCGCCGGGCGGGGCGAGTTCCCTCCGTACCAAAACGCGGGCCAGCGCGATTTGGGCGGCGGTATACCGCCGCGACGTGGCGGGAATGCGCCGATACGCCGCCACCGCGCCGGTTCGGTCTTTGCTTTGCGCCAAACAGCGGGCCAGCCCGAAAACGGCGCTGGTAAACGTCGGGTCGGTTTTGGAAACGCGGTCATACAGCGCGGCGGCGGCCTGCAAATCCCCGCTGGCTTCGCAGGCGAACGCGAGCGCGACTTTGGGCGCAAGCTCGCCGGGAACCTCGCTGTACACGGCGTCGAACGCGGCGTGGGCGGCTTTGTAATCGTTTTGCTTGAAGGCCGACAGCCCGCGCAGCCACAACACCTGCCAGTCGTGCGGGTCGTTTGCGTGCGCGTCGTGGAGCAGTTTTTCCGCCTGCGCGAACTGTCCCTGCTCAATGCGGGCATGGGCGAGCAAAAGCGGAACCTCGACCGATTCGGGGAAATGGGCCATCGCCTGCTCGAACTGGGCCGCGACCTGATCCGGGGCGGTTAAGGAAGCGGCGGCCAAAATGCTGCCCGCCGCCGGGTCGGCAGGGTCGGGCTTGGGCACGGGCAGCGCGCGAATATCGCGGGCGTCGGGATCATCCAACCCGTCGGCGTTGTCGCCGGAAAAATGCGTACTTTCCACCGGGCGCGGCGTACCCGCCTCGGCCACGGTTTCGCGCAAAACCCCGATAAGTTGGGACGCCATTTCATCGGCGGATTGGAACCGCTCGTCGGGATTCGTGCGCGTCGCTTTGAGGAGCAGTCGGTACAAAGCGTCGTTTCGCGCGAAAACCGCTTCGTCTTGCGGCGTGGGCAAAGCGAACTCGTACTTATCGGACTGAAACGGGAAATCGACGACGAGCACGGCGAGCGTTCGGGCCACCGTATACAGGTCGCCGGTAAACGACGGGTCATCTTTGGCCTCCGGCGCGGAGTAGCCGCGCGTACCGTAGATGTCGCCGTCCATGTCGTCGATACGGCGAACGCCGCCCATGTCGATGAGTTTTACGTCGTCGTCTTCCACCATGAAGTTGTCGGGCTTGAAGTCGCAATACACCAAGCCCATGCGCTCCAAATAGCCGAAGGCGAGCAAAATCCGGTGAATATACGCAATCGCTTCGGCAACGGGAAGCGAGCCGCCGCGCTCTTTGCGAATGGTTTTGAGCGTTTTTCCGCCGACGTACTCCATGACGATGTAGCCGTCCGCGCCCTCGGTCACGAAGTTGTACACGTTCACGATATTGGGATGCTTCACGGCGGCAAGAAACTGCCGCTCGGCAACGGCGGCCTGCGCGCCCACGGCGTCTTTGGAGTTGAGCAGGCCTTTGAGTACGACCCAGCGAGACAAAACGGTATCCCAGCCCAGATAAATCCATCCCAATCCGCCAAACGCGATAGCCCCTTTGACCTCATATTGTTTGGCGACCATATCGCCCGGTTTGAGGGTGGGCACGAACGAGTATTCCGTGCCGCACATCGGGCAAAACCCTTTAAGGAGATTGAGTTTGGCGTTGCAGTTCGGGCAGAACCGCTTGCTTTCCGGCACGACCGGATCGGCTAAAAGGGATTGGAGCGGGTCAATGGTAGGGAGCGGTTCCAGATTGATGAGGCCCGCGCCCAGCGACCGGCGCGTCGTGCCGCGCGAGCCGCGCCGCGAGCCGGTCGATCCGGTGCGCCCCGACCCGGTCGTGCCGTAACTCGCCCGGCCCGATAGCGGCGCGCTGGCGCGGGCCGACGCGGAAACCGCGCCCGTACCGCCGCCGGTTTTCGCCGATGCCCCCGCCCCTGCGCCCGCCGCGACAGGGGCGCGTCCGCACGTATCGCAATAACCGTCCACGATAGTTCCGCCGCAACCGGACCGCTGACAGTTCACTTTTTATCGACTCCCATTGTTTCTCGCCGCAGCCGCTGTTCGCACGCTTCCATAAGTTTGGTGGCCCGTTCTACCGGTATGCGTGGCTGGTCAAGCAGGCTTTTTACCTGTAGGGCCAACCGCTCCAGCGTGGCGTCCGTGCTTTTCATTTGTTGCATCCGCGCCCGCAAAACCGTGTGGCGTCCGTGTAATTCCGAGGGCAAATCAAGCAATGCCTCGTTGTGTTTTTGGGCTTGAACAAGCTGTGCGCGCGCGGCCTGCGCGGCTTCCATAAAATGCGGCAGGCCAATTTCAATGGCCCGCCATCGCTTCTCGTGCGCCGCCGTTTCCAGCGAGCCGAGCCATTCCTTGAGTTGCGGCAAACACGACGATGCGCTGTTTGTTTGTGTCGCGTCCAGTACTTCCTGACATGCGGCGAAAGCGTGATTCGCTGCCGCTTCCAGCTCCATCAGTTCTTGCAATAGCCGCCGGGCGGCGAGCAAGCGTTCCGCCGCCGTTTCGCGCTCTCGCCGGTTGCCTTCAATCGCGGTTCGGGCCGCCGACAACGCCGAACTCAGTGCGCGCTCCACATTTCCCGTGATGCCGAGCGGATCGGATGCGACCCGCTTTTGCAAGTCGTCGATTTGGCGGCGGACGGTTTCCAGTTCGGGCGGAACCGTCAAACCAAGTGCGTCCACTTGCTCCCGAAGCGAACGCTCCTTGCTTTGCAGCGCCCCCAAAATCGGCTCCCACCGCTCCCAAGCGGCTTCCACGGCCAGCACGGCATCACGGGCGGTGGCGAAAGCGTCCGTCATCGCCATCAAAAGCCGCTCCGGCGTGATGGTTTGCGCGGTGGCAGCCGCCGACAAAAGATTGCGCTGGGCAAGCGGGGTTTTGAGCGGCGGAAGCGGAATGGACGGGCCAGACAGCAATTGCTCGATTTCGAGCAGCGTTTCCGCGTACCGCCACAAGCGGTTGAGGGACTGCCGCTTTCGGCTCGCCCGGTCGATAACGTCACCAATCGTGCCGATGTGACCGAACAAATCGCGCATCGCCACGAGGGCGGAAAGCACGCGGGACGCGGTAACGCCAAACAGCGGCTGCATCGGAAAGCCGTCGCGCCCCTCGATGCGTTTCATCGCAAGCGTGTCGTCGAGGGCGAGCAGATTTTCCGTGGCCGCCGCGATTTTGCGCTGCCAATCCTTGATAAGCGTATCCGCCTGCTCTTGTGTCACCGACGCATTTTCTTTCCGCCAACCAAAAAGAAAAGGCCGGGAACACGCAGGCGCAACGGTTTTAACCCGTTTTTGCCTGCGTATTCCCGACCTTCCCTGCGACCTGCCACCACGACAACACCGTTGCCGCGTTTGCGGTTCGCCAAGACAATCGTATAATTGATGCGAATCTCGAAAACGACCTCCTGCATTTTGCAGGGCTTCATTTTCGCCACTCGCGCTGCATTTAGTGTACCACAATTCGCTCCGACGCCACGAAATACGCTCTTCGCATCATGCTATAATGGCTGCGGTTATCCCTGACTTCGATGGCTTTGAACAACCGCTTTGGCGTGACGCTCCGTCATATCACGTACAACCTGCGCGGCGGATTTTTGATCCGCCCGCTGGTAACGGCTCTGCTTCTCGGCTTTACCGGGGCGGCTTTTTCCGGCTTGGAAGAAGCCGTTCCCGCGCTTAGCGCGTGGGTTCCGCGCTTGCTATTTCCATCGCACTCCGACCCGCAGGTGGCCCAAGTAATCCTGAGCAGTATCGCAACGTCGGTAATGACCGTGGTTTCCATCGTCTTCGCCATTTTGCTGATGACGCTTACCCTTGCCTCGAATCAGTTTTCCCCGCGCATCATCGTGAACTTCGCCCGCGACCGAACGACGCAGCATACGCTCGGTATTTTTTTAGGCACGTTCGGCTACTGCGTGGCCGCCCTGCCCGCCGCGCGCAACATTCCGCACCCGTTTTCGCCCGTCGCAACCGTGCTGGGGGCTATGCTGCTCGCCCTTGCCTGCATCGCGTGGCTGCTTTTTTTCATACACCATATTTCCCAAGCGATCAGCGTCAACTACATCGTGGATAACATCGCGCGGGAAACCGAAGCCGTCATCGATGAGATCATGCCCGGAGCCTTCCGGCACGACCGGATGGAAACATCGCCTTTGCCCGTTTCGACCTCGCGTGAAGCGCCGGTTTTGAGCCTGACCTCCGGGTATATCCGCTACATCGACAGCGCCCGCTTAGTCGAACTGGCGAAGAAGTACAACTTCACGGTTGCGGTTTTGCGGCGCGTCGGGCATTTCGTACCTGCCGGGGTTCCGCTCCTCACCATTTCTAAAGGCGAGCGTTTGTCGCCCGGAATCGCCTTATACCTGCTCGAAGCGTTCGATTTCGGCCCGACGCGAACCCTCGAGCAGGACGTGGAGTTTGGCATTCTTCAGATTGTCGATATTGCGCTTAAAGCTATATCACCGGCAATCAACGATCCCAGCACCGCCATTAGCTGCGTTGACCAACTCAGCCGTATTTTGATTCGTTTCGCCGGGCGCGAACCCGCCGCCGACCGTTTCTTTGATCCCCCCGGCGTTTTGCGGGTCAGCGTGCCGTGGCTCGGCTTCGAGCGTTTGGCGGACGCCGCCTTTGACCAGATTCGGCTGTACGCAAAAACGGATGTCGCCGTCAACCTGCGGCTACTCCGCGCCCTATCCGATATAGCGGCGACGATACCAACGCCCGCCCTGCGCCAAACCCTCCTTGAGCGGGGCAAGCGCATTGTTTCCGGCTGCGCCGAAAAGCTGGGCGAAGACGAAATGGTCGAACTTCGTGCCCGATTGGCAATTTTGGAAGGGGCGGCGGCGTAATCACAGGACGTCCTTGTTGAGAACTTTGGAACGGTTTACGTACTAACATATCGCGTGAGCGGGTCGCCTCTGTGGTACAAAGGATTGCGAAAAGACCTTGATCGGATGGTATGACGTGCGCTTAAAAGATTCGCAGAAGAGCCGGGGCCATTGGGCTTGAATACGGAGCGCATCGCTCTGCTGCTGCTCATTGCCGCCGTCGTCTCGATGCTGGCCCGCAAAATCCGGCTGCCGTACACGGTCGGCCTTATCGTCGCCGGGCTTGGCATCGCCCTGTTGCATTTGCCTATTCAGGTCACGCTGACCAAGCATCTGATCTTTTCCGCGTTTTTGCCGCCGCTCATTTTCGAGGCCGCGTTCCAAATGCCGTGGAAACCGCTCAAACGCGATTTGCCCGTGACGCTCACCTTGGCGACGCTCGGCGTCCTCATCGCAACGGGCATCGTGACGGGCGGCATTTTGCTTCTGCTCCACTGGTCGTGGCAGACCGCGCTCCTGATGGGCGTCCTTATTTCGGCGACCGACCCCGTATCGGTTATCGCAACATTCAAATCGGCCAAGGTTCAAGGCCGCATCGACCTTTTAGTGGAAGCGGAAAGTTTGTTCAACGATGGAACCGCCGCCGTGCTGTTCGGCATCGCGCTCGCCGCCGTGGACGCATCCACGCCCATGCCGACACTCGGAAGCGCGATGGTATCGTTTCTTACGACGGTGCTCGGCGGCATCGCCTGTGGCGGCGCGGTTGGGGGAATTGCCCTGCTTATCGTGGGGAGAACCGAAGACCATTTGGTGGAAATCGCCTTTACCACGGTCGCCGCCTACGGGTCATTTCTGCTTGCCGAGCATTTCCATTTGTCGGGCGTTTTGGCGACGCTGACAGCGGGCGTCCTGATGGGCAACGTCGGCGCGACGGGCGTTTTGACGAGCAAGGGCCACGAAGCCGTGCTCGCCTTTTGGGAATACGCGGGTTTCGTTGCAAACTCGCTGATTTTTCTTTTAATCGGAATGCCGCTCGTGGGTATCGATTTCATTCGTGTCGGCAGTCCGGTCGCTATCGTGACGCTTTTGGTGCTTTTGGGCCGGGCGGTTTCCGTGTACGGCTGCTGCGCGCTTTTTACATGGACGCCCAAACTCAAAGTCTCGCCTGCGCACCAGCACGTGTTGTTTTGGGGCGGTTTGCGCGGGGCGCTCGCCCTCGCCCTCGTTTTGGGTTTGCCCGCCGACCTGCCGCTATCGCCCCAGCGCGAAACCCTGATTGCCGTTGCCTTCGGCGTGGTCGCGCTTTCCATCGTCATTCAGGGCGTCACTATGCCCCCCCTGCTGCGGCAGTTAGGCGAAACTGTGCCACGAAAATCAAAGCCGAGTTCATAGATGGCGCTCCCCTGCGGCCCGACAAACAGGAGCAGGTGCGTTTTTGTGCTATGATACTGACCATTACCTGCTGTGTGGCGAGTATAATTGGGAAAGCGTGTTTCGGAGAAACCGCCACCGGCGCTTTCGGGGCGCATGAAGGACAAAACCGTTCGTGTCAAAAGGCAGTGTGGAAGGGGCAGTTGCGGCTGCCGTGGCAAAGTTTCAGCGCGAACAGCAGGGGCGCGGAACCGCCGAGGTGCGGGCCTATCTCATCGGGGATGTGGTCATGGTGCGGTGCAAGGGAATTTTCACGCCCACGGAAGCGCGACTCGCCACAACGGACGAAGGCCGACGCTTGGTGAAATCGGCGCGGCAGGAGCTGCGAACGATCAACCGTGCGGAGATTGAGGGCATTGTCGCATCGCTCGTTAGTTGTCCCGTCGTGCGAAGCTATTACGATGTGGATGCCGAAGCCGCCGAGCAAGTGGAGATTTTTATACTGGCTCAGGACGCGGAACAACTGATACGAATGGAAGCGCCGCAAACGCCAAGCGCCCCCTTGCACAGCGAAAAAAAAGCGATATAGTAAGCAGTAATCACGATTTTGGGGTATAACCCCTACAAAACTAAATAACACAAAGCAACATATCGGTTGCCGGATCGAAGAGAAGCGTTTTTCAGCGTTTCTTGTCGTGGCGGAGGCCGGAAGGTTGTGCGAAGCGCGCGGGCAGCGATGGTTTAACACCATTGCGCCCCGCTATCGCATAACTTTCCGGCCTTTTTTGTGTTTCGAGGGTTGTTGAGTTCGACGTGCGCTTGGAAGCGCAAGGCAAGAAGATGGAAAAAGATTTCTTTGCGGTGCTGATGATGCTGTTTTTCGCGGCTCTGTTTCACGCGGGCTGGCTGGCGTGCCGAAACGAAGGGCACAAGGGTGGGATGGACGCGACCGCCACCAAAGGACAAACGAAATGATGGACGGTTTCTACGTAGTGATTGCGCTGGCGTTTTTCGCCGTCGCCGCCGCCTATATCAGCGGCTGCGAAAAATTGTGAGGACAAAAAATGTTCGATTATCTATGGACGGGCGGCGTGGCGGCTTTGCTTTTGGGCTACCTGCTGTATGCCCTGCTGCGCCCGGAAAAATTTTAGGAGACACCGATGACCTTTAACGGACTTTTGCAGATCGCCCTGTTTTTCGGCGTCGTTCTGCTCGCGGTAAAACCTTTGGGCGGCTTCATGGCGCGCGTCTTTACCGGCCAGCGAACCGTTTTGCACCCGGTTCTGCGCCCCCTCGAAACCGGTTTGTACAAACTTTTCGGCGTGCGCGAAGACGAGGAAATGACATGGCCTATTTATGCCTTCGCCCTTCTCGCCTTTTCGCTGGTCGGTTTGCTGCTGACCTACGTGCTTTTGCGCCTGCAAGGCGTTTTGCCCCTCAACCCACAGGGATTCAGCGGCAAAGAAATGACGCCCGACCTTGCGTTCAATACCGCCGCCTCGTTTACCACGAACACGAACTGGCAATCGTATGTGCCGGAAACCACGATTTCGTATTTTTCCAACATGGTCGCGCTTGCGGTCCATAACTGGATGTCGGCGGCGGCGGGCATCGCGGTCGCTATCGCCATCGTGCGCGGCCTCGCCAAACGGAACAGCCCCATCGGCGAAGCCGATAACGCGGTGCAGCGGAACGCTGCCGAAGCCGATGGCGCGGTGCAGCGGAACGCTGCCCCCTACCGGGTAGGCGGTATCGGCAACTTTTGGGTGGACGTAACGCGGGCGACACTGTACATTTTGCTGCCCATCTGCCTTGTTTATTCGCTCATTCTGGTGCAGCAGGGCGTCCCGCAAAACTTTAACGCCTATGCCAAAACCGTCACGCTGGACGGCGGACAAACGCAGGTCATTCCCGGCGGCGCGGTCGCGTCGCAGGAAAGTATCAAGATGCTGGGCACGAACGGCGGCGGCATTTTCAATGCCAACTCGGCCCATCCGTTTGAAAACCCGACCCCGTTTGTCAACTTTTTGCAGATGGTGAGTATCTTTTTGATTCCCGCCGCGCTGACCCACACGTTCGGCAAAATGGTCGGCAACGTCAAACAAGGCTGGGCCTTGTTCGCGGCGATGAGCATCATGTTTTTTGTGGGCGTTTTCGTGTGCTACAACGCGGAAGCATCCGGCAATCCGACCGTCCATGCGATGAACGTGCCGGGCGGCAACATGGAAGGCAAGGAAACGCGCTTCGGCATCGTAAACTCCGCATTGTTCGCTGTTATCACGACCGACGCTTCGTGCGGAGCCGTGAACGCGATGCACGACTCGTTCACGCCGATTGGCGGCATGGTTCCCCTTGCCAACATTATGACTGGCGAACTCATCTTCGGCGGCGTGGGCGCGGGCTTGTATGGGATGCTGATGTATGTTGTGCTTGCGGTCTTTATCGCAGGGCTTATGGTCGGGCGCACGCCCGAATATCTGGGCAAGAAAATCGAGCAGTTCGAGGTCAAGATGGCGATGCTCGCTACCCTTGTGCTGGCGGCCTCCATTTTGGGCTTTACCGCGCTGGGCACGAACCTGAACCTGCCGGGCGGACAAACCTTCGACGACAAACAGGCCGCCGCCGAAGCGAAAATGCCGCCGCTTGCATCGTGGAACCACGTCAACAACAGCAGCCCCTCCAATTACTATGGTGCGACCTATAATAACGTCAACAACAGCGGCCCGCACGGCTTGAGCGAAGTCTTATACGCCTACACGTCGGCGACCGGCAACAACGGCTCGGCCTTTGCCGGGATTACCGCCAACACGCCCATCTACAATGTGACGCTGGGTATCGCCATGCTCGTGGGACGGTTCCTGATGATCATCCCGCTGCTTGCCATCGGGGGAAGCATGGCGGCGAAAAAATACGTGCCGGAAAGCGTCGGAACGTTTCCCACGGACGGCAGCACGTTTGTTTTGCTTCTTGTCGGCGTGATCGTGATTGTCGGCGCGCTCACCTTCTTCCCCGCACTTGCGCTCGGCCCCATCGTGGAACACTTCCAAATGGGCGGCGGCAAGGCGTATTAGGAACAAAATTATGTCTGTTCAACTCATGGAACCGCCCGTGTCCGGGCCGAATCCCACCGGCCCCCGTGGCGGCAGCACGAAACCCAAGAATGCGCCCTCCAACCTGTTCGATCCGATCATCGTTCGGCGGGCCGCTTTGGAAGCCTTTACCAAACTCGACCCGCGCATGGTCGCCAAGAACCCCGTCATGTTCGTGGTCGAGGTCGGCAGCGTTTTGACCACGTACTACTTCATCAAGGAACTGGTAACCCACACTGGACATCCGGGTTTCACCGGGCAGGTTTCGCTGTGGCTGTGGTTTACCGTGTTGTTCGCCAACTTCGCCGAAGCGATGGCCGAAGGGCGCGGCAAGGCGCAGGCCGACACGCTGCGAAAAACCCGCACGCAAAGCATGGCCCGGAAACTGGTCGGCAATAAAGAAGAAACCGTTTCAGGCTCCGCCCTGCGCAAAGACGATTTGGTCGTGTGCGAGGCAGGCGACGTCATCCCGTCCGACGGCATCATCGTCGAGGGCATCGCATCGGTCGATGAATCGGCGATTACCGGCGAGTCCGCGCCGGTCATTCGGGAATCGGGCGGCGACCGCGATGCCGTCACGGGCGGCACGAAAGTATTGTCCGACCGCATCGTGATTCGCATCACGGCGAACCCGGGCGAAACCTTTCTTGACCGCATGATTAGTCTTGTGGAAGGCGCGCAGCGGCAAAAAACGCCCAACGAAATCGCGCTCTCCATTTTGCTGTCGGGTTTGACGATTGTGTTTCTGCTGGCGACCGTGACGCTTTTGCCCTACGCGAACTATTCCGTTCGCTCGGCGGGAGCGGGCGAAGTGCCCACCATCGCGGTTTTGATTGCTTTGCTCGTCTGCCTGATTCCGACGACCATCGGCGGCCTATTATCCGCTATCGGTATCGCGGGCATGGACAGAGTTATGCAGCACAACGTCCTTGCCATGAGCGGCAAAGCCGTGGAAGCCGCAGGCGACGTGAACACGCTTCTTTTGGACAAAACCGGCACGATCACGCTGGGCAATCGGCAAGCCGCCGAGTTTATTCCCGTGCCGCGTGTCACCGTGGAAGAGCTGGCCCGGGCGGCGCAGTTGTCCAGCCTCGCCGACGAAACGCCCGAAGGCCGCTCGATTGTGGTGCTTGCCAAAGACAAGTACGAGGTGCGCGATACGCAGAACATGGCAAACGCCGAGTTCATTCCGTTCACGGCCCAAACTCGCATGAGCGGTGTCAATGTAGACGGAATACAGGTGCGCAAAGGCGCGACCAAGTCCGTCGAAGCGTGGATTACCGAACAGGGCGGGCGGGTTCCCACGGAATTAGGCGAAATCGCCGACGAGATTTCGCGCAAAGGCGGAACCCCCCTCGCCGTTTCTATGGGCAACAAGGCGCTTGGGGTCATCTACCTCAAAGATATTGTCAAGGGCGGAATGCGCGAGCGCTTCGACGCCTTGCGGGCGAGGGGCATCAAAACCGTGATGATTACGGCCGATAATCCGCTTACCTCAAGAGCGATTGCTAATGAGGCAGAGGCTGACGACGTTCTGGCCCAAGCCACGCCCGAAGACAAAATGGCGCTCATCAAGAAGGAACAGGCGGGCGGAAAACTCGTCGCCATGACCGGTGACGGAACCAACGACGCGCCCGCTTTGGCCCAAGCCGATGTCGGGGTTGCGATGAACAGCGGAACGCAGGCCGCCAAAGAAGCGGGCAACATGGTCGATTTAGACAGTAACCCGACCAAACTCATCGAAGTCGTGGAAATCGGCAAAGGGCTGCTCATGACGCGCGGCGCGCTGACGACGTTCTCGATTGCAAACGACGTGGCGAAATACTTCGCCATCATTCCTGCGATGTTCGCAACCACGTACCCGGCCCTGTCCGCCTTGAACATTTTGCGCTTGAGCAATCCGCAGTCCGCGATTCTGGCCGCCGTTATTTTCAACGCGCTGATTATTATCGCCTTGATTCCGCTCGCCTTGCGCGGCGTGGCTTACAAGCCCATGAGCGCGGCCAAAGTGCTGCAGCGGAATTTGCTTATCTATGGCGTGGGCGGTCTGATCGTCCCGTTCCCGTTTATTTTCCTGATTGACCGCTTGCTTGTGCTGCTTCACGCCGCCTAACGAGAAAAACCATGTTAAATCAACTTCGCCCCGCGCTCGTCAGCGTTTTGGCCTTTACCTTGCTGACCGGGCTTGTGTTCCCGCTCCTTATCACCGGACTGGCAAAAGTTGCCTTTCCCCAACAAGCGAACGGCAGCCTCATTGAGCAGGACGGTAAAGTCGTCGGCTCACGGCTCATCGGGCAGCCGTTTTCCGCGCCACAGTATTTTCACGGACGCCCGTCGGCGGCGGGCAACGGCTACAACGCGGGTAAGCCCGACGATTCATATACCGGTTCGAGCGGTACGAACTTGGGGCCGACGAGCGACAAACTCCTGAACGGCATTCACAAGAAAACGGATGACGGCAAAGACGATCCCGGCAACTACGACGGCATTAAGGATTTGGCGGTTGCGTACCGCACGGAAAACGGACTTGCCGCCGACGCCCTCGTGCCCGCCGACGCGGTCACCCGTTCCGCGTCCGGCCTTGACCCGGAAATCTCGCCCGAAAACGCCGCTTTGCAAATCGGGCGCGTCGCTAAAGCGCGCGGGGTAGGCGACGATGCCGTCCGCAAATTGGTGGACGAAAACACATCAAGCCGAACGCTGGGCGTTTTGGGCGAACCTCGTGTCAACGTGCTGCAACTCAACCTTGCTCTCGATAAAGCCGCCCCGGCGTCTGCAACGGGTGCTGTAAAGCAGTAGAGAACAGCAGGAACGGCAATGGCCGGGTTTCGTGAGTTCTACGAGCGGTTTTATCACGCGGAAGCGCCGTCCCTGACGACCGCCGATGAACTGCGTGACGTGGTGCGGGCCTACAAAGCGTTCCGTTTGCATAACGGACTTCTCGATGTTTTGAACGATCCCGAACGCGAAGCGGTTTATGCTGCCCGCATCGAGTATCACATCGGGGCCTGCGAACTTGCCGAACTGACGGGAAACACCGCCTGCGTCGTCAAGCACCGCCTCGCCTTTATGGCGGTATGGGAGCTTTGGTTCAACGAGCTAAGCGGGGAACGCCCACAGCTTCTGCCGCCGCTGCAAGCCCCCAAAGCGCGGCGCGGTACTTGGAGGCATTTTTGGCAGGCGCTGAAAGATTGGAAAGCGCGCGGCGAACCGTACCGTCGCTGACGCGCACCGGATCACTGATTTCGTGACAAGAAAGGAGGACTTTGTTATGGCTAAAGACAGCAAAAAGAAAGGCGATAAGAAAAGCGACAAGAAAAAAAAGAAGTAACGCTTTTCCATCGCGCTGCCGCTTGATGATCGAAAATCGTCAAGCGGCGACACTATCCCTCAAGCCGTCCCGGCGGCTCAAAAAGCCGTCCTAATAAAATATACGGTTCCTTAACGACTCGAAAGTTTATTATGCGCTCCAACCATCGATCTGCCGTCCCCCTGTTTTGCGCGGCGGCATCCGCTTTATTTATAGGAACGGCATCTCGTCCCGTTCATTCTCAAACACCTGCTACCCCGCCGGCGTCGAGCGAGAAGCCGACGGCCAGCGCGCCGGTTGCCCCGGCTCCGATAGCCATTACCGGCTATGTGGAGGCCAACTACACTTACAACTTCAATCGCCCGCGCAGTGGCAGCAACGTGTACCTTTACAACACCAACGAGGGACAGTTCTCGCTGAACTTAGCCG
>CAXTBP010000093.1:0-20156 GCA_964241985.1 uncultured Armatimonadaceae bacterium | reverse complement strand
TAAGGGGAAGCATCAGGGACACGCCGCCGTTGTTGCCCACTTTTTCCAGTTTGAGGCCGGTGAGCGAGGCCGTAAATTTCGTTCCCGCCGCAATTTTAATATCCAGCCCCGTGCCGAAAATATTGGTCAGTTTGTGTTCGGCCTGCAAAGTCGCCGATCCTCCGTTGACATAGCCGGACGTGTCGGCGGTAAAACCGGCCTGCGGAATGGGGGGTGTGGCGGGTAAATCGTGCCCGGCAATAAAGGTATGAAGTTTGTTGTCGGGCGAAACCGTGAGGCGCAATCCTCCGGCATCGGGGATCGACAACAAAATAATATCGCCGGTCGCGCGAACCGGGGTCGGTTCGGTAGCGATAGGCGCGACGGGCGCGGAAATCGACGGTTGCGCGTCTTCCACTTCGCCATCGTCGGCGAGTCCGGTAGCGGCAGATAGGGTAACCATTCCCAACGCCAAAAAGACGGCGAGCAGCAGGTGGCAGCAGACCCGGTGACCGTGGGAAAACACCCGAAACAATGAATGGCGGCGCATAAGACCCAATTCCTTCACTGGGTATGCTAAGGCGCGTTCGTCAGCGGCGCGTCAGGTTTGCATCAGGAAGCGAAAATTTCGCGTCAGGTTTGCGTTATTTTTACGGGTCGCCCGTTAAAAGGGCTTGTAGATGTTCAACGCGCGCGGCGTCGCCGCTGCGCTGGGCGAGCGGAAGCAGTTCTTCCCACGCGGCGCGGGCTTCCGCGTTTTGTTCGAGGGCGCGGTAGGCTTGGCCCAGCGTCCAAAGTGTGTGCATTAACTGCCATGTTTCGGCTTTTTGGCGGAAGGTGGCAAGCGCGCTTGCAAGCAGGGGGATGGCTTCGGCGACGTTCCCTTCATCCAGAAACGCGGTTCCTGCCGCTCGATCCAACACGGCGATACTTCCTTTATCGGCGTGGGCGACGGAAATTTCGCGGCATTGCTTCCACAGCACGCGCGCTTCGGCGATGCGCCCGGCCTCGTGAAAAGCGCCCGCTAAATCGGCGAGAACGTAACCGGAACCGACGATGTCGCCGTTTTCGCGCCGCTTTTGTGCCGCCGCGCGGTACGCGGTTTCCATAGGCTCGGCTTCATCTCGGCGACGGTAATACATTGCCAAACCTTCATAAACGCGGGCCACACCGGAAGCGTCGCCGAAGGTATGGAACGTTTCCATCGCTTGCTGGAGCAATGCTTCTTTTTCGGCTTCGGGGGCATCGTGGTTGGCGTGCTGCATCAGCAAATAGGTACGGTGCGGCTCGTCCAATTCATCCCGCCGCGCACACGCTTTGCGCCGCCATTCGGCAAGGGGCAGGCTGTGCCCGCGTATCCACCAAAACCAGCGCAAACTTTCCTTCAAGTCATTGGCAAGCAGAACGCTTTCGGGCGTATCGTCCAAACCCCATTCGATGACGGTGCGAAAATTGGGCGCTTCTTTATCGAGGGCGGCAAAATACCAAGCGGAAACATCGGCATCGAGCAGGCGCGGCGTCATTTCATCGGCAAGGTCTTTGAAATACCTAAGCGCCCGACGCCACGCCGCGCTTGCCGCATCGCCGGTCAGTTTTTCCCCGGCAAATTCCCGAATGGTTTCCAAAAGGCGGTAGCGCATCGGTGCGTCGGACGCGCCGCCGATATTGGTATCTGCCAAAACGAGCGAATGTTCCTGCAAGGCGGCAAGATGCTCTAAGGCGTTTTCGCCGCCGACTGCTTCCGCCGCTAAAAGTGTGAAGCCACCCCGAAACACGGAAAGGGCGGCGAAAAACGCGAGCAAATCGGCATCGGTGGGACAGCCCCATTCGAGGGCAGCGTGAAGGCTGCGGTGGCGCGTGGGCATATCGCGGCGGCGGCTGGTCAGCAGGCGAAACCGTTTGTCCAAATGCTGCAGCATTTGCGCTTCATTTAGGACGCGCACCCACGGCGCGCACAGTTCGATGGAAAGGGGAATGCCTTCCAATCGCTCGCACAATGCGGAAAGTTGCGCGGGGTCGCCGTCGCCGTAATCGGGGCGGGTGGCGCGGGCGTGTTGCAAAAATAAAAGGCGCGACGCTTCGGCGTCCAGTGGTGCAACCGGAAATTCCTGCTCGCCCTCCACGCCCACCGGACGGCGCGAGGTTATGAGTAGTGTGACGTGGGGCAGTCGCGCGAGAAGCGTTCGCACGACGCCTGCCGCTCCTGCTTCGACCAACTGCTCCATGTTGTCGAGAATTAGCAGCGACGGCCCCAGATCGTCCAGCCGGAAAAGCGCGTTTTGCAGCGGATCCGCCCCGCCCGCCGCGTCGATTTGCAATGCGGATGCGAGCGCCCGCCCGATTTCCTCGCTGCTCGTGAGGGCGACAAGCGCAACGAAGCACACCACGCCAGAAAAAAGCGGAGCCAGCCGTACGGCGGCTTCTATTGAGAGGCGCGTTTTGCCCGTTCCGCCCGTACCGGTCAAGGTAAGGACGCGCGGCGGCTTGCCGCCATCGCCGCGTAGCAATACTTCCAACCGCGCAAGTTCCGCTGTCCTGCCAGTGAGCGGCGTGTTGACGAGCGGAAGGAAAATAAGCGGCCCGCCGGATTTACGCCGCAAAGCGTTTTCGGCTGCCTGTTGTTCGTCGTCGCGCGCGACCCTCTGGCGCAGGGCGGTCGCGCGATTTTTGGCGCGCTCGCCGTCGGTTTCCACGCGACCACGAAAGGTGACAACCCACTCGTCGTACAGGCCCGGCAACGGCGTGCCGTGCACGAAAAGAACAAGCGCCTCCTCCAAACACGAAAGTTCACCGGACGCGCCTTCGGGGAGCGAGGCCTGCTGGTTTGCGCGGGCGAGGAGCGCGTCGAAGAGCGCGACATCGGTGGTGAACGCATCGACGCACGCGGAAACCGTGTCCGCGCGGCTGACGGCGAGCAGTTCCGGCCCGAACGTTTTTTTGAGCGACGACAACGCGGTACGCAGTGCGGCGCGTCCGGTGACATCGTCGCTGTCGGGCCAAAAGTGGGCGACCAGTTCATCGCGGCTCCAGCGGCGGTCGGGGTGCAGCAAAAGGCAGGCGAGCAGCGACGTGTATTTGCGGGCAGGCAAGGTGACGGTTACGTCGCCCTTTTGGGCACGCAAATTTCCCAAAAATTGGAACCGCCACATATCCGTCATTTCCTAATTTTGGTGTTGGTTTCCTGCATTGGTTCGCGTTGCCAAGCATCACGGCTGCGAAAACCGCCTCTGGTATACTTTGCTTGATACCAGCGAACTTCACGCGGCACTTTACCCGTAGAAGCAAGTGGTTTTTACACCGAAGTTAAGGACGTTTTTTATGGTTTTATCCCTTCGCGCCGCGAAAAATTTGCGCGGCGCATCCCTTGCGGCGACGGCTTTTTTCGCGCTGCCGATTTGCGCCCACGCGCAAACGCCCCGCACCCCTGCCCCGTTCCGCCCACCGTCGGTTCCGCTCATTGCCCATGACCCGTATTTTTCCATTTGGTCGGCGGGCGACAAACTCACCGATGTGGAAACGCGCCATTGGACGGGCAAAGCGCAAACCCTGACCGCGCTCGTGCGCGTCGATGGCGAAACATTTCGCTTGATGGGGGTGGAACCCGCCAGCGTTCCGGCCCTGCCGCAAACGCGCGTTCAAGTGCTGCCAACGCGCACGATTTACGATTTCGCCAATCAAAAAGTCGCTGTGACGCTGACGTTTACGACGCCCGCGCTGCCTTCCGATTTGCCGGTTTTGGCGCGGCCCATCACATACATAACGGTGTCGGCCCGCTCGCTTGACGGCGGTTCGCACGCGGTTCAAGTCTACAGCGACGCCGGAGCGGAACTCACCATCAATCAGCCGTCGCAGCCCGTGGTTTGGAACCGGGCGAAAATCGCAGGACTCACGACGCTTCGCATGGGGTCGCAAGAACAGCCCATTCTCGCCAAGCGCGGCGACGATTTACGGATCGACTGGGGCTATTTGTACCTTTCCGCACCCGAAAACAAAGGCACGCAGGCGGTGTTTGCGCCCCGCGCCGACAGTCAACGGTTGTGGATGAGCGACGGCAAACTGCCCAAAACCGACGACACGCGCCAGCCCCGCCCCGTCTCCGACGCGCATCCGGTTGCCGCGCTTGCGTTCGATTTGGGCAAAGTCTCGGCTTCACCTGTGTCGCGGTTCTGGATGGTCGGCTACGACGACGAGCAATCCGTAACTTACATGAACCAGCCACTTTTGCCCTATTGGCGCAAAAACGGGATGGACATGAGCAAATTGCTCCCAATTGCCCGGCGCGAACATGACGAACTCGAAACGCGCAGCGCGGCCTTCGACACGGAAATAATGGCGGATTTAACCCGCGTGGGCGGCGCGAAATACGCGCAAATCGCGGCCCTCGCCTACCGACAGTCGCTTGCCGCCAACAAAATCGCCCTCGACGACAACGGCTCGCCCTTGATGTTTTCCAAAGAAAACTTCTCGAACGGCTGCGTCGCAACCGTGGACATTTTGTATCCCGCCGCGCCGCAACTACTTCTTCTTTCACCGACCCTTGCCAAAGCGTCGATGGTCGTTGTGCTGAACTACGCGAACTCGCCGCGCTGGAAGTTCCCGTTCGCGCCGCACGATTTGGGAACCTATCCCCGCGCCGATGGGCAAGTCTACGGCGGGGGCGAGCGCACGGAAGACAACCAAATGCCGGTGGAAGAAACCGGCAATATGCTGATTTTGCTTGCGGCTGTCGCTAAGCAGGACGGCAACAGCCGCTTCGCCGATCCATTTTGGCCGCTGCTCAAACGCTGGGCCGCGTATCTGGAAACCAAAGGCTTCGACCCGGAAAGTCAGTTGAGCACGGACGACTTCGCCGGACACTTGGCGCACAACGTCAACCTATCCGCCAAAGCGATTGAAGCCCTCGGGGCGTACTCGATTTTGTGCCAGATGCACGGCGACACCGCCGAAGCCACGCGGGTTCGCAAAGTGGCACAAGAACTGGCGACGCGCTGGGAAACCGAGGCCCGCGACGGCGACCACTACAAATTAGCGTTCGACCGCGCGGGAACGTGGAGCCAAAAGTACAATCTGGTTTGGGATAAAATCCTTGATTTGAACCTGTTTCCGCAGTCTGTCATGCAAACGGAAATGGCGTTCTACAAGAAAAGCCAAAACCGGTTCGGCTTGCCCTTAGACAATCGGCAGCCCTATACCAAACTCGATTGGACAATCTGGACGGGAACGCTCACGGGTTCGGCGTCCGATTTCGCAACCCTCGCGGATCCCGTGTATGACTTTTTGAATGCCACCCCCGACCGCAATCCGATGTCGGACTGGTATCAAACCCGCGAGCCGCGTCAGGTCGGTTTTCAAGCCCGCGCGGTGGTCGGCGGCGTGTTTCTACCGGCGCTGACGGACGCGACCTTGTGGAAAAAATGGGCGGGCCGCGACCCGATTAATAAGGCTACGCCCGGCCTGACATGGGCCGCGCTCCCGGTCGCGCCGACCGTTGTGCCCGTTATCGCTACGTCCGAAGAAACGGGGCAAACATGGCGGTACACGTTTAGTGCGCCGCCGACGGGATGGAATCAGCCGGGCTTTAATGATGCCGATTGGAAGCAAGGGCCGGGCGCGTTCGGGCGGGCCGGAACGTCCGGCGCGGAAACGCGCACGGTTTGGAGCACGGACGATATTTGGATTCGCCGTACCGTGACGGTTCCCAGCGGTTCGCTCGACGGTTTGAAACTGTACGTCGCCCACGACGAGGACGCCGAAATCTATATCGATGGCGTTTTGGCGCAAAGCATGAATGGCTATAACACGAGTTATGAGCCGTACAACATAAGCCGCGACGCGCTCGCAAAAATGACGCCCGGCAAAATGGTCACGCTGGCTGTGCATTGCCATCAATCGACGGGCGGACAGGGGATTGACGTCGGGTTCGTGAAAATCGTGCCCGCCGCACGGAAAAAGTAACAAAAGCATTTATGGCGGCGCAAAATTAATTTTGCGCCGCCATAAATCATGAAACAACGCCGTTAACGCGCGTTAAATATTTGGTATAGTCCAAAACGCGCGCTTTGCGTAAGACCGTGGCTATGGAACCCATTCTCGATTTCCACTGTCCAATCAAAAAGACCGCTTTTCCGGCTGCGAAGCGGGCCATAAATGTGTAGTGACGTTCGAGAAAACCGCGTTGTTCATTTACGGGTTTTTCTTGACAAGAAAAGGGGAATACTGTATCGTAATTGCAGTGCGGTGTACGTTTGTCGTATACCACGCTATACCAATGGAGGAATTAGCAATGGTAAGTCCCTTGTCTGTTGTATCAAAGAGCAGACTCAATGCACCCCGTTCTAAAGCGGGTTTCACGCTGATCGAACTGCTCGTGGTTATTGCCATCATCGCCATTCTCGCGGCGATACTTTTCCCTGTGTTCGCGCAGGCCCGAGCGAAAGCGCGCGCGAGCGCGTGTTTATCCAACTGTAAACAAATCGGTCTCGGCCTGCTCGCGTATTCGCAGGATTACGACGAACAAATGGTGCGCGGCTGGTACGGCAACGGCGGTTTTGGCGATTCAGACTCAACGGTTCGCTACAAATGGATGGACGCGATCTATCCTTTTGTTAAAAATGAAGGCATTTATATGTGCCCCGATATTCCGGTCGGTTTGAGCGGCGGCGCAGGCGGCAGCAACGGCGGCAACTGCACTGGAAAATATATTGTCAATACGCGGCTTGGTCAAGAAGGCTCAAGCGCTGGCGGCGACAACACCCGCTACGGAAGCTACGCCATTAACTCTGCGTATTGGGGTTTAGGGAACGGACAAAAAGGCCCGTCAAACGAAATTTCGCTTGCGGTGGTGCAAAATCCGGCGGGAACCCTTTGGGTCATGGATAGCAATGGCTCCTACCAAATTTCGTGGCCGGACGCTGGCGCTGATCCTGATGTGATTAAAACTTCCGGGACGGCGAAGTTCATTGCGTGGAACAAGTTTAACGGGATCAACGACAATGACCTCAAGCAAGAAGGCGCGGTTGTTGATCGACATCAAGGGCAAACCAACGTCATTTACTGCGATGGACACGCCAAAAACGTTTCGCTGTCTTTCCTGATTTCTTTGGATCAGCGAGTGCCGAACGCGGATGGTACGAAAAACCCCAACGGCCTTCTGCGCCAGTTCACGCCCGCCGACGATTAGTTGTGGCCTTCGGGCAAACTTCCCGTTGGTTTAATCCAGCGGTTCGTATCGGGTAGAAAACAAGCCCCGGCTGATGTGTGAACATCGACCGGGGCTTTCATTTTTGATGGCTTTTTGTGTGAATCACACCGAGGACTGTTGTTTGAGTTCCACTCCCTTGTTTCGCTACGAACAAATCGCCGCCGATCTGCGCGAACAAATCCGCCACGGGAAAATCCCCGATGGCGCGCGCCTGCCTGCCGAGCGCGTTTTGATGGCGGGATACAAGGTGCAGCGCAATACGGTGCGGCAGGCGCTCACCCTGCTTTCGCAAGAAGGCTGGCTTAACGTGCGCCCGCGCAGCGGCGCGTTCGCCGTGTCGGCTCCCGCAGCAACCGACGTAACAAACCCACCTTCCACCAATGCTGCGGACTCGCCCGCGTCGTTTGCCGCGCCCGCAAAGGACAGCGCGGCGGGAACCGTGTTGGTTATCAATGCGTGGAACCATTCCTCGACCGCGCTGGATCGCATCGTTTCGGGCCTCGCACACGTTCTTGAAAACACGGCCTACACGCTGCATCGCTTCAACTCTCAGCCGCGCCCCCACACGCGCCTCCATGTGCTGCCGACGCGGGCGTATTTGGAAAGTCACGATGTCGTCGGCGCGATTTTATGGGCGCAAAACCCTATCGATACCGAAGCCTTGGTCGAGTTGCGAAATACCGTCCCGCTTATTTTGGTGGATCGGCGGGTTATCGGAATGGAGGCCGATTGTATCGGTTTCGATGACGAAGCGGGTGGCTACGCGGTCACCAAACACTTAATTACGCAAGGTCACCGGCGCATCGGTTTTTTGGGCGATGAAACGTTTGCCGAAACCGTGCAGCAGCGCTGGCACGGTTTTGCCCGCGCGCAGGAAGAAGCGCACATCGCGCCGGATCCCACGCCGTTCGCCCTTTTTGAAGGCATTCGGGAACCGATGTTTTCCGACTACATGCGCGTGTTTCTTGCCGGGGCAGGCGAGCCGTTAACCGCCGTCGTTTGCTCCAACGATTTGACGGCTTTAACGCTGTTGCGCTTTTTGCGCCGCGAAGGCATTCGCGTACCCGATGAGATTGCCGTGACCGGGTACGGAAACCTATTGCCTTCGTATTTGGATACGCTGGAACTAACGACGGTCAATCAGCCCTTTGAGGACGTGGGGCGTGGCGCGGGCGCACTGCTTCGAGAACGTCTTGCGCAGTCGGCGGACGACAAGGCGAACTATACGCGCCGATTCCGCCATGTACAACTGCCGGTGGAACTCATCGTTCGCAACTCCAGCGGTACAGCCAAATTGGGAATCGCAAACGATAAAGAAGGCGTTCTATCAAAATAAAGCGTGCTGCTTTTACGTATGCAAAAGAATCGCAAATCGGTTATTATATGGGGAGCGGCATATCGCTGTGCGTACTTATTATTTCATTATCCGAACGACGCAGTTTTAAGGAATTTTGCCTTCCATGATCAACGGTTTCTCCCCGTCACGGCCCCTTTGTTTTATTCCCGCTTTAACGGCGGCAACCCTTACGCTTTCTTTCCTCGTCGCCGCGCCGCAATCGGCCTACGCCCAGCGCAGAGGTGGCGCGCCCGGAACGGGTGGGCCTGTTGCGGGCGGGCCGATTGAAAAGATAGATTTGCAAGTGGAAGCGCTCGCCAAAGAGATGGATGCTTCCACCACGGTTGCCCGGCAAATTATCGCGCTGGGTAACGATAAGCGGCAGCGAAATACCGCCCAGCGCAAGATGGCGTCCGACTTCATTTATGCGGCCCGCATAGCGCGCGGCGAAGAAGCCGCGCCGGGGGTTCCTACCTTTGAAACCGGTCTCGTTCCCGACGAAAAAGGGCGCGTTCCCGCCGTCATTCGCGCCGACACACGCGAACCGGAAATCATGGCGGATCTCCGCGCTACTATTGTCAAGATGGGTGGGGAAATCGTCAACGACGATCAGGACGCATTGATTGTCAATGTGCCCCTCCAGCAGATTGAGCCGCTCGCAAGCCGCGCCGATGTGCTCGCAATCCAGCGGTTCTTCGAGCCAAGAACCCAAAGCAATCCATCGGTCGTAAAAAGAGCCAAGCAGATGCGGGAACGGGTTATGGTTCCCTTGTCGGACAGCGCCCGGCAAGATCTGCG
This sequence comes from uncultured Armatimonadaceae bacterium, assembly GCA_964241985.1. GTDB lineage: Bacteria > Armatimonadota > Armatimonadia > Armatimonadales > Armatimonadaceae > CAXTBP01. The sequence continues at coordinate 10,842 of CAXTBP010000093.1, read as the reverse complement.
AAACAAGCGAATCGCGTCCGCCCGCGCCGCCTTTGGCGGTTTCCGCCTGCCGCCGGTAGCGAACACGAGCGGCGCGGCCTCCGCGCTGCTTGACGGACTGGTGATAAATGCGATCAACTACGACGGAACCGATACCGGCACGCTTGGCGAAGGTATCAAGACGCATAATGTGGGGGCGGCGTTCAGCCAGTACGGCGTCAACGGAACTGGTCTTCGTATCGGGATTTTGTCGGATAGCGATACCTATCTTGCCCAGTCGCAGGCCGCTTTAGACTTGCCGCCGACCGACCCAAATCCTACCAGTACGGCTTCCACCGCAAGCACGGTTTTCGTGGCGATTGACGACACCTTGACCACGCCCACCCCGCAGGACGGCCCCGCTGGAGAAGCGGGCGAAGGAACGGCGATGATGGAAATCGTGCATGATATCGCGCCGGGCGCGAAGCTGTTTTTTGCGAGCGCGTTTTACAGCCGGGATCAGTTCGCCAAGAACATCATGATTTTGCGCTTCAAATACAAATGCGACATTATCATCGACGACGTTTTTTATTCTGACGAACAGGCGCACAGCGACGACCAAGTCGCCCAAGCCGTCAACCGCGTGACGGACGACGGATGCTTGTACTTTTCATCGGCGGGAAATCAGGGCCACGTCACCACGCTTTCCGCCTTTGGCGCGTCGAACTCCGGGAACTGGGAAGGCGATTTTATCAGCGGTGGCGCGGCCACAACCCCATTGACGGGAGCAGGAACCATCAACCAGTTCAACAGCGGAAATCTGAATCCCGATTCGCCCGCGCAAACGCTTCCCCGAAACTACAACACTTTGGTTCATCCTGCGGACGCCACGTATTTGTACTGGTCGGACAAAGCGGTTGGTGCAACCAACGACTATGATTTGTACATAACTAACGCTACGGGCACGACAGTAACCGGAGGGTCAACGAGCAATCAAAATGGCGCTGCTACAAGTACGCCCTTTGAAGCTGCCAACGGTGCGGCCAACAGCCGAGCTTATATCGCCCTTTATAGTGGCGTTGCGTGTAACCTGCATTTAACAACGTTTGGATCGTCCGTTTACAACAAGCCCGGGCTGGCGTTTACGACCAATGGGCAAACGTTCGGCCACTCCGCCGCTGCTGCCGCTTTCGGTGTCGCCGCCACGCCTGCTACCAACAACCAGGGGTATGGAGGGCCAAACCCCAGCCCCTTTAGTTCGTCGAGCCGGTCGGAATACTTTTCCTCGGATGGCCCGCGTAGTATTTTGTGGAATGTCACGGGCGGCCCCAGCATCACGCTTGCCCAGCAGCCAACGGGCTATACGCTTCCTATTAGTACGCCTGTTTTTACGCAGGTCGGCGCAAACCTTCTCCGCGCCAGTGCGACCGTTCGGCAATCGCCGGTCATTACCGCCGCTGATGGCGCTTCAAATGGAACGGCGGTGAGCGGCTTCTATCCCTTTTACGGCACGTCGGCAGCCGCGCCGCACGCAGGCGCGATTGCCGCTCTCGTCAAATCGTATTCGATTGCTAACGCAAACGGCACGACGATCAACGGCAAATTGCTTTCGGTCAGCGAGATGCGAACCATCCTCACGTCGTCGGCCATCGACATCGAAACGGCGGGCTACGATCCGACGACCGGCTTCGGAATAGTGATGCCTGCGCCTGCGATTGCGTTCGTGCGGAGTTTTTGCAACCCGAACAGCATTTCCACAACCGCCACAACGCAAACGACGGCGACGATTACGTGGACGACCAACCTTCCCTCTACGGGCACGGTGCAGTACGGTTTGTTTCCGTCCGGCACGTTCAACAGCGTTTCGGAAGGCGCACCGACCACGAGCCACAGCGTCACCATCACGAACTTAACGCCGGGAACGGCGTACCGCTTCCGCGTGAATTCGGTGACGCCGACCGCAAGCGTGACCTATGCCGATACGAGCGACCGTTCGTTTGTGACCGTGCCGTCCAGCACCCAGACCGGCTCGCCGCAAATTAGTGTGCGCGGCGCGACGCTCACCTCGCGGGGCGCGTCGGCGACGGTGACGCTTACCAACAGCGGAACGGGAGCCGCGTCCAACGTCCGCATTACGTCGGCGGTACTGGGTTCGGTCAATACGACGACCATAGTGCCGACCACGGGTATTTCGATTGGTACAAACGCATCGGCGAACGTCACCCTCACGTTCCCGGTGCAAACGGCGGGAACGGCGCAGGTTTTGCGTATCAACGGCGTCGATGATTCGGGACGCACGTTCGCCGCCGCCGTGCGGGTCACCATTCCGCAGTAAAGGAAATCGCGCCTCGCTCGCGGAACGATAGATTGATCGTTCCGCGAGTGCGGCAATTTATACGGTATCGGTTAAGGAAGACGGTTTCTTTTATGCGCTCGTTCGTTTTGCCCAGTTTTCATCCCAATGCGCCCCGCAGTTCTTCTTTGCGTTCCGCGCGCCGCGTCTTGACCGTGGCCGCCGCGCTTGTGCCGCTTGCCGCACCCGCTATGGTGCGGGCGCAGGTGACATTCAACTTTACCCCGGCGGCGCTCAACTACACGCCCAGCACCTCGCCGCAAACCTTGCCAGCATACACGGCAACCATTTCCAACCTGAGCAGCAGCGTCGTGTACATAAACGACATCAGTATCAATATCGATCAGGCGTCGGCAGGTTTCGCAACGCCGAACTTCACGCCGTTTAACAACGTCCCGCTGACGCTATCCGCTTTCGGGACGGCAGGGAGCAGTTACTCGGGGCAAGTTTTCGGAATTAATTTGGCGGCGAACGCGAACGCGGCCTTTTCCGGCAACGCGCAGCTAATCGGCGGGGCGAGTAGTACCGAGTTTAACCCGATAACCACCTTGCAGCAGTTCGCCGGTTTTCCCACAGCTACCACCCCCGAACCGGGGACGCTCGCGCTTATGGCCTGCGGGGCGCTGGGCGGCGCACGTTTTGGCGTGACCCGTTTGCGCCGCGCCAAACGGGTCGCCAAAAACGCCTGACAGCGACTCAGAGCAAAAAAAGGCCCCGCCAAACGGCGGGGCCTTTTTTTCGCCTTAATTAGTACCCGGCGACCGCGCCGGACGCGCGCGGATCGGCGGCTCCGACGCGCATTCCGGTCGATGGCTCGATCACAATACCCATCGCGTTGCCGAACGATTTGCCGCCCAAAACGCTGTCTTTTGAAAAGATGTGGCCTTTGGCTTCAAGAGCGCGGCGTTCGTCGGCGGATAAACCGAACGATTCCATATCGACGCTGTCGGGCAGCCACTGCTGATGCAAACGCGGCGCGGCGAGGGCATCGTATACGGAGCGGTTGAAATCCACCATTTGCACGATGATTTGAAAAACCGTCGTGATAATCGTCGGCCCGCCCGGCGTCCCGACAACCAAGAACGGTTTTCCCCCTTTGGTTAAGATCGTGGGCGTCATGGACGAAAGCGGGCGTTTGCGCGGCGCGATGGCGTTGGCCTCACCCTGCACCAAGCCGTAACCGTTGGGAGTGCCGGGTTTGCTGGCGAAATCGTCCATTTCGTTGTTGAGCAAAATGCCCGTGCCGGTCGCGGTCGCCCCGCAGCCGTAGCTATTGTTCAGCGTATAGGTGTTGGAAACCGCGTTGCCGTCCGCGTCCACGACCGAATAGTGCGTGGTTTCCGATGACTCGTAGGGCAGGGGATCGCCCGTGCGCACATCGGCGCTGCGCGTCGCCCGTGTCATGTCGATGGTCGCGGCCCGTTTTTGGGCGTAAGTTTTGGATGTTAACCCCTTGGCAGGAACCTTGACAAAGTCGGGATCGCCCAAAAACTCGGCCCGGTCGGCGAACGCGCGGCGCATGGTTTCCACCAAAAAATGGTCGGTGTCCGAGCCTTGTCCCATTGCTTTTATGTCGCGGGTTTCGAGCATATTGAGCATTTCTATAAGCGCGATGCCGCCCGATGATGGCGGGGGCATCGTCAAAATTTCGACCCCGCGATACGTTCCCTTGAGCGATTCCCGTTCGACCGGCGCATAGTTTTTCAAATCGCCGAGGGTGACGAGGCCGTTGTTTTTCGCCATGTCGGCGGCGATAAGGCGCGCGGTTTGGCCGATGTAAAATTCCTGCGGCCCGTTTTGCTCGATGCGTTTGAGCGTTTGCGCCAAGTCGGGCTGTTTGAACAAGTCGCCTTCTTTGTAGAAGTTGCCGCTACGCTGGAAGATGCGCCGACTTTCGGGAAACAGGGCGAGCGATTTGGTCAAGCGCATTCCGCTTGCCGTGCCGCTGGATAAAACAAAACCTTGTTCGGCAATTTTGCGGGCGGGCGCGACCACGTCTTTCCACGCCAATTTGCCGTACTTCTTTTGCGCGTAAGCGAACCCGGCGACGGTTCCCGGAACGCCGACCGCTTTGTAGCCGATAAGTGACGCGCCCGGAACCACGTTGCCCGAGGCGTCGAGGTACATATTTCGGGTCGCGGCTGCGGGCGCGATTTCGCGGTAATCAATGACGGTGGATTTGCCGTTTGCGAGCCGGATCAACATAAAGCCCCCGCCACCGAGATTTCCCGCCGTTGGGTAGGTGACCGCGAGCGCAAGCCCGACCGCGACGGATGCGTCCACGGCATTGCCGCCCTTTTTCATAATCTCCACCCCGACCTGCGAAGCCACGATGTCGGCGGACGCGACCATGCCGTGCGGCGCGCGGCTTTTTTGCGGCCCATACTGCGACTGGGCAAAGGCGGGCGGCGCGTTGGCAGCGAGGGCGGCAAGCGAAAGGGCGGCAAACGTAACAAAACGGCGGCGAGTAAAAGGCATGGAAGCAAACGTTCTCCTACTAAGGAGGTTCACAGAAGGGGCGCGGACTTCCTGCCTACAGAAAGGCCTTTTTCAAACTGTTGAAGCCGAGGGCATCGCAAAAGGCGAGCATGGCGGGGGCTATATCCTGAAGGGTTTGGGCGCGGGCATCGCGCTCCAAATCGAAATCGAATTCGGCGTCGGGGTGGAGGGTAACCAATCGGCGCGATAGGGGCAGGGTCGGGCGGGCCAATTCCAAATTTTCGCGTACCTTGTCGGGTACGGTTTTGGGCGGAAGGTTTGCTGGATCGGCGAGGGCTTGCAACAGAGCGTCGAGGGTTCCGAAGTGCTGCAACAATTTCGCCGCTGTTTTCGGGCCGACACCGGGAACGCCGGGAATATTGTCCACGGTATCGCCGGTCAGCGACAGGAAGTCGACGACCTGCGCGGGCGTGATGCCGCGCTTGGCTAACAAGTCGGTTTCGCCGAGTTCCGCGCCGGTGTGAATGTCAAAGAGAGTAACGCGCTCGTTGATCAATTGCTCCATATCTTTGTCTTTGGTGGCGATACGGACGCGCACATCCTTTTGGGCCGGGTCACGCAAAATGCGGCTGGTGAGCGTTGCGATGATGTCGTCGGCTTCCCATTGTGGCTCGCCGATGATCGGGATTTGGAAAACGTTCAAAAGTTCGATGATGCGCGGAACTTGCGTGTTCAGATCGTTCGGAGTTTCGCGGCGCGTTCCCTTGTACGTCGGCGCAACGATGGGCGGAATAAGTAGAACGGGCACGATTGGCGGGCCGGTTTCGTCAGCGGGTGGCGTAGTTTGCGGCGGCGCGATGGGTACGGATTCGCCGGTCTGCGGTTGCGCGGGCGGATCGGCGGTGGTTGGAGTTGTCGTTTCGGAGGGACGCGACAGTTCCGCAATGGGCGGCGGGGTTTCGCCCGCCGTCACGGGAACAGTGGGCTGCGCCAAGCGGGCGTATTCGCCATACAAGGCGTCGCGGAACGTTTCGCCGGGCGTATCCCACGCGACGGCGACGTAATCCGGGCCGAGCGTCGTGTACAGTTTGATGAGCATATTGGCGAACACATAGATCGCCTGCGTCGGTTCGCCGGTCACCGAACTGTAGAGCGGGTTGCGAATAGCGTAAAAAGCGCGGAAAATGGCGGCGTAGCCGTCGATGAGGTAAAGCGTTTTCAAAAGCGTGTCGTGTTTGTGCGGGCGTTAATCAAGGGGTTTCAAATTCGCCACGATGGACGTGCGGCGCGATTCCAAAAACGGCGGCAAAACGACCGATTCGCCAAGCGTCGCCGGGTTCTCGTCCACGCCGAAGCCCGGCCCATCGGTGGCGATTTCAAACAAAATCCCGTTCGGCTCGCGGAAATACAAACTGCGGAAATAGTACCGATCCACGGCCCCGCTGCTGCGGATACCGAACCCGTTCAATCGCTCCAGCCAGCCTTCGTATTCGGCATCGTTCGGCGTCCGAAACGCGACATGATGCACACCGCCCGCCCCGAGTTGCGCAGGCGGCAAATCCGGCTGCACGGCGACATACAGTTCGTTGTGCGGCCCGTCGCTGCTTGCTCCCATTGCGTACACAAAAACCGAATGCGCCTGCAACGCGCCCGGCGCGGTTTCCTTATATTCGCGGACGGCCCGCATATTCATCACTTTGGTCAGCACCAAATCGGTCGGCGCAAGATCGGGCACGCTCAAAACGACCGGCCCCAACCCGCGTATTTGATATTGGGCGGGAACCGTGCTTTTATCCCACAAAACGGGCGTGTCGCCGGTTCCGTTGTCGTCCACCAAGGAAAGCCGCTGGCCTTCGTTGTCCTCAAAATCGAGCGTCAAGCGTCCGTCGCGCTCGTGAACGCCGCCCGCGCTGACTTGGACATTCTGCGTTTTGAGATATTCGGCCCACCAGTCAAGCGTGGCTTGCCCGCCGCTCACCCGAAATCCGGTGCGCGCGATGCTGTGCGTGCCCCGCGTTTCGCGCGGCATATCCCAGTCGAAAAACGTCATGTCCGTGCCCGGCGACCCGACAGCATCGGCGTAAAACAGGTGATATGCCCGCACGTCGTCCTGATTGACACTCCGCTTGACAAGGCGCAACCCCAAAACCTGCGTGTAGAAGCGGTGGTTTTCCCGAATGGCGGAAGAAACGGCGGTGACATGGTGAAGACCGGTGAGCTGTAAGTCCATAAAACGTGTTCTCTTATAGCGAATTGGTTCGTTATTAACGTACCCCATTCTTCGACAAATGGTAAAATTTTATCAATCGTGTGGTTAGGGAAGGGGCCGAGTTATGACGAATGAAATCTTATCCGAAGCGGTGATGGACGACCTTTCGCGCCGGGCGCACGCTTATTACACCGAACGTTTGCAGTCCCTTTTGGAGCCTGTCCACAACGGCGAGTTTGTCGCCATTCATTTGGACAGCGGAAACTATACGCTTGGAAAAACGTCGTCCCAAGCACGGTTTGCGTTGCGTGAACGGGAACCGCAGGGAATGATTGTTACCTCTAAAATCGGTGTCGTTGACGATCCGCTGGCATACCGCATTCTTGCCAGTCAGTTAGCCGCAGGGCAGCATCGGACAGATGTACTATAGCATAGCACCACATCAAGCAATGCAAACAAAGTTATGCCTTGTTTACTGAGGTTTTTATTACTGTAATTCATTCACAGAATTTTAATTATGGGCAGTTCACAAAAGCAATTTTTAACAGAATTTGAGCAGGCATTCGACCAAAAGTTCACTGCCCATGCTCCGTGGTCGGGTGGGCAGCTATTGAATAATATCGCTCGTCTCCCCGGCGTAAAAGATTTGCGTCGTGGTGAAATAAGACGGGGCGAGAGATTTGAATTAGGAGATCTGAAAACTGCCGTGGGAGGATTTACTGTCATTGTCGAATACGACAGCGGGGGAATTTCTCTATCAAATTTGCTCAAGTATTGGCCTTACATTAAAGGGGAGTTAGATGTGATTTCGTCCAATCCCATTATTTTGTGTACATTTTCGGATTGGAAAAGCTATGGCGCATACCGTGACCTGTGGAAATGGCTTTCAGACCGAATGCAGGCAGATCCAGAAATGAGTGGGTCTTTTCATGCCCATCAATTCGATCACGGAGGAGCAAACATCGAATTGAGAAAAAAATCCATACATCAGGCATTAAACTGGCTCGATGATACTTTAAGTTCACTAAATGCTTTATAGCAGGCAGAAGCGCAAACGTTGAGCATATTCTATAAACGCCTTGAACGCAGCAAACACTTTGCGCTACAATCGGGTATGCAAAAACGCTGTTGTTTGGCACTTGCCGTTGCCGTGCTTTCGTTGGGATTGGGTTCGGTTTGTCGGGCGCAGAATACGCCGCCCGTCGTTGCTCCTGTCTACACGCCCACGCCGCCCGCCGACCGGAAAGTGGGCATCGCTTATGGACTGTGGCATCAAAATCCGAACTGGGGCACGAACTCGTGGGGGACACCGTCGCTTGGAACCTACGCTTCGGATAACCGCGCCGTCATTCGCAAGCACGCCGCGCAAATCGCGGATGCGGGCGTCGATTTTATTTTGTTGGACTGGTCGAACGACATCGGCTACACCTACGACCCGGCGAAGAAACGGCCCGACTTCGACATGATCGAAGGGGCAGCGTTCGCGGTCTTCGATGAGTTCGCCAAACTGCGGGAGAGCGGCAAAAAGACGCCGAACATCGCGTTTTTGGCGGGCGTGACGGGCGCACCCGCCGCTGCCGACGACGGACGGCTGCAAAAAAAGGCCGACCAGATTTGGAATCAGTTTGTCGCCAATCCCGTGTATCGACCGCTCGCGCAGATGTACGATGGAAAGCCGCTTCTTGTCGTGTACGTCAATACGCCGTCGCCGTTTCAAAATGGGACGCCCAAATGGAACGACAGCCGCTTTACCGTGCGCTGGATGACCGGTTACATCACGCAGCAAAGCGCGCTGCGCGGGCCGGACTTGATTTCCAAATATGGCTACTGGTCGTGGGAAGACCGTGGCCCGCAAACCTTTCCCGTTGTGAATGGGCATCCCGAAGCAATGGTCATTACCGCCGCGACCCGCCCGCAAGGCAAGCCCGGCGACAAATACTACATCCCCGCCGCAGGCCGCGAAAACGGCGCGACGTTTAAGAAAGCATGGGCGCGGGCGCGGGAAATAGGGCCGACATTCGGGGTCGTCGTGTCGTGGAACGAGTGGCACAAAGGCGAGCAACCGACGCCCGAAATCAGCAAGGACGTGGAGCCTTCCAAAGAGTTCGGCGACTTATACCTCAACATTCTGAAAGATGAAACCGCGAAGTTCAAGGCGGGGAAATAGAGCGTTTCCCGTGCAGTCAAGCGGGTCGTTCACGGCCCGGCAACACGGACTTCGTTTTCGGAACGGCACGGCAATGAACAAAAGCGGGTATTCTAAAACCGTCTGCGGCTATGCCGGTTCTTCCTTCTTCCAGACAAGGCGAAAGCCTTATCTTCCCCAAACCAGAGCCGACGCTTTCCGCAGGCGGTATCTTTTGTATTGTCGCTTGCCCGTTTTGACACGGCCCGATTGCGTGGCTTACAATAAAAGCGTTCGCGGCTATGGAGGTTCTTCCTTCTAATCCTTGGATCGGGAGTAGCTGGCTTGCCAGCGCCCGACTTTAACCAGAATCGCCGCTTTCCGCGAACACAGGTTTTTCTTATGAATGACGCCGCCGTCCCTTCGGAAGTTATTGTTTCTGCCGCCGACGCTTTTAACAACGAAATCTATTTGCGTCGGCGAAGCAAACTGCTTTTGCCCGCTGAAACGGCAGGCGAAATGCTGCCGCTTGAAACGGTCGCCGCGCTTGCCGCCAACGTGCAAACGCTGGGCTACGTTTTTTCGCCGACGCTCCTTGAAGCCTGTCGCGCTTTGCCGGTTGCGTCGCTCACGGCGTGGTACATGGAAACCGTAGAAATCCTGCGAAAAATGCGCGGGGCGCACCGCGAGTTCAAGCCGTTTTATCCCAATTTTCCCGCGCAGGTGATGGACGCGAGCAACGTCGAACTGTTCTTCAATGCCATCGTGCATTACTGGACGGACGGGCAATGGCGGCCCGATACGCCCAAGCAAGCGCGGCCCGAACTCGACGAAGACGTTGTTTCGCAAAAAGTGGATTTAGGCAGCCAAGACGAATTCGACGGCTTGTTTACGCTCGTCGCGGCTTCCAACACGTCGCTGTCGCAAACCGACAAGGACGATTTGCGCTGGTTCGTCAGAGTGCGCAAAGACGCAATAGCGCCGTTGTTGCCGCCCGCCGTGCCGCAAAAAGAGAACGCCGCTTATCTTTCGGGCTTGCTCATCGAATACGCCAAAGACGATGCGTGGGCAACCGACACGGCGGGCGGCTACGTGCAAACCGCGACCGACGTTTTGCGCCTTGCGGTCGCACTCAGCGGCGGCGACGTTTCGCTTGCTGATGCGACCAGATTTGTCACGCTGTCGCGGCGCGAACGGCGTTTTTTGCTCGATTTGCTGAACCGGCTCAAAAATCCGGTCGAGGATATGCTCCGCTGGAAGAATCGCTGGATTCGTTTGGGCGAAAAACTGCATCCCGGCGAGTTCAGAACGCGCTACGCCGGGGCTTACGAAGCGTTCCAAATTCTGCGAAACGACGTGCCCGTGCAAACCTTCAACGGCAGCGTAGAAGCCGCGCTCAAAAACAACCAAGCGCAAACGGCGGCGAAATTGCTTTCCACGCGCCCCGGTGATTTGGCCCGCCGCTTGGATTATTTGCTGCGGATTGACGCAACGGAGCGGGACGCGGTTCTCCAATCGTTTGCCGACGTTGCGGGCCGCGTTTCCACGCCGGTTTTGCTGCAAGTGCGCCAGCATTTCGCGGGCCGAAGCGACGCGCAGCCGCTTCGCGTTTTCTTCCCCAAAGGTAGCCTCGCCAAAGCGCACGGCGAACCCAATAACTTGCCGGTTTTGCCGCAAAGCGTGTGCAATCAGGTTGTGTTCGCCTGCGAAACGGCCCTTGTCAAACGGTTTGCCGAATTGCCGCCGCTCGGCAAAAGC
>CAXTBP010000092.1:0-20693 GCA_964241985.1 uncultured Armatimonadaceae bacterium | reverse complement strand
GTCTGCCGCCCGCGCTCGCCAAGCGGCGGGCCTCTCCGTTGCCGTCGCCGCCAAGCGCGCCCGAATCAAACCAGAGTTTCTCACTCGCTTGGAAAAGCACGGCGGCTTTTCGTATGTGCTCGCCGCGCGGCTTTCCGCTTTGTACGGCTGCTCTCTGGATTGCTTCCTCAGCCTGAATAATAACTCGACCTATCAACGAAAGGGCGAAAAGACACCAGCTCTTGAAAAAAACGTGTTTGCTACGGCACTAAATTCCGCGTAGCCGGGGCGCGCGGAGGGCCGCCGCAACCCCCACAATCTCCCGAACCGAAAACGGATCGGCAAAAGAAAACGGCTCCCGTTTGGAAGCCGCTTTCATTGAGGACGAAAGGCGCACTTGATTTGACCAGAACTAAGTGCGCGAAGGAAATGCAACTAATGCAATATATCAGCAAATCGCCGGATGACGCAAATAATGGCCTTGAGCCAGAATTGGGACTTGTCCCAATTTGCCAACTCCCGACTTGTCCCATTGCCGACATTACGCCAGCGCGCATAAACGATTCGATATACCGCCCGGTAGATAGGGATGACCCTGCGGTGCGCGAAATGGCCCAAAGCATCGCGCGATTGGGGCTGCTGGCCCCGCTCGTGCTCACGCTCGACAACGTGATACTGAGCGGGCATCGCCGCTACGCCGCTTGCCAACTCGCGGGGCTTACCCACGTTCCTTATCTCCGTTCACCGATTCATAGCACAGCGGCGAACTTCCCAACGCTCCTCGTAGAGCACAATCGGCAGCGGACGAAAACTACCTCGGAGCGTCTACGTGAAGAGGTGGTCGTCGCCGATTCTAAAGCGGCTTATGCGTCCTTGCGCGCATATCGACAGCAGACGGCAAAGGTCGATTTGAGCGATGTCGGCGAAGTTGATCTGCGCGGGGTCAAAACGCGGGCGAAAATCAGCGATGCCAAAACCGCATTTTTGTGTGCCACACGGCAGGTGCTGCTTGACCTTAACGACTTCCTCCCGCTGTCGGCCCGGCAAATTCATTACGCTTTGCTGAACAATCCACCTCGGACACATCAAAGCAAACCCACTTCCGTTTATGCCAATACGCCCGCTTGTTACAAGCAACTGACTGACCTCCTAACGCGGGCGCGGGTTGAGCGGCTGATTCCTATGGACGCCATTGCCGACGAAACGCGCGGCGTTACCATTTGGGATGTCCACGCCGAAGCCGGGCAGTTCGTTTCGCGCGAGCTTCGGACGTTTTTGCGCGCGTATCACCGCGACCTGCTGCAATCGCAGCCAAACCACATCGAACTCGTCGGCGAGAAGAATACGCTTAAAGGCATTGTGGAACCCATTGCGGCGGAGTTCTGCTTGCCGTATACGACGCTGCGCGGTTTTTGCTCCACGCCGCCAAAAGCTGCGATGGCAAAACGCTTTCGAGCGAGCGGCAAGGAGCGGTTCATATTGCTTGCGCTCACGGACTTCGATCCCGAAGGTGAGGAAATCGCGCATTCGCTGGCTCGTGATCTGCGCGACGAGCACGGCGTCACGAACATCGACGCGGTGAAGGTTTGCCTGACACAAGAGCAGGTCGTGCGACTGGGGTTGCCGCCAAACACCGAGGCGAAAGAAACAAGCGCCAACTACCGCAAGTTCTACGAGCGTTACGGCTCCAGCGTGTACGAATTGGAGGCCATACCCGCTCCGTCCCTGCAATCCATCTTGCGCGACGCCATCCAAGGTGTGCTCGATGTGCAGGCCTTTAACGCGGAGTTGAAGCAGGAAGAGGCGGATGCCGCTGAACTGGCAGTAAAACGCACTCGTATTTTGCAGATTTTACGTGACGAAGGGTTCGGCGACTTCGGGCTGGAGGGTTCGGAACAATGATTACCTCCAGTGGAAAATTCACGGAAGGCCCATTTATGGGCCTTCCTCTCCAAGCCGCCTCCACTGATTACCTCACGTTCGTTACCCGAACGCGCCCGCTGCCACACGGCGAAACGCTCGCCATCGAAACCGAACTGTATCGGCGCAAAAATCTGTACAGCGGCGTGTGCCCGATCTGCGGGCATTACAGCCATTCAGCGCGGAACAACCGTTTCGCGCTCGGAGCCAATCGAAAGGGAAGACGATGAACTCAGCCCCAAACCCAGCACGACACAAAATACCGCGCCGATGTCGCCCGCATAAAATCGCTTGCTGATTCCGATTTGGAGTACGATCAGGCGGCACGACAGTTCCGCTTCAGCACGGGCGCGCAGGTCGCAAAGGGAAACAAGCGGCTTATAGAACGGGCCGCTTATAACGAAAATCTCGGCCCTATGCTGGCCTACGGTCAAGGTCGGAACTCATTTTCCTTTGATTATGATTCCTACGGCGAATTTGGAAAAGTGCCCGGCGAAGTCGGCGCGTCGTCAAGCCGAATCGCTGGCTATTTAACCCAACCGGGATACGAACGCCAAACCGACATGGCGATGCGCGGCGTCGATGTGCGCGCGTTTTCGCCGCAGGTCATCGCCTCCGCTATCGCACGGGGCGATTATGACACCCTAAAAACGCTTACCCCCGAATTTGCCCGTATAGCGGGCGGGAGTGTGGAGGGAGGGCTAAAACTTCAACAAACCGCGATGGGCCGCGCCCTCGCGCTTCAAGCGACACGCACGCAGTCCGCGATTGGGCAGGCGCACTTGTCGGGCGGGCAAGCACAACTCGGGTTGATGGCGGCAAACGGCGCGTCCGGCTACGGCATCAAGAAAGTGGCTATCGAAGCCTACCTTTCGGGTCAAGCACGGGCGAGCGGGTTCCCCGCTACCATCCTGCATCCGGGGCACATAGTCGGACAGGGGTGGCATCCTATCAACCCGGCGGGAAACGTTAGCCTTTCCGTATGGCAAACCATTTCGCGCGGCGAGCCATTGGATTTACCGAACTTCGGCTTGGAAACGCTTCACCATGTGCACGCCGATGACGTTGCGACTCTTTTCATGGCAGCCATCGCCAACTGGTCAACTTCGGTTGGGCAAAGCTTCCACTCCGTTTCCGACAAGGCGTTGACGTTGCGGGGCTATGCCGAAGCGATGTACCAATGGTTTGGGCACGAACCCAACTTACGCTTTGCCCCGTTCGATGAGTGGGCGAAAGGCACGGACACCAAAGATGCACGCACCACGTGGGATCATATCGCTCGTAGCCCCAACTGCTCGATGGATAAGGCAGCGCGGCTGCTCGGGTATCGCCCGCGCTACACCTCGCTCGAAGCGGTTCAAGAATCGGTGCGATGGATAATGGATCGAGGTGAGTTGAAGTAATTATCAGAATGGAAAAGAGGTTAGGCGACGCCCACGCGCAAAGCCTCGTGCCGCTTTTTCACGCAAGCGTGAAAGACATCAATGCGCGGCTTCTACATATACAGTCCGAACCGCTTCGTGTCGGTAGACAACTTCACGTAGAGGTAAACCTCGTGCAGCGGGTCTTCAATCATCTCGTATTCCTCGGTAACGGTACGGAACAAGTGGTGTACCTGCACCACCTCATAGTAGCGGCGGGTCGGTGCGTTTTGCCTATCGACCTCGGAAAGTACCGCGTCCGAAAAGTTGGGTAGCTGGAGCACCTCGCCTGCGCGGGGTATGGCGTACAGCCACAGGTCGTGGCAGGGGCCATGTCCTGTGCCTTCGGGTTCCTCAAAAATGACCAGCCCCTTGATGATTGGCCCATCCGTTACCGTGGTTAACGCGGGTGAATCGGGTGAAGGGGGCATTTCCATAATTGCATTATAGCCGTGATGAAAAGCGTTGAAAAGCCTTGTAAATCCTCGTGCCGCTGTGCGGTCATCTGTAATATTATGGGATTGTGTGGGTATGATTTCCAAGCGATAAATCATGTCTCAATACTTTGATCGTTTGCCGCCCGGTTTGTCCGTCCCGCTTGCCGTCTTAAGCGTTGCGGTTGCTTGGTGCTTTGTCAGCTGGGTAGTCGGACGCATCGGCGGCTGGCACGCGCTTGCGACCCGCTTCCCCGCTGGCCCCAAACGGCCCGTCGGCGTCGATTTGTACTATCTGCAAAGTTTGGAACTTTCGGTATCGGAATACAAGGGCAGCGCTATTGTGGGCATCGCGCCGGGCGGTTTGTATCTGTCGGTCATCGTGCTGGCACGCGCCGGGCACGCACCGATCCTGATTCCGTGGAGCGCGATAACCGGTGTCAAGACCGAGAAACGTTTATGGCGCACCTGCTACGAACTGTCCGTACCATTGGAGAAGTTCAACACGGCAACCATCACGCTGTTTGGTTCGGGCCTCATGGCGGGCATCGCGCCGCATCTGGAACATCTGGCGCACTTACCGCGCGGCCAATCGGCGAAGATTATCCAATGAAAGAACAAATATCTTGAAAGCACCCATCCGGCTTGTCGTCGCTGGACTTACCTTTACGGTGGCGACAGTCGTTGCAAACCGTATCGCTTCGGCCCAGCAACCGCCGCTGCAGCCGACACAAGCTAATCCCGCAAAGGGCGTGGCTAAGGACGTGGTTGATACAGCGCTCGCCGATCCCAATCTTACGACATGGGCACGGGCCGTCAAGCAGAGCGGTATGGATTCCACGCTGCATTTAACGCCGGGCAAGTTCACGCTGTTTGCGCCCACTGATGCCGCGTTCGCCAAACTTCCCCCCGCAACCCTCAAGAAGCTTTTCGACAACAGTATTGAGGGTCAGGAGGCAATGACCGAGTTGGTGATGCGTCATGCTGTCGTGGGAAGCGCTCTGCACGCCGCCGACTTGAAGACGGTAAAGACCGGTTCACTGAAGTCGATCTTGGGGCCGCCGATTGCCGTGCATTTGCCCAAAGCTCAAAAAAGTGTTGATAGTGCAAGCGCGAAAAGCGTGACCCGTGGCATTACCGTGAACAACGCGCACATCGTCCAAGCTGACATTCTCACCTCCAACGGAATCATCCATACTGTGGACACTGTTTTCCCAAAATGAAAAGTCGAGAAATGGTCGGCAACGGCACTTTTACTCATCCGTTGGCTTTTAGCAGGCTTTAGCTCGCTATGGATTCATGGGCGGAATGACGGCGGCAGGCGCGTGGTACTTCTTATGCCAGTCTTCCCATTCCACGTCGGTCACAGCGGTGATTGCGACAACAACCTTCCATTTGCCATTGACCTGATGGAGAAGTGCCTGTACGTCGTCGCTCATGTCGCCGACCATGGCCCAATATTTTTTGTCCATCGGCGACCCATCGGGCTGCACGTAGCGGGCGCTGACAAAGGCCCAGTCTTTTGCCGCACCAGCGACCCGAAAGTAGTACTTTTCCGGGGTATGAATAACGAACTTGACCGGCATCTTATATTCGTCCTGCACATCGGCACGCAGCACATCCAAAATGGCTTTGCGCTCTGTACTACCTACTTTTGGCGTATGAGGCGTATGATAGTACGAAACATTTGTGGCACTTTTTGCGGCTTGCCCTGAAGGACGAGGCTTGCTTTTTTGAGCAAGTGCCGCTCCGTTTTCGGTAACAAGCATGAGGGCTGCCGCGCACGCGGCAACAACCGCCAAGCCGCGACTGCGAACATGACTACGAATTGGTGTGGGTGCTTTGGTGTGCATACTTCCTCCTACCCAATCCCTGTATAAAATTTTCTTCTCATGCTTACTTGAGTTATGGAACTGATATAAATCCGTAAACTATACCTACCGTATGGATCCGAAAAACAACCCATCATCCGCATCGCTCCTGAACGAGTTGACTTCAGGCGACCCCGAGAAGATTTGGTCGGCCTCGTCCGCCGTCGTTCATCTGCGCGATACCAACGCACTGGATGTTTTGGCCGCGCACGTATCCGAGATCCGCGACAAAACAAACGATGTCGAACTGGGTGGGATGTTGTACTCCAACCGTGACCGCCTCAAATTCGTTTTGAAAAAACTAACGTTCACCAAGAACAAAAAGGGCTGCCTATGCCACCTGTATCCCGACTACTTGATGTACAATCCGAACAACGAAGCTGAAAAGGGCAACGTGCGAATTATCGACACGACCTACGTGGAGGGCAAGTGGGTAGACTTCTACACGTGTGAATGTTCGCTGTGCGGCACGCGGTTTCGGGTCGAGGGGCGCGAGTACCACTACACGTGGTGGGGGTGGAAGATTGTGACCGAGGGAACGAAAGTCGCAAATCGGCGCGCCTGATGGAAAAGCGGCAGGTCGAGGCCCACGCGCATCGCCTCATACCGCTAATAAATCTGCTTTCCCTCAGGTGACACCTTTTGGATTTTTCCATGCCGAGTAATCGGGCCGCAAATTCGGTTCGCGTAAAATGACATTATGGAAGCATGGAAATGGCATCGCTGACGGTTTGGGAGGCCAAGGAGCGGGCATATCTGCTTTCCTGCGAAACCGACGAATGGCGACAGAACCGCTTGCTCGCCGAAGACCCGGACGCGACGGCGGACGCGCTGGAGCGGCTGACGGACAGAGTTTTGTCCGCGCGCTCCAGTCAAGTTGTCGATGTCGGTCAGTATTTCTTAACGGGGTTTGCTTTGATCGCCCACCCCAACACGTCGGCACGCTGCCTTGTCCAACTGCTGCCGTGGTGTGCGATGTGGAGTTGCTTCGAATTTTGCCAAAATCCGGTTATGCCTTTCCTCGTTTTGGAGATGCCCGATTTTTTTGAGCGCTTGGGCGGGCCGGTCTGCGAAAGGCTTCTTAAAGAGGAAACCCTTCCCCCAAGCGTGGCACACATCCTGACCCGCCACAGCGATCCTGCTGTTTCCAAATCGGCCCCGCTCCATGTTGCGCTTGCTGGAGAGATACAAACCCGCGCCGAAGGGATGGAAGCCATCACAGCATATTGGCATGGCGTTTGCCGCAATGGGCCGACACCGGCTTATACCGAAACGCCTCCCCACAGGGGCGGCCCATTGGGCCGATACCCCTCCGAAGATTGGCACGCAGAACTAACGGCGCTGCATCTTGCCCCGCAGTGGGCCTCCGCAATGACGCCCCGCACGCTGCCGAAGCGCCGACTTATCCGGCGTGTTCTGCTGCGAACCGTATTGCCGTGGCGCGGACTGAAAGTGCTGTCCCGAATGCGCCGCGCCAGCCTCGAAGAATACGCCCGGCAGGCTTTTGTTTTGGCTGCTGGCGAGCATCATTACAACATGACCGAATTAGCAAAGTTCGTTGCGGCGCTGCACGGCGCTTTTCGTTTAGACGAGCTTCACGCGCTGGGCACTTCGATGTCATGGGATTACACGATGACGCCGGTATGGATTGGGCGTCTTTGCGCCGCCTTGAAGCTGCCGATAACGCCCAAGCCGATTGGCCCGATGCCGGGTATAGCCCGTGATCCAACGAACCGCTCGCCGCTCGACCTGATGCACCGCCTCTCGTGCGACGGGAACCGCTTGGTGCGCTGGGCCGCTGAGACCCGCCTTGCCAATCCCGATTTCACCTTCGCTTGGCACGAGGAAGGGGCTTAACAAAGAGGGGGTATCCCAGTCGCATAATGCCCAAACCTTTCGGCTACGGGATTTTAAGCGATAGACTTAGGGCGCGAACGTGGGCCAAGGAAGTCGTGCAAAATCCGCGCAGGCCCGCCCTTCATGCGCGACCATCGCTTGAATGGCGGTTTGCGCTTCATGCTACCGCACGCACGTCACGCCGACAACACCAACATACAGCAACGACAGCACGGCGGCAGTCGGCAACGCGACCCGAGAAAAGCCACGCACCGTGCCGACCGAAGCAGGAACGCGGCGAACCCGGCTTCGTATGGCGAGCGATATCCATGTCAGACACGGAACAAGAGCCATCGCAGCAAGGGACAAGAGGCACAGCAGCGTAACGTTCGCCCCGTCAATGCCGCTCTGTCCTGTGGAAAGTCCGACCAGCAGATTCATGGTGCTTGCGTAGCCGCTTATACCACTGCTCATCCAAAACAGCAGGCTACCCATCAAAGCCACCGAGGCCATCGTAGCAACGACCACGGCCCCCGAAGCGTAGACCGCCGTTTTGGGTGTGGCGGGCCTGTTGCTCGCTTTGCTTTCGCGGGCTTGTTTCTGTTGCAAGGAGCGGATGTGGTCGCGTCGGCGCAAAAAGCCGACGGCTGCCAAGCCCGGAGCGCCGAGGGCAAGCGCGGCTGCGACGACCTCTTGCCCCGAACCGCTGACAAGGTTGAACACGTTCCCCGCAGCGATGAGCGCGACCGGAAGGGCGGCAAGGCCCATTCCCCACCCGATGCCCTTGTGCAAACGCTCGCCGCTTCGGATACGGCGCGTTTTGCTAAGCCGGGTCGCCACGGCCCCTAACAGGAGCATCCAAAAAGCGTTTCCTAAAAGCGCCATGCCGAGGAACCAAAGCCCCATGAGGGAAATCAAATTAATGATCGAGGACGGCCCCTTGTCCAGTCCCTTGCTTGTGATGACCTTGACTTCTTGACGGGCGTCGGCCTCGTGCTCGACCCACGCCACCTCTTCGGGATGTCCAATCTGGTTCAGGTACGCTTCGTAATTCTTTCGCACCAACAGGGCGTACTTGTCGCCTCGGTTTTCGCCGTTATTTCCTCCGCCCTTGGCAAGGGGCGGCGCGCCACCGGGCCGCGCTTGCGCCGTTGCGACGATAGCCTCGCCGACGAAACTGCCGATGAGGAAGTGCGAATCGACGCGCATCCGCGCCCCACAGCGAACGAGCGCTTGGCGAATGGCGAAACCGGCTTCTTTGTTTCCTGCCTGCTCCTGCCGCACGGCCTCGACGGTCGCCAAACGAGACGCGCCGCGCATCAGGCTATAGTGCGGCAGCAGAATGGCCGCCGAGATGGCCGTGCGGGACACGGAAGACAGATGCTGCCCGGCTTGGCCTGCCTCCGCAAGTTGCCAGCCACCGGTCGCCTCGTCCTGCACGTAGTCCTCGAAGCGCGGAAGCGTGGCGGCTTTCTCAATTTCAGCGATAGCCTCGTTGTCCCGGTTTTGGGCGAACAAGCCGACGGCGCGCAGGAACGGGAAGAAAGCGTTGACGGGGTCGATTTTTTCGCCTTGCACGGCGGCCCGTTCCCATTCCTCAAGGGCTTTAGCGTGAACGATGGGAGCGGTGGTGTGTGGTTCGGCATCCTTGCGAGGTGGCTCCAGATCGAGTTGCTCTTTTCGATGGTCGAGCTTGACCGCGCCCAGCGCCAAATCCCGCAGCATAGCGGCGTAAAGGGACGGCTGGTTGGCATACTTGCCTTCCAAGCCGTGCAGCGCTTGCAGCTTGGCGCTGGGAACCCACGTATCGCTGGATGGTGTGCCGGGTGTCCCGCCAAGCGCCGCCCCAGATGCCGAAGGGGCAGTGCTCACGCTTGCGCCCGCACCTTGCCGCAAAGCGAGTGCGAGCTGCACGGGGAAGTCGTCGGGGTGCGCCCGTGCCGCCGCTTGTTGCCGGGCACTGATTTGCGCCGAATCGTCGATTTTGCGGGCAGGTAATGCCGGGCCGGAAAACAGGGCTTGCCCCTGCTGCCGCACGAGCCATCCGGTGCTGGGTAGAACGCTCACGCCTGCGAGTGCGGCGGCGACCAGACCACCCGCGACAAGGCGCTTCGGCTCGTACCGCTTCTTGAGGTTTGTTTTCATTTCGGGTTTCCCACGTTGCTTTCGCCCCTGTGGTGGAAAAGCCGACCACAATAAGCTGCGCGATATAGGAAATAACGTGGGAAAAGGTAGATGGTTACGGTAATTTGACCGACTTTTTACGCCCTATGCTATTTCGGTGGGGAGCCAAAGAAAAGAATCGCGCCGCGCGGAGTAGTTGCACTACTTGGGCGGGATAAACTGAGGTTCTATGACAAAATCAAGCCAAGCCCTCAACGACCGCGCCGATGCTGCCGCTGCCGTCCGTGACCGCGACAACAACCGTGATTTGCTGACCGTCGAACAAGCGGCGGCGTTTTTGCAGTTGTCGCAGTCCTCGGTTCGCAGATACATCCGCGAGGGCAAACTCAAGGCGTTCCGGGTGGCGGGCCTCAGAAAAGTGTTGATCGGGCGGGCCGAGCTAATGAAGCTGCTGGAACTGGTGGAACCGGCGTAGAAAATGGCTGTTCTTCTCCCCGACTTGTCTACCCTTTTTCAGCAACGCATGGACGCGCTGTATCAATCGGACACTGCCGGGCGCATCGTTTGCACTAACGAATGGGACAGCCGACCGTCGCCCCGCTTCCACCTGATGCGGACAGCGCACGGCGTGTTTTGCCGCTATCAAGCCGGACTGCCGGATGAGATAGTGCGTCGCCTCGAAACGCTGTGCCAACAGGAACCCGTTGAACGCTTTTCCGAACCTTTACCTTTGTATCGGGAGCGGTATCTCGAAATCTTAGCGGAACACGCTCCGGTGCAGTCCGTGTGGTCTGGCCCGGCCTTCATGGCCCTTGAGGAAGTCGCGCCGGGTGCGGAAACAATGATCATCGGCGAGAACAACGCTTCCCTGCTGCGCGAGCGCATGGCCGACTGGCTGCCCGACGTTCCGCACCGTCGCCCCTTCGTGGCCGTGGTCAAGGACGGCGGGGCGGTGTCGCTTTGCGCCAGCGTTCGCATCACAAACGCCGTCCACTGCGCCGGGGTCGAAACGCACGTAAGCTACCGCCGCCACGGCTACGCTGCCGATGCCGTTGCAAGCTGGTCAAGCGCGGTGCGAGCGCAAGGGGCCGTGCCGTTCTACAGCACGTCGTGGGAAAACGTCGCCTCGCAACGGATTGCCCGTCGACTAAAGATGACGCTGGCAGGCGTGGACTTCTACATTCGGTGAGCCTTACCTTGGCCAGAATTACCAAGTCCGGCTCATTTGTAAGCGAAGGTAGTCTTGCCCATCGGTGCGGTGCAGTTGTTAAACACGGAAAGCGGCGCAAAGGACTTGACGTGCCCGTCGGCCAAAAGGTAGTTCGCCCCACCCAAATGCCGCTTGCTGTACGTTATGTCGGTTTGGGCAAGCCATGTCGCGGCTCCCGGCGTTGCGTTGCTGATGCCGCTGTCGCCCTTGCAGTCCGTGTACTTGCTTTGATCGGTTCCATCGTCCCAGTTTTGCATATCGGCCCGAACACAGTCAAGAACCAAAATGGTGCTGGCGGGGGCGACAATCTGGGTTTCCGGCAGCCCAAGAAGGCATCTGTTGTAGCCGTAGTCCGAATACAAGACCGTTGCGGGGGGAGCCTCTCCCGTTTCGCCGGGGCAGTGAAACAGCGCCGTGGATTTGGCGTAGGGCTGGGCAACGGTGGCCCAGCCGATGGGGTCGGCACTTGGAGGGGCAAAATACTCGGACGGGAAATCCGGCGGATGCACCCCGTCGTAATCCTGAAGATACTGGGCGAGGGCAGCGCCGATCTGCTTGAGGTTGCTTTGACAGGTGGTGCGCCGGGCATTGGCGCGTGTGCTGGAAAACACGGGAAGCAGGATAGCCACGAGAACGGCGATGACCGCGATGACGACCAGTATCTCGATGAGGGTGAAGCCGCGCGCTCTACCCACTCTGCCTACGCGACACATGCGACACAACCGGGGATTTAGCGGGGTGGTTGGAACGAATAAGCAGGGCTTGCTCCACATAGAGACAGTTTCTATCAACGGGCCGGTGGGTTACAACGAAAACGGAATAGAACGCAACAGAATAAGTATACCAAGCGACCTAACGGTAGCACAAACGTAGCACAACAAGTAGGAAAGACGAACCCGAAATCACAGCCCACAATTTGAAATCACTATTGCCCATTCTATTGCAAGCGATGCTCCCGCTGCTTCACTCGTCTTCCTCGTGCCAAGTGAAATTAAAATCAGGGTCGGCAAGGCGGGTTTTGGCGGCCCAGCGCACCAAGCGGTTGCCGTCGTGGGCAAGGTGGTGCATCAGGTCAAGTGGCGACCGTTCGCACTTATCCTGTTTGGAAGGAACAGCACTTAGCGGCAACTTCAAAGCCGCGTCCAGTCGAGATGACCATCGTGTCCACTGGCCTTTGTCGAAAAGTACCTTGTCATCATATGCGCCATGCAGATTTGCGACGAACCGCACAAATTCTGTAAGTCTGGTGTGGTACTGTCCAACAGAAGCAGCGAAACTTTGAGCCGCCTGCTCTGCGGTCTGCGATGGGACGTTCGGGTGACGCCTCGCCAACCGGCGCAAGATCACATAGCTGCGTTCCCCTTTTTGCTCCTCTTTGGACAACAGTTTTTGCAGCACGTCCGGCGGCGTCATGGGATGGGCGGCAAGGCGGAGGCGCACATGAATATCAGGTTTCTCTTGGACAATGGATCGCAAAACGCTCGGCGTGACGTTGGGATGCTCGACGGCAATTTCCAGTTGCCGATCATCGTCCGTGGCAGACCCCACAGCATACTCCAATCCAAAATCTCGTGCATTGGGAGATAGGGCGCGGACAAGTCTTCGCCCGAGCCAGTTGGTAATGGCAAATCCTATCTTGCCCATACGCGCGCCAGACGCCTCAAGCGGCCCGTCCAAAGCGCCGACGCATTTCCTCCACAACTCCATGCGCGCCGCTTCGGCCTCTTTGCCATTTCCTTTAATGTCATACCACTGACGCGCCACATCCGACATCGGCGGCGCGGTCGGAGTTGAAACAGCGTTCCCTTGACCAACTGCCCAGGCGGGCGCAAGCCCAAGTTCTACGATTTCGGCGTGCCATGTCTCGTTTATCGTCCAGTCGGAGATTTGGCTTTCCGCCGTGCAGTAGCTCTGCCAGTAGTCCGTGATTGCTTCGCGCGCCTCGTCACATGTTTGTAGTTGCCACGCAAGGGTTATGTGAAGCCGCGCATCTCGCACGACGCTTTCCGCTGGATGATGCAGGAGTTGGTTGATAATGGAAACAGGTGTCGTTTCGTCGCCCAGAAGCACCTCGCAGGCGCGAACGCTGACGCGCTGCCAAAAATCGGGCATCTCCAACGGTAGAAATGGCAGGATAGGATTTTGGAACATGGCCCGGTTGCATCGCGGCCATCCCATCGCCAGTAAGCGCAGCAAGTCGTCGGGCGACGTGTTGGGATGCACGGCCATCGCCAAAATAAGCGAATGGTTTCGCATCTCCTCCACTTGATCGAGTTGGTCGAGGAGACCGTGTAGCACATCCGCCGTTGCGTTTGGGTCTTCGGCGATGCGTCGCTTGTCTCGCCATTCGTCGGTTTCTATGGCAGCCAGCCAAGCCCGCTCTTTGGCCTCCCAAACCGTCAACCCGTTCGTTGGTTGCGCTTCCATGCTTTCATTTTAGCGTGTTAATGCTGCTACTGATCGGGCGCATTCTGCCAAGCGAAAAGCGCCTGCGCGCCCAGATAGGCCAGCAGGCTCCATACTGCGAAGAAAAACGCCGCGATGCCCAGCGTCACTCGTGCCGACGAATAAGTGCGCGTTCGCCATGCCTGCTTGAACGCCGTTCCCTCCAGTGCCATTCCTATGAGCAGAGCGGCAACCGTCGTAGTGCGCGCAAAGCCCATGCCGACGATATGCGCCGGGCCGGGGCAAACCATGATGAAGGTATAGACGAAAGGAAGCACGGCCCCGATAAGCGATAAATGAAGCGCGTGCTTCGCCTGTTCGCTGGGCATCGGGCCAACAAGGGCGGGCGAGGGGGCGGCGTTTGCTTGGGTTGCGTCTTGTGGGGTCGGTGCGGAGGTCATTTGTTTTTATTTCGGCTTTTGGCATCTACCTCTTGAGGCCCCGATTTTGGTATGATCCAACTAAACTTCGGCACTTTTTCGTCAAATGTTTTGATAAACAACCGCAGCTTTCGATGACGGCCATCTATGCCGACGCCGTGGGAGCCGAGGAAAAGAGCATCGCCGCCAAGATGGGGTGATTGATGCCGATGTGGTAATCTTACGGCGGTCAAACGCAACTAAAACGATGCCGTCGATCCGACAAATGAACCCCGCAAAGCCAATCAAGCCCGGGCACGTCAAGTACGTCAAGCGCATCAAGTTTTGGGGCGGCGTCCTGCTTGTCTTGTGCATCGCGGTCGGGATGCGCCTGAGCAGTGACGCCGAGGAAAACACGCCGCTGGCAAAAGCGGTGGAACGCGGCGATGTGAAGGCCGCGACCGCCTTGCTGCAAAGCGGGGCCGACCCTAACCGTCCCTACGTCGTGCCCGGCAAGGCCCTTCGTCCGCCGTTTTGGGACAATGTCGCGTTCCAGTTTCCGTGGTTGAAAAGCACCGCCACCTCATTTGATTATTCGCGGCGCGAAAGCCTACTGTGGCTAACCGTGGAGCGCAATCAGCCCGAAATGGCCCGCCTGCTGCTCCAGCACGGCGCAAACCCAAACCTTGCGGGTAACGACAGGGACACCCCCCTGCTTGATGCGGCGGAAGAAGGGGACGCCTCAATGGTCAATCTATTTCTCACGGCGGGCGCTAATGTAAACCAGACGGGTAAGGACGGCGCAACGGCACTTTTCTTGACCGTTATTGGTGAGGCTTTGTACCGAGGAGTGCCTATAGGAAGCCAGCATCAGCCGGGCGACTACCACGAAACGCTCCGCTTGCTCATCGCCTCGGGCGCAGATGTCAATACGTCAATGGGATGGGGATCGAACGACACGCCGCTGCAATATGCACGCAAATACAAAAGGGATACGGTGGCAGCACTTTTGGTAAAAGCCGGGGCGCGGTGAGGTTGGTAACGTCGGCTATACTTTCGTATTTCAAGGGCCTTCGGGTGCGGCGCGTGGCCGAAGCATTGTGCCAGCAAACCTATCCGTGCGAGCCGATGCTGGGTTCGTGGATCTGCGCCGATGAACCGGGCCGCCTCGTCGTGCGCGTGTTCTACGGGCAGCGACAATGGACGGGCGAGACGGTCACGATGATGCCGCCGTGGTGCGACTGCTTGATCGTGGCCGTGGACAAAGCAACCCTTCAGGCTACGGCAATCAAAGACTCCGAGTAAGCTGCGCCCTACCAGCCTGTTTTGCGATAAAAATCGGCCCGTTTTTCAATTCTTACACCTGCCGCTCAGTTAATCACTCCATCTGCCGCTACAATACAAGCATGGAAACGCTGTCTACGCCGCCCGCATCTTCGCCCCTCGGCAAACATAAACCAAAGCGCCGCTCCATCGTTTTGCTGGCGCTGCTGGCTCCCCTCATCATTTGGTTTGCAGGCGTCCAGATCGTCTTACGAACGCGGGCGCGCGACCCGCATCCCCCGCAGCAAAACGGCTTGACCTTCTTCGTCCAGCACGCAGGCGCTGGCTCCAACACACCCACTCGTCAGGCCACGGGTCAAGCTATGGGTTCAGGCAGCGCGCTGACCCAGTGGTTTGACCGTTTGTTTAGCCTGAATCCGTTTGCCAGTGGAGCCTTTATGCGGGACACCGAGTTTCCCAGCGTCGAGATCGCTTTGCCCCTCGGCACGAAAACCGGTCAGTTTCCCGCGATGGCCCGCGCTTCCACCGGAGACACCTTCCCGCTTTCCTGCGAAGATTTATTTCCGGTCGCCAACTCTGGTAAGATCGCCCCGCATAGCTTCGTGCGCCTTCCCCCCGTTCCCGCGACCTACCAGTGGCTCGACATCACGCTGGACGATAAAAAGGGGCATCGGGGCACGTGGCGCATCCACCATCTGAACCCCATCAAGCACGCGCTTTTGCCCACTGTGCCATCCGTCGAGAAGCAAACCGTGCAAGGCGTTCCCGTGGAAGCGCGCGCTTGGTGGGATAACAAAGCCGTTAAAGCTGCAAGCAGCGGTGGTGGCATGGGCAACACGTCAAACCCTTTTTTCGGAGCGTCTTCGTTCAGCAGTGGGGGGTCGGTTTTCGAGGGCAGCGTGCCCGTGGTCGCCGAGCTGCGCGCGGTCATTCCTGCCTCGGCCCTTGCCCGTCCGTCGCAGTCGTGGGGCGTCGAGATCGTGTCGCTGACGCAGGAATGGCAAGACGGAAACGCGCCGCTCTTAAACCGCACCGCTTCGCGCACAAGCCTCGGGCCGGGAACGACTTATGCCCAAACGCACGCAGCTACCGTGCCGCATCCCGCCGCCCAGCACGTCGCGCGCATCGAGGCAAAATTGACGCGCTACGAGGGGCTGGACGAGTCGGTCACGTTTCGCAATGTGCCGCTGAAAGCCGAGGGGAAGGGCTTCCGGGTTCGACGGGCGAGCGGCATGAAGGGAAGCCACGAGGTGTCGCTAACGACGCCGTCGGGCATCCGGCTGACGCTCACCGGTACGAAAACCACGCCGCAGGGCACAGGGGCTTCGGAACCCGGTGAGGTCAATGATGTTCAGGTCGGCGTTGAGTTGTCGCCGGGGAACGAGGCCGTGCTTCCACGCTCGCCGCTACAAAAGCGGGTGGGGAAGAACCAAACGCTACGGATTAGCTGGAACGTGTTGTTCGACAGCGACCTGATCACGAGCCTGTCGTCAAGCAGTGAGGCCAGCGCAGTCACCCTGCGCTACAAGAAGCGGCTGGCGCGCCCGGTTTTGCCGGAGCTGACCGTCCACGTGGCGCAGGAAGCCAAGCTGGAGGAAGTGCCCATCACATTCACGGTTCCCGTTCGCGCGGGCAAGCCCAAAGCCGACTGGCAAAACCATTGACCAACAGGACTGGCAAAACCAATGACTAACATGATAACCGACTTGACGGTTTGGGAGGCCAAAGAGCGGGCCGGGCTGCTTGCGCTTGAAACCAGCGGATGGCGACAAAAGCGACTGATTGCCGAAGACCTAAACACGACCGGAGATGTGCTTACCCAACTTGCCCATGAGCTACGGCACAGCATGGCGACCCTGCGCCGCGCGGGCGACATCAAATCCTATGGTGTCGTCATTCGACAGACCCATCCTCTTTCGGAAGCACTGGCGCTACATCCCAATACGCCACTATCCGTTTTGGCAGGCTATATTGCCCAGTCGCCTCAGCTCACGCGCGCCTTCTGCCACAATCCCGTCACACCATTCCTGCTGCTCGAACGACCGGACTTCGTCGCTCGCTTACCAAATTTTGCCCAGCAGGCCCTGCTCAACGAAGCAGCCACTCCAACGCTTTTCGTTCAAATGCTCGCAACCGGCGGCGCGGCCCGCGACGACGATGTTCAAGAGACGGCGCAAATGCACGTGAGCCTGAAAAGCGAAACGATGTCAAATGATGATTGGCTGCGGCACGTGCGGGATTACTGGAAGAAATTGTGCTACCAAGCGACGACCTACCCCGCCGAAGATGAGGATGCTTGGCAGTGGCCCGTCGATCTCGCCGAACTGGAACTCGCACCGCGCTGGGCATCTCGCAATGAACCTATGCCCGTTGTGTATCCGTTTTCTGAATGGGGGCCGCTGGGCGCACTGCGCGAATGGTTCGCCTCCGACCGGATGGCTGGCTCCGATCAGGAAAAGGCACTGCTCGAAAACTTAGGCCCGGATATTTTCGGGCGCGAGCATTACAAGCGGCTCCTGCCTACACTGTCGCGTATTCTTCGGGCCGATGCGACAGCCGCCGACGTGCGGTATTTGCTGAATATAGACCCGGACTGCTACCACGCAGACGCCGTCATGCTTTTGCATCCCGCCTCCGATGCCGATACCGTTAGCCAAAGCGTCATGCGTCTTTTGCAAAGCACGCGCCCGCTGCTGCGCCGCTTCGCCCGCTCTCACCCGGCTGCACCGCCGAATGCTGTGGTGATTTCTCGGCGCGCGGTGCTGGCTCAGTTCGCCCGGCGACCATACCGAGGATTCCCGCCTTTCGTTTCGTTTGTCGCGTGCTTACATTCACCGCATTCATATCACAGGAAGCATAAGCCTTCCGTTCCTGCGGTTCCTACCCTGCCCACAGGCAAGGAGAGAGATCGGTGGGACTTGTCGTTTCACAAACAAGTGGAAATACCCTTTTGGACAAGGCGATTGGGAGCGGTGCTGCTCGTGGACGTGACAAGTGACCCGTTACCGGGCGACCCCTACGCGCGTTCCGGGCTTGACCTTCTGCATCATGTGGTATGCCGTGAAGGCAACCGCCTCGTTCGCCGGGCCGCTGAGACCCGCCTTGCCGACCCTGATTTCACCTTCACGTGGCATGAAAAAAGCAATGCCGATGCCTGAAACATTTCCAGTGTTAAAAAATTGCAAACGGAATAGCGTCCCACTTGTAATTCCGGCAACCCCAAGAGTCGAGCTTGCGTCCAACAGG
Organism: uncultured Armatimonadaceae bacterium; assembly: GCA_964241985.1. Classification (GTDB taxonomy): domain Bacteria; phylum Armatimonadota; class Armatimonadia; order Armatimonadales; family Armatimonadaceae; genus CAXTBP01. The sequence continues at coordinate 2,564 of CAXTBP010000092.1, read as the reverse complement.
CAGAAAGTAACCAAAACGCCTTTGTCATGCACCGCCGAATAATCCGCCGAAAAACGACTCGGAAAATCGTAGACTTTCTCAATCAGTCGCTTCGTGTGCTTAGATTTGCTCCTTTAGCGATCCTCATACTATTTATTCGTTTGGGTGACGGGATTGTTCTGCTTCGGTCAATACGAGCGCGGCAAGGCCGCATTCGCATCACGTCGCCCGAAGCCGACCCCGAAACCTTCGTCGCCGTCACGCTTGAGGCGCTGGCGCTAATCGAAAAACACGACGCCCGCCGCTATGCCCTGCTGCAAAAGGAGTTCTTCTTCATCACGGATGCGGCCTTCGACGGACGCGGCGAGTATCGCCGCAGATTTCGAGAATGCCGCATCAATTTGGATCGATTCCGCTTTGATTGGAACGAACGCAACGCGCCACAGCACACGGAAAAATACGCATGGTTTTTGGCGCGCTATGCCATGACGCTCATTCACGAAGCCACTCATGGGCGGTTGTATTCGCTGGGATTCGCCTATTCAAAACGAACGCGCCTCCGTTGTGAGCGTATCTGCGTTGCCGAAGAGCGACGTTTCGCGGCTCACTTACCGCAAATCCATTATAATTTCGACCGCGACTTGGTGCGCCCCTTTGATGCCACATGGTGGGAAACGTACTGGAACACATCGGCGCGTCAGCGGGGCGCGAACGATAGGCAGCGTGTCAACGAGCGCCGCCTGAACCGCCGCATGAGCGGCAATGAAAACGATACGGCCCTTGACACTCCGAAAAAGAAATAAAGTAAACCAATGGATGAAGAAACACCCGGCCCACTTCCCGATAAGCCGATGTATGAGATGGCAAGCGAGACGGCAAGTGAAATAGCGACGCCAAAACCCACAGTGGCGCAACGGCTTTGGATGTTCCCCATCACGCGGATCGTGCTTTACCTGCTGCTTTCCGTTGTGGTCACCCTCCTGCTTTCTTTTGTATCGTTCGCTCTGCTTCGCGTCACGCATTCCCGACGGGCAATGGATGAGGTGCTCACCAATACCCTTATCGAAGCGCTGGCCGCCCTCGCTTTTGTGTTTTCGTACTGGGTCATGCTCCGCTTTGTCGATAAGCGTCCGTGGGCGACGGCGGGATTGACTCGTCAAGAACTTTTGAGTGGTTTATCTGGCGGGGCGGCTTTTGGGGCGGCGATGGTAAGTGTCGGAGTGGGCGTTTTGCGTGTGCTCGGCCTATACCATGTCACTGCGGTCACGCCCAGTGTTTTTCTCATTGTGCCGCTGGTTCTGTATTTGAGCGTCGCCCTTTTTGAGGAAACGCTGTTTCGAGGCTACCTGTTTCAAACGCTGGAGCGGCGCTGGGGGAGTGGCATTGCCATTGTTGCTTCCAGTCTGTTGTTCGGCTTGGTGCATTTGGGAAACGAGGTGCATGGGGTCACACTGCTCGGCTGGCTAACGGGGCCGCTGTTTTTGTGCCTTGAAGCCGGTTTGGTCATGAGCGCGGCTTATCTTTTGACGCGACGGTTGTGGCTTCCTATCGGCATCCACTGGGCATGGGATTACTTCGAGGGGCCGATCTATGGCTGTGCAGACTCCGGCACGCGCGATCCGCATACCCTGCTGCACTCGTATCTGTCCGGCCCCGTATGGCTCACAGGGGGCGCGTTCGGCCCGGAAGGGGGACTGGTATTCTTACTCGTTGGCACGTTGGGGGGCGTGCTGCTTTTGCGGGCCGCTATTTTGCGCGGACAATGGCGTCCGATGCCGCACCATAAATCAGTTGTGTCAGCGGCCCCGAATAGGGTGTAGTATCAAGTGCGCGTCTGTTCGGGGGAAGTTCGCAGCAAATAACCGGGAGTGAAGCGGGCGCAGGGTCAGGTCATTTCCGGTAGCGGTGAAGCGGTTGATAATCTCGTTCGCCTGATCGATAATTGCCCTTGGTAAGATTCCTGAAGCGGGTCGGGCCAAACGTTTCTTTCATGAGGCTTTCTTGATCGGGCCGGGTTCGCTTCCGACGAACCCGGCCTTCGTTGCGGTTAGTCGGGAAGCGCGTCCAAAATCGTGAAGGCGTCAGCCCACAAGCCCTTGTTCACGCCGCGTTCGGATTTCATGATCCAAACCGAACCGCGAAACGGGGGGAGGCCGTTTTTCTCCAAAGCCGCCAGCAGCGCGATAAAATCGGCGTGTTCGTGATAGCGGCGAACCACGAACACGAGCGGCGCAGGTTCGGGTAATCGCTCGCCACCTTCGCGCGTCAAAACAAAACAATGCGGCATTACGCCACCGTCCCAAAAGGTATGACCTTCCATATCGCCGACGAGTGGCATATCAGGCAAACTCCAAACCTGCACGTATCGCCCCTCAATCGCGCCGGTTTGTACGGCGAAAAAATGGGTGTCATCGTAGTACCCGCCCGCGCGAGCCGCATCGAGGGCGGGTGCGAGGTCGAACGGTTTATCGGGCGACGTGCTGAATAAATGCGAGATTCGTTCCTCTGCGACGAAAGAATTTCTCGGCGCGAGGGCCGGATGTGCAACCGGCGTAGGGGTTGTGGTGTCCAAAAGAATGTAACCT
>CAXTBP010000091.1:0-20991 GCA_964241985.1 uncultured Armatimonadaceae bacterium | reverse complement strand
GCGACGGCGTTGTTTTCTCGTATCTAACCATTGACGGATCGGGCATCAACGAATCCAGCGAAGCGCGCACTACGCTGCTTATCCAAATGCGCGACCCGCTCGATCCGCCGACCATCCGAACGCACGAATCGCGGGGACAGGGCATGATGCTGCGCGGCATCGACCCATCCGGCGGAACTGTCAAGCCGTCGTCGGAAAAAACGTCGGATGTCACAATGGGCGGCAGCATGGGGGGAGCGATGGGCGGCCCGCGCAGTGCTGGCACAGACGGCGGCGCGATGGGCGTCGGAATGATGGGCGGGGCAATGAGGGGCTGAAACGGCGCGAATGGAAAAAGAAATTCAAACCGCGTTAGCGCATTTGGAACAACAGATTAATGCGTCGCAAATCGTTCAATGGGAAATGGTGTATGTGCCGGTCGCCATATCGTACCGGGCGGCTTTAACCCCGGAACGGCTGGAGCAGGGATACTACTATAAACACACGGTTCGTCACGTGTACCCGCTTTCCTTAAATTCCGACCTGACCGGTTTTCTGCACGCCATGAAAAGCAGCACGTTCGCGCCATCCATACGAAAGGGCGACGTGCGCTGGGGCTTGCGTTTTTATGGGGAAAAGAACGCGCTCGCTTTCTCTATGTATGCCAGCCGAACCGGGGCGATTATCGCGGGCAAATCCTACATGGTTGAAGGGGATATTAAAAAATGGCTGACGGACTTTGTCAAACGCCGTTTTGAATAGTGCGGGCGCTACCTGCGCCCACACGTCGCCGGTATTTCCCTATGTGACGCGCACCTACGCTATCGCGGGCCGGGATTGGATTTTGACGACTGTGGAAGATCAGGACGCACTGCTCGCGCGCGTCCAAACCGAAGCGGACTTGGCGAACTTTCCCTATGGTTTGCTTTTGTGGCCGTCGGCGATTGGCTTGTGCGAGCATTTGGCGGCGCACCCGGCCCTCGTGCAAAACCGGCGCGTACTCGAAACCGGGGCGGGTATCGGGCTTGTCGGTTTGGTCGCGCAATCGCTCGGCCCAACGCGCCTCGTGCAAACCGATTATCACGCGGACGCCCTCGCTATCGCCCAGCAAAACGCGCGGCAAAACAACATGGAAGGCCACATCGAAATCGCGTCCGGCGATTGGCGTAATTGGCCCGACGCATTGACAAATTTCGATTTGGTTCTCGCGTCCGACGTTTTGTACGAGCGCAGTCTGCACGACGATTTGGCCCGCCTTTTGCCGCGCCTTGTCGCGCCAAACGGGCAGATTGTTTTGTCCGATCCGCTGCGCCCGCAAAGTCTAACGTTTATCGAGCGGCTGGAAAAAAGCGGTCAGTGGCGCGTCGAGATGGACGGGCGGCGCGTCGTTTGGGAAAATGCGCCAAAAGACATCGCCCTGTTTACCTTGACGCCGCGCTGATTGTTTTACAAAGCGCGCCGCAGCAAAAAGTCGGCACTGGATTTTGGCTTATCGGCTTTGCTGGCCGCGTATCACAAAACGCCGCGTTTTTTCAGGTTTTCCAATGCGTCGGCGGCGCGTTCCCGTGTCCGCTTGAAAGGATGATGGGTGAGTTCTTGCAGGAAAGGAACCGCCCTTTTGTCCCCAACAAGGCCCATTAGCTCGGCGGAGTCGTTTTTCCCCAAATACGAGGCGCGGGCTGTGCCCTGTTTGGTTTCCGTACAGCCCGGCTCTTTGTCGTCACAATCAAAGCGGTGCAGTTGCACGGCAAACTGAAAAACCCGCTCTCGCGTTTCAGGTGCTACTGTCCCAATGAAGCAAAGACCATCGGCAACCGCGTTGTAATTTTGGAGTTTTCCCATCGTGGTCTTATCAGTGTCTGCCTCCTTCGCTAACCTCAGCATCCACAAAATTTCTGGTTCCGTGGCCTTGCGGTGATTTTTCACGAGGCTATTATTTAATTGATCCAGACGGACAAAATCGTCGGTTTGCTTTTGACGGCCCGCCCTTAGTTGGCTTGCGGACACAAATAAAAGACTTGCGAATACGAAGAAGCACCACGCAACCCGCTTTTTCGTGTTGGGTTTGTGACACTGCGGCAAGGAGAGCGCTGACATAATCCGATTGTCGGCAGCAAAACCGATAAACTAAAACCCATTAAACTAAAACCCATAGCAAAAAAGTTTTTCTCAATTCCCAACAAAAACGCGAAAACGGCGCACTAAGGTTATGAAAGTGTCGCGCATGAATGCACCGCCGCCCATAAAAACTTTGCCGCTTGCCGCTTCGCTACCATTGGAACGAAGCGCCAATCAACGTTTTGCCGCCCTGTACGACGCGCACGCCGAGCGCGTGTACGGCTGGTGCGTGCGCTTATGCAACGGCAACCCGTCGGACGCCGAAGACTTGGCGCAGGAAACGTTTGTTGCCGCGTTTCAAAGCCTGCCCCGATTTCAAAGCCGGGCGAAAACGACGACGTGGCTCTATCGCATCGCGCTCCGCAAGTTTTGGGCATGGCGCGAAACCAACTCGCGCGTGCCGACCGGCGACGAAACAAATCCCATTGAGCATTTACCGGATAGCGTAAATTTTGCGGGCGCGTCGCTGGAGCGGCTGCGTTTGCAAACCGCGCTTTCGACCCTTTCGCCGCCGCTTCGTGAAGCGTTTTTGCTCGTGAAAGCCGAGGGCTTCACCCACAAGGAAGCCGCCCGCGTTTTGAATGTGCCCACGGGAACCGTGCAAAGCCGCGTCCACGACGCCGCCCATAAACTGCGCGTTCTGCTCGCCGAACCCGAAGAATCAGCGATAACCCATCCGCCGGTTTCTTCTTCCGCCGCGCTCAAAGGAAACTCCCGCCATGCGCTGTGACGCCGTTTTGTCGCTTTTAAGCGATTTCGCCGACCGCTCTTTGTCGCCGGTTTCCGCCTTGCGTGTCCGTCGCCATTTGCAAACCTGCGCCGCCTGCCAGACCGCATGGGCCGACGCGCAAACGTTTAACCAAAAAGCCCGCGCTTTATACGCCGACAAAATCGTTCTGCCGCCCGATTTACGAACCCGCGTTTTGTCGGCGGCTCCTGCGCCTGTTGCCCGTCCTGTTAGACCGCGCGCTCGTCGTCGCTATTCATGGGCCGAAGTTGCCGGAATATGTGTGTGCTTATTAGTCTGTCTTATTTCGGTAGCCTTGCTAAATCGTATTTCTAAGATACCCGCGCGGCCCTCGGTTGCGTTCGCCCAAGTGGAAGCCGCGATGCAAAACGTGCAAACCGTGCACTGGATCGAAACCAATCGAAGCAGCACGAACTTTGGCGACGGCGCACCGCTTGGCCCGCCGCGAACGTCCGAAAAATGGGCGCGTCTGGAGCCGTTCGATTTGGCGACAATAAGTCATTCCGCGCCAACGCCAAACAAACCGTATATTGTCAAGAATGACTTTCACATGGTCATGAACGGGCAACGACAAATTGTATACACCTCCTTTAACAACACCTACAGAACAACCAGTTTTATCCGACGGGAAAAAGAAGATATGAACGGCGATGGGGTAAAAGGTTCAATCATCAGTCAAATCATTTCGCCGGACGAGGTTTCAAATTATATCCGCACAAGGCCAAAAGACGGTGCGGTAAAATCACCATCGGAAAAACTGCCCATGTGGCTGCCGAAGCCGTCGGCTTGGAAAAGCCGCGCCGTGACGGAAGCGGGCCGCTCCTTGATTTTATTCGAGCGAACGCAGCCGCCGTGGAAACTTCCGGCTCGCTATGGCAATAAGGGCCGCGCGTTCGGGAAGGTAACGTTTCAAACATGGGTGGAACCGGACACGCATCGCGTCGTGCGGTTCGAGCAGAAACAATATGCTCTCAATGGGCGGGACGTTCATTACCAAACGATTGCCGACCAGTTCCGTTACAACGAAAATCTGCCGCCGTCCACCTTTATTTTGGTTCCACCGCCCGGGGCGAAAGTAAAGCGCGAAGAAGAACGTGTTGTTAATCCGGTTTGGGAGACTCTGCCCGCAAGCGAAAAGCAAAAAATTCAAGCGGCGATAAATGCTTCCGATAAGGGATGGCGTGACGGAAATTTTGCGGCTTTCGCATCGGCGTGGGATTTTGGGTATTTGCACGCGCGCATTCCATCGCTGGATACAGGGACGGTACGGCGGCAGCAATGGGCGTTTCGTGTTTCGCATCAAAAAAACAACTGGGCCGAGTGGCGTTCCGTCATCGTCGGGGCAGAGAAACAAAACTTCGTGGCGGGCGAATCGTTCGCGCCGAACTCGCCCGATGTGCTGCGGGTTGACGTGACGGTTACCGGAAAACCCAAGCGCAAAAACGGGCGGGAATGGAGCAGCTCGGCGACGTTTTATCTGAACCGAACGAAAACGGGCGCTTACAGCGTGGTTGAATGGGAATGGAATTCGCTCTGGATGAAAACCGCTCTGCCGTCACTTCGGGCGCGTTAAGAGACCCGACGGGCGAGTGGAGAAGCGGAAGGGGTACAACAAGCAAAACGCACTGAAAGGGATTTGTCCGTTTATGCCGCCCGACCTTGTGCCCCTTTGGGACGCTATCGAAACCGGGAAAAGTGAAATCGTGCGCCGCGCCCGCGCTCTGCCCGACGACGTTTTCATTGCCCCACGTAAACCCGGCGGTTGGTCGTATGCCCAAATGCTGCACCATTTGGCGATTGCCGAGGGCGAAGTGACGGGGCAAATCACCGCCTTGCAGACCGGACAAAGCGTGGAGAAAAAAGCGCCCGCGTTCGCCGTATCGCTGCTGACTCATCTTTTGCGCTGGGGCGTGCCGCTGCCCGCGCCGCCCAATATGCTGCCGTCGCCTACGCCGCCCGGACTGGATGAAACCGAGCGAGTATGGGGTGAGCACCGCGCATTTTTGAAAGCGCGCTTGGACAATTTGCAGGCGGACGACGCTTCGACGCCGATTGCGCTGCATCCCATCGCCGGGCCGATGAACGCCCAGCAAGTCCTACGCCTCGCCGACGCGCATCAAGTGTACCATTTGCGGCAGTTACCGAAGTAGCCGCTGCATTTTAGTGTTTTTTGGTGGGCCGCCAAAGACCGGGGCGATTCAGCGGCACGACTTTTACAGCGTGGTACTCGGCGTGCACAGGAATGGGCTTCGAGAACCAATCCGTCGAAACGTCGGCGGTGGCTTCGTGCTGGTACACTGTTGCAGTAAATGGATAGCAAATGCGTAGAGTGCGCGGCCCAATCCACTTGATTTGGGCCATCGCGCCCTTCGGTTCCTTCCATTCTTTTTCCGGCGTTACCCAATCGCAATCATCGGCAACGAAAAGATTGCCGCCTTCGTTTGGCAAAGCCGCGCCTGCCTGCAAAACCGTAACGTGCGTGACAAAACCCGTTGTTGCGCCGCAACTCCGCTGAAAAATAACGGCTTGGAGTGCGCCGTCCGGTGAAACGACGGCCTGCGGAAAGTCATTGCCACACAAACTGAAATCGCAGCCCTCCGTACCCCCCGCAATTGGGCAACATCCGCCCCCTAAAATAGCAGCAGTGATAGTGAGGGCGGCGAGAAACGTCCAAAACGTGTAAAGCCGTTGATTAAATGGTCTTGTTCCGAGGATTTTGCCCAGTGTCGCCGCATTCATGGGAACTGCGTCTTAAAAGCCCATCGTTTTGCGGAAAAAGGCGAGGGTGTCCTGAATGTGCGTGTCCCAATAGGCCCAGTTGTGCGCGCCGGGGTTTTCTTGGTATTCGTGCGGAATACCCAGTTTTTCCAAATGGGCGTGAAATTCGCGGTTCTGGTCGATGAGTTGGTCTTCGGTTCCGCAGTCGATACGAAGCGCAGGCAGGTTTGCTTTGTCGATTTTTTCGGCGAGGGCGAACAGATCGTTGGGGCCGTTCGGCTCCGCGCCCGCGATGCGGCCCCATTCTTTGGCACGCTCTTCCCGCCACGTGTGCGGCAGATGCGCGAACGAGAGCGCGCCCGAATGCGAAACCCCGGCGACAAAACGGTCGGGATGCGCGAGGGCGAATTTGGCCGCGCCATAACCGCCCATCGAAAGCCCGGCAACACATCGATTTTCGCGGTTCGCTTTGGTCGGAAACGTGCGGTCGATACGATCCACGAGTTCTATAGCGAGGGCTTTATCGTAGGCGTAGCCCTGCTCGGCGTCACAGTAAAAGCCCCGGCCCCCGTCGGGCATCACGACGATGAGGGGAATGTTGGTAAGAAATTCTTCCAAACGGGTGCGCCGCAGCCAAATGGTGTGGTCGTCGCTGAGGCCGTGGAGCAAATACATCACAGGAAACGGGCCGACCCCAATTTCGGGCGTCAGTACATAGGCCGCCGTTTGTTTGCCCAGCGCGGGGCTGTAATAATGAAAATCGCAAAACGCCATAAGAAAACCTGTGGTACTTTCGTGGGGGTGTTATTCGTAGGTAAAGTGTAGCACACGCGCACCCGAAAATTAAACCGGTGGCAAAATGGGTAATAGATCCATTGGCAGAAAAGCCGCGCGCCGTGTTACGATGAAGCGGCTTTCGCCTCGTGTTTGTGACAACGGGCGCGGGCAGTAGTGGGCGGAAGGACGAGCGGGCGAGTTTGATTACAAAATTATTCGGCAACTACAAAGCGCATTTACGGCGACGCGCCAAAGATCCCATTTCCGGTTTTCTTCACGCCTTTGGCGCGCTGCTTGCCCTTGCCGGTTTGGTGTATTTGATTGTCGAGGTGCAGGGTCGCCCGTGGCAGTGGTCGTCGTTCATTATTTACGGCGTCACCCTCGTTGTTTTGTACACGGCAAGCGCGCTGTACCATCTGCTCAAAGCCAGCCCCAAAGTCACCGATGCCTTGTTCGGCTTCGACCGCGCTGCCATCTACGCCCTGATTGCCGGAACCTACACGCCGATTTGCCTAATAGCCCTCCCGACCGGTTGGGGGTGGAGTCTCTTAGGCGTTGTATGGGGTCTTGCACTGACGGGCATCGTCATTGACATCATTTCCCGCCGCCGCGCGCCGGACTGGGTGCAGGCCGTTTTGTACCTTTTGACCGGCTGGGTCGCCCTTGCCGCGCTCGGCCCATTGGTGCGCTCTGTTCCGCCCGCCGCCCTCGTTTGGCTGCTTATCGGGAGCCTTATTTACACCGGTGGGGCCGTGATTTGCGTCATGGACAAGCCCAAACTGCGCCCCGGCCTGTTTTCCGCCCACGAACTATGGCACTGCCTCGTCCTGATGGGAAGCGCCTGCCATTTCGTCACGATGTTCCTCATCGCGCGGCATTTTTAGCCAGTCGCACGGTAAATCAAAAACATGGGTTGTGCCATCGAAAAGCACATGGGTTTGTGACATGGGCGGCATCAGTAACATGGATTGGAAATCCACGTTTAAGTGACCTTCGGCCAGTTGTCCTCACGGACAAGGCATTATGTAAATGTGGTGGGTTGTGCCGCAAACGAAAGGTTCCTTATTAGACTGGGAGCCTTTCATTTATTTCTTTGTCCGAAGGACAACTGGCCGCAGGTCACTTAAACGTGGATTTCCAATCCATGTGCTTTAAGCGGCGTTGTCTAATTCCAATTTCACCCGTACTGTGCCCGCGCGTTCGTGCTTGACGACGAGCGAGACCGTACCGCCGGTTGGGGCGGATACAATCCATTCGCGCTTGGCGCGGTCGTCGGTGGCGTCGGCACTGTAGCCGCTGTTGGCGACGGGTTTGTAGGCCCAGCCTTCCAACTGGCCCATTTCTTCGCGGGGTTTGCCGGTTTGCAGCGTTGCGCCGTCCGGGAGCGTGATTTCGGCGATAACGGGACGCACGGCTTTTCGTTCGTTGGCTTTTTTCGTCACATACGACGGCAGCCAGCCTTCGTTTTGCACGACCAAACGGATTTTGTAAACGCCTTCGGAAAGTTTCGTCGCTTCAGCGGAATGGATGGACAAGTGCGGGCAGGTCAGCGATTGCCAAATCAGCCAGTCCGAATGCGGCGCGATTTCATTTTGCAGCATCGAAGGCGGCGGGTTGCGGAAAGCGTATAAGGCATCCCATCCGCCGATTTCGACCGGGCCGAGGTCGGGATGCTCGAACGGTTTCCAATCGTAGTAGCCCTTGCCGTCCAAATGGCTGTCCGCCCACTGTACGAGTTTCACGTCGTCGGAAACGTCGTGATCGCGGCCCCATGTCGTGAACTTGAAACTGCCGGGCGACGTTTCCGCATCGAACCCTTTGTTGATCCCGGCCTGCCGTTGCGGCGACCAGATTTCGGTCGTCCATGCGAATATTCCCAAATGATCGTAGCACCAGTCGTCGAACACGCCCGTGATGACCTCTTTGGGATGGTACTTGAAATCGTGGAAAACCGACACGGCGGGGTAGCCGGTAAACTCCGTGCCTTTTTTGCCGATAACTTGGTACGTCCATAAATCCTCGGCGGGGAAGCCGTCGTCGGCCTGCGTGCCGTAAGGGCGCAAAAGGACGCCCGAATAGGTGTGGAACGTGACGGCGTGACAGATGTTTTTGCGCGACGTGATAAAGGCGACAAGCGCGCGGGCTTCCGGCTCGCTCGTCGGGTACGGCCCGGCCCCGCCCTGCTCGTTTTCGGGTCGCCAGTGCGCGGGGAAGTTGCGGTTTAAGTCCAAACCCTCTTTGTTGCGCTGCATCGTGAACGTCACGCCGTCGTAATTGGTTAAGCGTCCTTCGGGCAAAAGGCGGAAGTAGTCGCCGCCGGTTTCAATCGGGTCGCGGCGCACCATAATACGCGGATCGTCGGCGTATTTTTTCCACGGGCCGTTGTTGTCCGGTATGCGCATTTGCAGCGATAAGCCGTCGCCGTTGATGTCTTCGCGCTTCAAACCGTCTAAGGGTTCTTCGTCGAAGGGGTAGGGGCGCGTGGACGAACGCAGGTAGCGCGGCGTGTCCGATAGATACAGTTCGGCCCCGTCGGGATTGACGCGCGGAATCAAATAAAACGCGCGGGTTTTCAAAGCCCGCGTGATTTTCTCGTCGCTTCCGAACCCGGCAATCAGTTTGTGCAGCAGGTACGTAACCGCCGTTGTCGGCGAAACCTCGGTCGCGTGGATGTTGGCGTCCGCGTAGACGGCGGGCTTTTCGCTATCCGGGCCGGTAGAAAAATCCGTGACAATCGCGCACCAAATATCGCGCCCTTCGTAGGACTTGCCGATGCTTTCGATCTTCACCAACTCAGGCCGCGCGGCGGCGGCTTCTTGGAGCAAGCGGGTCAGTTCATCGTACTTGATGTACCGGTCAAACGGAAAATCGGGCAGGGCCGCGCCGTTTTGCGCGGGGGAAGGGGTGGGGTTCATGGGGTTCATGGGGTTTGTTTCGCCACGAAGAAAAGCCTTTCCTATGCGTGCCCATTCTATGCGTGAATAATCACCGGTATTCCGGCGTGGGCAAACGCGAAAACCACGTCCATATCCGTATTTCGCATCACGATACAGCCTTTCGTGCCTCGCATAAACGGTTCGTCGTCGGCAAGCCCGGCATGAATCGCCACATACCCGCCGAGCGCGGTTTCCTGCGGCGGAATATTGCCTTTTTGGTACGCCTGCACGATTTGCTGAAAAGTAGGCGCATCGATCAAGCCGCTATCAAGTCCCCGCGCCGCGTCCGCTATGCCGGGGTACGAAAGGTGCAGGCCTTTATAAAACCCGTTGCCGACGGCGTTTTCGTCGGGCAGAAGCCGCAAAACAAAGTAGCAGCCTTCGGGCGTGCGCCCGTCGCCTTCGCGTTCTTTGGCCCCCAAGTTTTGTCCCACCAAAACGGGAAAACAAGCCATCGTTTCCCCGTGCGCGACGAGCGACAAGGTGCGCGCCGTTTTGTCCACCACGATCAATGCCGCTTCCATAGGCTCTGTCATTGTTTTCGTCTCTCCCAAATTTTAAGGCGCAGAGGAAAGCAATAATCCTGCTTCCCGAAGCGCGCGGCGCGAAACGGGCAAATACACGGGCGGCACATAAAGCAGCACGGCGCGGACGGGGACGACATGGCGATGCGTGATTTCCCATTCCGGCTTCCATTCGCTAAGCGTCACTTCGGCTCGCCAAAACGACCGTACAAGTATTTTGCCTTTTTCGTGCCCCGCCATACATTGACTTCGGGCGAAGCCGAGCAGTCGGGCTTCCACGATTTCGGCGCAGGCTTCTTCGCGCATTTCGCGGCGCAGCGTATCTTCCCACGTTTCGCCGTCTTCGGGCCGCCCGGCAGGGAAATCCCAGTTCGTGCCGTCGGCGCTGATAAGTACAATGCCGCCGTCAGACGTGATACAAAGTCCCGCTGCGCCGTGCGGAGTGCCCGACGGGGGATTTGTCGGTGCGTGCCACGTAACAATCCAATCCTGCCCGGCGGTTGTGATGTGCAGTTCCTCGTCGTCGTGCAAAATGCTTTCCATCTATGCGATTCCCGTTTCTGCGTCGTGGGAAGTGCGGACAAAGACGAGCGTATCGCGCAAACTGCCGCCGACATCGCGGGCGTCGTTTTTGAGGCGGGCTTCCAAAACGAATCCGCATTTTTCGGCGACGTGCGCGCTCCGCGTATTGGCGGGGTCGCACCGAATTTCCACGCGGGCGGCATGGAGCGTATCAAACGCGAAGTTTGCGATTCCAAGAACGGCTTCCGTAATGAGGCCCTTGCCTTCGTAAGCCGTCGTCGCCCAGTAACCGATCTCGAATTTGGGCACGTTCCAGTTGACGCGGTGCAAACCGGACGAGGCGACCAAACCACCGGTTTCCTTATGAAATACGAGCAGGCGCAGATCAGTTCGCTCCAAAAGGCGACGTGCGCTTTTCGCATATTGGCTTCCGTATCGTCCACGGTCGGAGTCGTTTGCGCCCACGGGAACCATGGAGCCAAGCGCGGCAAACTTTCCACGATGGCGCGATTGACGACCGGGCCGTCGCCGGGCAGAGGGCAGCGGATAACGAGGCGGGCGGTTTCAAAGGATTCGGGAACGTCGCGGAGCAGGGAATTCATAAAAACAACGTTCGCAACGGGTCGCGCCACTTCCTTTTTTATCAAAGCGCACCGCAAACGAGGTAAATACACAAGTATGGATCTCTCGTCCGTTCCTGATGACGTAATCGTGCCGCTGTGCTTCGTCGGATTTTTGGGTTTTTGGTATTTAATTTGCTGGCTTATTTCTCGAATTGGGCACTGGGCCACGCTCGCCAACGAGTTCCCCGCTGCTTTGGGACTGCCCGTGGGAACGCGCCGGTACTTTATGCGAACGATGGAGCTGGGCTTGGCGCAGTACAAAAACTGCTTGACGGTAGGCGTTGCCCCGACCGGACTGTATCTGTGCCCGATCTTTCTATTTCGTCCCGGCCATGCGCCCATTCTTATTCCGTGGACTGCCATTGCGCGCGGCGAAAAGAAAAAACGATTGTGGTTGACCTTCTACAAAATTTCCGTTCCGATGGAAAAACGCCGAACCGCGACGATTACGCTTTTCGGTGCGTCGCTTGTTAATGCCATCGCGCCGCATCTGACGGCTGCGGGTTCAGAAGGCCAATCCTTCGCCGCGCCAAGGCGGTAATCGCGTTTAGGGCGCGGTCAGCATATATTCCCACACGGGCTTGAATTGCGGGTTGCCGCTCGCCTCATCGGGCTTGCGAGCATTGGTGACTTCGGTTGCGTAGGCTTCCATCGTCGATGTGCCGAAGGATAAAAACCGGCGTAACGGGAACAATGGGAACAGAACGTGTCGGGAAAGACAGATAAACATATATGGCGATAGCGATGGCGGGATCGAGCGATAAAGCGCAGGTCGGGGTTTTCGGTGGGTCGGGGTTTTACGCGCTCCTTTCGGGCAACGTGCGCGAGGTGAAAGTGGAAACGCCCTACGGGTCGCCGTCGGATGTCGTGACGCTGGGCGAAATCGGCGGAAAAACAGTGGCCTTTTTGCCCCGGCACGGCAAGAACCACGATTTGCCCCCGCACATTATCAACTATCGCGCGAACGTTTGGGCCATGAAATCGCTGGGCGTGACCGACGTTATCGCGCCAAACGCTTGCGGGTCGCTGCAAAAACACGTCAAACCCGGCGATATTGTCGTCTGCGATCAGTTCGTCGATAGAACGTCGGGGCGCAAAGACACCTTTTACGACGGCCCGGTAACGACGCACGTTTCGTCGGCGGATCCGTACTGCCCCGTTTTGCGCGCCCACGCGATTAAAGTATGCCGCGAGCGGGGTGTGCCCGCCCACGACAAGGGAACGGTCGTCGTCATTCAAGGGCCGCGCTTTTCCACCAAAGCCGAATCGCATTGGTTTACCAATCAGGGCTGGGAAGTCATCAACATGACGCAGTACCCCGAATGCTATTTGGCCCGCGAACTGGAAATGAGTTATGTCAATTTATCGCTGATTACGGATTACGACGCGGGCCTGCACGCCGAAGAGGCCGACGCCAAACCCGTTTCCAACCAAGACGTGATTGATATTTTTAGCGCGAACTTGGAAAAACTCAAAGGGGTCGTGCTGCAAATGATCGAAACGCTGCCCGACACCAGTGCTTCGCCCGCCCGCACCGCCCTTGCCGCCGCCCGCTTCGTGTAATAGAAAAAATCCGTTTATGCCCGATTCAACCCCCGACGAAGAAACAATACCCGCGCCGCCTGTTCGCGCTGCGCTTTCACCCGCCGCCGCCAAAGAGCGCAGGCGACGCTTTGAAGACGCGATGCTGCCGCATTTGGACGCTTTGTACCGCTCGGCGTATGCGATGACCCGCTCCGCGTCGGATGCCGACGATTTGGTGCAGGATACGTTTTTGCGCGCCTTTCAATTTTTCGACCAGTTTCAAGGGGGAACTAATGCGCGGGCGTGGCTGTTTCGGATACTGACAAACCTGTTCATCAACTCGTACCGCAAGCGCACCCGCGAACCGGACCGCGTGTCGTATGACGAGATGGAGGATTTTTACCTGTATAACCGCTTGGGAAGCGGCGACGTTCGGCAAAACAGCGGAACGGAGTCGCCCGAGCAGGCGATTGTGCAGAAAATCCAGATCGAGGCCATCCGCGACGCCATAGGCAATTTGCCCAACGAGTACCGCGATACGGTCATGCTCGCCGATTTGAACGATTTTTCGTATCAGGAAATCAGCGAGATTTTGAACGTGCCGATTGGAACCGTCCGCTCGCGGCTTTCGCGGGGCCGCCGCTTGGTGCAAAAAGCCCTGTGGGCTTACGGCGACGCCAACCCGCGATAAGGCATGGCTACATTGGGCGGGTTTGTTTTTGTCGGATTATTTTTGTTCGCTTTTTATTGCCCGCCCCGCGCGGAACTGGACTTATTTTAATGAATCGCCCCGCCGCAGAAGAAATGCCGCTCAACTATTCCGAATGCGAAAGCGCCGTTTTGCGCTTGAACGAATTTTTAAGCCACGCCTTAACCGACGACGAAAAAGCCGAACTGCAAACGCACTTGGAAGAATGCTCGGACTGCTTGACGCGCTTTCAGTTCGAGGAAAATCTGCTCCGCACGATCCGCGAGCGTTTGGCGCAGGTTTCCGCCCCGGTTCCGCTCCGCGCCCGAATCATGGATATGCTGGACAGGGAAGTAGACGGCGCGCTACAATGCGCGTAGGCGGATAATTTACCGCGAACCGATACGGAAAATCGCCGCCGCGCCGACTTGGGTGCGGCGCGTTCCGTCTTCCAGATTGGCATAGGCGCGCACGTTGAGATTGCGGCCCACGTCTTTGGCGGCGATGAGCGACACGGCCCGCCCGAGGCCCGTATGCTCGCCGTATTCGACGAACAAGTCCACGTCGGTTTTTTGAAACAAGCCGGGAAAATACGCGCCGTAGGTTTGCAGCGTCGCTTTGTCCGGGCCGCGCCCCAATTCGGCGTAAAAATCCACCTGACCGGGCACAATGTTGTACGACAAACTGCCGGTCAAACCGTAGCCGTTGTCCAGTTTAGGGACGCGGAGCGCGTTAATGCCGACGAGTCCACCGCCTAATTTGTAGGACAAAGACGCCAATGCGCCCTTTTGCGAGCCGGTCACATCGGGGTTCGCATCGTATAGATAGGCGGCTTTGAGGGTCGCGTCGCCCTGCCGAACCGTCGCGCCGAGGGCGGAATACCTATCGGCAATTAGCTGCGACAAAACCTGATTTTGAAACACCGGCCCGCCATAGAAACGGTCGCGGCCTGCGAAGACCGTCACGCTGTCGCCGATGGTATGTTCGACAACCGCGACCGAGTCGAGTTTGCCGTTCGTGCGCACGTTGTCGCCGGACAAAACGCGGATGGCGTTGCTTTCCAAGCGGTAGCGCGTATTACCGACCCGCCCGGTCAAACCGCCCCGTGCCCCGACAATCGACGGATCGTTGGCGAACGCCCACGCCGACGCCTCGCCGCGCGGCGTGGAAACCGTTAAATTCTTGTTGACGGCGGCATCGGCAAGCAGGCCCAAACCCGCGCCCACGCCGAGAAGCGTCAAACTCGTATCGTTGCGGTCGAGCAGGCGGAAATCGTAGTTGGGCAGGCTGTTGATGTTGCCGGGCCGGTACGCGCTCCGCGTGTCTACGATAACATTCAGGGTTCCGCTATTGCGCTTGGTTCCGTCGATGGCTTGCCCAACAGTGGAGATATTGATGCTTTGCAAAAACGCCAAATCGGCGGCGTTTACGCCAAGCGACGCGACCGGCAGATTGCCGTTGGCCTGCTGATACGCGGACAGCGACAAACCAGAGTTTTGTATCGCCGTGACCAAACTTTGCCGCGCGATAGCGATAAGCCGGTCGCGCTGAAACGGATCGTTTAGGTAGTACGGCTGTCGCGCGACGTACCGATTGTAGTTTCCGGTTGTGATGCCGCGCTCGTTTTGCGCGGCCTGCTGCAACACTTCGGTGAGCGGCGACGAGCGCAGATCGAATCCCTGCACCGGCGAACCTGCGGTAATCAGCAGTCCGCTTTCCTGCCCAATGGTTTGCCACCAACCAACCGCGCTGCCACCCAACTCTTCGGGAAGATCGGAAGGGGAAAGGGCCGATGGCGCGGACGGCAGCGTTGCCGCTCCGTTGTTTGCCGGAGCGGCGACGGAAATCGTTTCCCCGGCCCCAACGCTGACCGCCTGCGCGCCCTGCACCATATCCACGCGCCCGTCCAAAACCGTGAGTTGCGACGCGCCGTCGCTGCCAACCGCGACCACAAACGTCGTGCCGCGCGCAACGGCGGTTGCCGACGGCGTTTCGATCTGCGTGTTGGTTCCCCGCGCGACCCGTATCCACACGACGCCCGCCCTTAGTTGGACGTTTCGGAGCGTGGCGGAGTTTTGCAAAACGAGGTCGGTGCGCTCGTTGATTCGCAAAACCGACGTATCGCTAAACGTCACTTCGGCCAGCGCCCGTTTGAGGGTGCGAATCCCTTGCCCATCGAAAACTGCTTGATTTTGTTTGGCGGGAACGTACTGCGCGCTTTGTGCGACCGTGCCTTTGGTAACCAGCACTTGCCGCGTGATGCTCAATTTACCGACGGGCGTTTGCGCCTGCGCGACGCAAGGAATCGCCGCCGCGCCGACCACAAGCGCAAGCGGTGTGAGAAATTTGACAGTCGTCGCTGCCACTGTCGCGCCGCGCAGCACTGTGGAACCTGCCCCAATGCAGGTGACTTTTTGAGATTTTCGGCGCGACGTGCGACCCAACGACATCTTTTGCCCTCGGCGCGGCTTGCGAAAGCGCGGCTTTATGAAGAATTTACCGCTTGCAAAGTTCGCGCCGAAGGGTCGTTTTTCCTTCTCTTCCCATTACTCGCGCTCGTCGGGAATGAGGAAGAACGGGGCGACCAAGTTACGCTCGCTGTTGGTGGAGCGCACCACGTAGTCCACGTGAATCAGCAGCGCGCTTGGGTATTCGGGGTGCGGAGTCGCGCGCACGTCGCGGAGTTCGATGCGCGGCTCCCACATTTCGAGGGCGTCGGTGACGTACATTTGCGCCCTATTCGCCGTGCCCTGATCCACAGACGCGAACAAAAGCCGGTACAAATCGCTGCCGAACCGGGGGCGCATCGGGCGCTCGCCGGGGCGCGTTCGTAAAATGATAAGTATGGCTTCGTCGATGTCGTCTTCGTGGCTGACAAGGGCGATGCGTCCGCGCGCGTCCAGCTGCGGCGGGAATTTCCAGCCGACGCCAAGAAACGCTTTGGCGTCGCGGGGGCGGTCGATGCCGCGGTCATACGGGTTGTCGAAGCGCGGATCGTCGTCCCAAGTATCTGCCATATCTTTTCTACCCGCCGATGATCACGTTCGGTGCGCCCTGCACAATGGAGTTCACCGCCGACGCTTCTTGAATGGTGTCGCCCATGCGGCAGGCGGGCAATCCATTAATCAGCACGGTCGTGCTGCCGTTAATCACGACGCCCACGCCGTCGGGAACGACCCCTTTGACAATCGGGCAGGCGTGCACGTCGGACAAGCCGCGCCATGCGGGCTGCCCACCAATCAAGACGTTGGGGCTGGGCGGGCCGGGGGCGAGGGGCGTTCCGTGCGCGGTCATATCGCCTATTCGGGCGGCGGGGCCGGTTGGCATTGGTTTAGTTTTCTTCCATTAGTTGATATTGACCATGCCGCCCTTGATGCCAACGGTTGCCGTGCCATTCACATTGACGGCGCTGCCCTTGACTTCGGTTTGGGCCGGGCTGGAAACACTCACACCGCTCGTCCCCTCGATTTTGACGTTTCCCTTTGCCGAAACCGTGAAGTCGCCGTTGCATTTAATCGCTATGCTGCTGTCGCTGCTGTTGACGACCATGCTGTTACCGCCCTTATCGGACACCGTGATTTTGCTGTCGGCGTCCGAAATGTTCACGGTGCGCCCGTCTTTTGTCAGAATTTCTACGCCGCCTTTGCCGTCCGTGTCGTCAAGGAGAATCGTGTGTCCGGTGCGGGTTTTAATGGTGCGCCGGTTGACTTTTCCACCACTGACGGCCTTGTTGTTGGGTTCAATCGTGTCGTCTTTGCCGTTCCACAATGCGCCCAAAAGGTAGGGGTGCGTAATCGCCCCGTGCTCGAAGGCGACCAAAACCTCATCGCCGATTTCGGGAAGAAAATAAAAGCCCCGGCCCTTGCCCGCCATCGGCGAAACGACGCGCGCCCAGTGGCTCGTGTGTCCATCCACCAGCCACGGGTATTCGACCTTGACGCGCCCCATGCCGTCGGGGTCGTTGTTATCGGTCACGACCCCGACTACTATATTGCCGCCCAATGTCGTGCTGCCGCGCCCGCCGCCGTTCGTGGTGCGCGAGCCGATTAAGGACAACAAAATGGGGGGCTGCTTGCCGGTCACTTGAAACGTGGTTTGGTAGCCGTCGCCGCCGCCCGCCCCGCCCCCACCTTTTTGCGGCGCGCCGTACACGTGCCGGGCCGTCGTGACGAAGTATTTGCCGGAAAACCGCTGCCCGATGTTTTTTATTTCCACCCACGTGCCGGGCTGCAGCGTCGCTTTGCCGTTTGCCGTGCCTTCGGCTTCCAAAAACGTATTGCCAATCGCGTCGCACAGGGACTGCGCCAGCACGTCGGCTTCGTTTTGGCTGCGAACGGGATGATCGACCAAATGGTGGCGGGCCGTGCCCCATGTTTGGTGGGCGACCGTGCCGCCCTGCACGGGCGCGCCGCCCGCGACCGGCGTTCCTTTGGCGGACTGGCTTTTGCCGATGATGGGCATTTTCTTTTTTACGTCCCACCCGCGCACAATCACCTCATCGACTTGCTGTGACGTGCTGATGCGCGGGCGAAAGCGCACCAAATCCTTGCCCCATTCGAGCGGCGTTTGCTGCGACGAATAATCAATCGGCTCAAAATGCAATTCGCGCTCATTTTTTAAGAACAAACGGAACGCGCAGCGCGCGGCGCACTCGCTCAAAAACTCCCAGTTGGTTTGGTTGTTTTGCATGAGCCAGTCGTGAACAATCGAGGTGGATTTGGCGGTGACCGTGAAGCCCATTTCCTGCCCGATTTTGTTTACGATGTCTGAATCGCTCATTTGCACGAACGTTCGACTCGTTCGGCCCCGGTGGAGTCTATGCGAGCGGTCGTAAGCGCGCACAGAAATGGTGGGTATATGGTGGGCGTCCAAATCCATTTCCAAGCCAACGATCTCGCCCCTGAACAGCGTCGCGGTTTCGCCGCCTTCCCACGTCACATCGACTTGCAGGGACACGCCTTCTTTGAACAGCGTGCTGTCAATCCATTTGAAAGCCGTGTCGTGCAGGCGCAGAACGCACAAATCGGGCAGATTGAGCGTGGTTTCGACAACGCACGTAATGAGCGCGTCCATCGCGTCCTTGTCGGCGGGCTTGCCGTCGAGGACGAGCGAAAAGTGCGAAAGATGTTCAGCAGTGGCGGCGGGCATAACGGCGTAGTATTAGCGGGGGGGAATCACGATAACCTGCCCGACGCTCAAATCGCGCGGGTTTTCCATGCGGTTGGCATCCGCGATGCGCCGCCACTGCGTCGGGTCTTGGTATTCTTCCCACGCAAGCGAGGCCAGCGTTTCGTGCGGGCGGATATAGCGCAGTTTCTGCCCGGATTCCGTAAACGACGTGGGGTTTTGTTTGGGCTTGTCGGTTTTGTCCTCGAACTCCTGCAATCCCATCGTAACGACCGAGCGAATGGGGGAGCCGTCTTCGCGGAACAGCGTGTATTGAATGGAGAGTTTGGTAATCAGCGCGGGAAAACCCATGTAGGTTCCCCATTTGAACTGCACGCGCGGCGGACGTCCGCGCTTCGATTTACTGTTCGCGGTTTCCTCGGCGACCAGCATCAACTTTTGCAGTTTTTCCATGCGCGGAATCAGGCTTTCGGTCGGCGATTCCGACACATCGAACAGCAATTTGAGGTTTAGCGTTCGCGCCCCGCCGCCGCCGAACTCGGACTTGGGCACGTTTTTCCCCTTGACGGCGGTTGCGCTAATCGTGTTGCTTTTTTCCACCGTGAAATCGGTTGGATTGAAGCGGCATTCAAAAACCTCGTGGGTTTCCAGATTTTCAAGCGTGGCTTTGGGCATAAGTAGTTACCGTAATTTTCAATTCCGCGCGTCCGTTCGTTTTCCCTGCCGACACAAAGGAACCACGGCTTAATGAAAGCCCGCGCGTTCCTGCTCGATACGCAACCGCTGCATGAAGCGATCCCATAACAAATCGACCTGCCGGTCAATCGCCATCAAATCGGTCGCGGCATTTGCGCCTCCACCTGCTTCGCCACCCGCACCCGGGGCCGGTGCGCCGCCCGCCGCTTCGCCCCCGCCATCTACGGCCCGCTGAACGGAAAACCCGGCTTCTTCCGTCGGTTGCCGAGCGAGCGAGGCCGTCGTCAAGGTTCCGCTGCGCAGGGTTCGGGCCATTTCATAGGCCGCGCCGCGTGTGGAAAAGAGTTGAGAAACCGAACTCGTTTCGCCGGTTTCGCTCGGCGACCGGAACGCACCCTCTTCCGCACGTACCGATTGGGCACTGCGGCTCACAAACGCGGATACGGGTGGCGCAAACGGAGCCGTAGCCGCAAGCCGGGCGACAAAGCGCGGCACAACGGTTCCCATGCCTTCGCCGATCTCGCTTGGTGTTTCATCATTCTGCCGCGCCGCTTGCGCCGCGAAGGGCACATTCAAAAGCGCGGGCGACAATGGGGCGCGAAGCAAAGGCACAGTCGGCGTGGCAAAGGGCGGCATAACAGCGGAATGCGACGCCGGGCCGCCTGCAAACGACACGGTTGGAGCGATGGTTGAAGCGTCGTTTTCGCCGTTTGTGTCCGTTTCGGGCACAGCATGCCGCGACAAAACGAAGCGCGATGCCGCAAGGGGGAACGCTTCCGCCCTGTGAATCGAGTTGTGCGTGGTTGGTGCGGATGCGCGAGGTTCCGCGCCACCCGCCCCATTTTCGGACGACCGCAAAACAAAGGTCGCTGCGGTCAACGGAACGCGGCGTGCAAGCATCGTGAACGGAAGTGCCGCCCGTGTGACGCGCGGCTTCGTACCGCCACTTTGCCGCGCGATTTGTCGAGAAAGTGACGCTGTGTCCGATGCGAAAGAGGCGTTTGCGGTTTCCGCTTCCGAAACCGGCGACGATGAACCGCTGCGCGAAACCGTCACCGGTGCGTCAAAGGAAGTGGGGCCGCTTAGTGAAGAAGCGAACGTTGGCACGGCAAAACTACGCGCGATTTGAAAGTCGCGCAAAACCGACGCCCCGATGGGTTCGGACGCGGTTTCATCTGATGTTTCGCTCGCCGCCGCGCGAAACGTGGTAATGGGAACGAAGGCACGGGCAATCGTCCCTGAGGTCGGGGCAACGGAACGCGGCGAAACCAGCGCGGGCGAAACGGTCTGTCGGGCTAAAAGCGACGGCGGCGCACCCGCCGACGCGGCTTGGATGACTGACGGCATTAGGGAAACAAAGCCTAACGGTGCGACCGCGCGGGATGCTGTGGGGGAAAAGGACGCCGGTATGCCATTTGCCCCAACGGGCGGAGAAAATCGCCGGGACACGAAGCCGGGTGCGGCGTCCGATGGGGTGCGGTCGATAACGCGATTTGCGGTTTGGTCAAATGTTCCGGGCGTGTTTGGAGCAATCGCTTCCGTTGCTTCTTCCGGTTCGTTGCCGCGTCGGGAAAGCCCCAGCGGAACGGAAACCATTGGAGAAGCCGCGCGAGCCATATCAAAAGGAACCGACGTGCCAACCGAAACCGTTTGCGCCGCCGACATCGCAGGAACGAACGCCGCTTGCCGATTTACGACGGTTTGCGTAGCGGGAAAGGACGCCGTGTTTTGTGTGGCAACTCGTGAAATTGTGGGCGCGAAATTTGGCAATACCGCATAAGAGCGGCTTTCAGAAACCGCGCGATCCACTGCCGACGCGCGCGAAACTAAGGGCGTGTTTGCAATCAGCGCGGGGCTTGCGGAAAGAGCGGCGCGGCGCACGACGGCCCCGGTTTGCGGTACGCCGGACGGCTGAGCGAACGCCGCGCTCGTCAATGACAAAATCGCAGACGTCGCGGGCAGGGCCATAGCCCGCGCCCTTGTCGCCGCGCGGGAAATGCATGGACCCGCA
>CAXTBP010000090.1:20664-20999 GCA_964241985.1 uncultured Armatimonadaceae bacterium | reverse complement strand
CAACCGAGGTGTGAGATTGAGCAATATAAGGAGGTTTGGTAGTTGTAGAAAGGTATTTGGTTACTGGATCGGGCGAAACTTTGACATTAACAGATACAGTAACGACGTTGATTGCAAACGCTTCCATTAAAGCACGAAAATATTGTTGATCCGCTTCTGGCAAAGCGGCAATTTCATCGGGGATATTTATAATCATTACAGCCATTGATTTAAGTCCTGTTCTGTCAGCTGCGTGTCGTTCGTGTCCGCTTCGGCTTCATGCGCCGCTTTTTCAGCGGCGAGACGTCGCTTTTCGCCCTCTGCTAAAATTAATGCGGCGCGACCAACCAATACGG
>CAXTBP010000090.1:17766-20654 GCA_964241985.1 uncultured Armatimonadaceae bacterium | reverse complement strand
CTCAAATGGCACGGTGGAAGGCTCCGCGCGCAACGCTATCCGTCGGGAAGCAAGGGATGGTTTGGATTTGTCGGTCACTGGTACTTAATCCTGTTCTACTGGCGCGATTGTCGGTAGTGAGCCTCTGCCGCCCGACGACCTATTTCCAACTGCAACAAATCAATCAGCACCGCTTTACGACGTTCGCGTTCTTTGGGCGAATCCTTGAAATCGTCAGGATGCCGGGGCAAATCATTCGGCCCGTCCAGCTCCTGCATCTCCAATTTGTAGATGTCAATCACTGGCTGCAAAAAGTCGTCGTGCAAGGCTCGAACCGCTTGCACGTCATCAGTTCCCGAAATGAGGCTTTCCGCTATTTCGTGCCACTTATCCCACTTTGGATCTTCCAACATGGCCTTGATTGCCGCCGCAGTAACTTCCGTCGATTTTTCCGCCATCGTTTTTAATCCTGTTCTGTGTGCGCCACGCACTGCGCCTTGTTCTTTTCATCAGCGAGCGCGGCGGCCTCACGTTCAAGCCGCAAATCGTTGAGCCGCAGGAGTTCCGTAAAGAAGCGTTCCCACGATCCTCTACCAACGGAAGATTCGGCGACCGGCGCACTAAGCAATGCATCCAATTCGGCATCCGTAAGGTCGTTTTGCTTTTCCTGATTGCCCGTTGCCATAGTGTATAATTCCTCCCCGCAGTCACGCGGCCCGTCCGTCCGAAAAACACATCAAGAAAGCGTGCGCTCAATTTAAGTGCGCCTTCGGCGTTGCCAGCACCCCGCGCAAGCAATCGGTACATCAAGCGGTCGCATCGCCTTTTTATAGCGTCCGCAAAATCCGCAAAATTGCCGCAAAAAGGTAGGCCTTATGCGCCCCGATCAAAAAAACGCCCGTCCGAGCAGCAAAGCAAAGGGCGCTCCGCGTCGCGTTCGTCCAAAGCCACAGCATACCGAGGCGATGCCTTCGGCGACGCTTAACGGCAGCGTGCCGGTGTAATTAAGCACTCTTTTCAACTGATGGCTGACTGAAATCAAGATTCATAACAGCGTCAGTCAAGCGACTGTAAACTTTTTCAACACGGGACGCATCTTCGAGTTCTAAAAGCGTCACGACACGGTTTTTCAGATCGCCATAAATGTCAGGGTGCTGCTCACCTGCCGTTTCCATGACGATCCGCGCCAAAGGATAGTCACTCGAAGCCGCGATAAATTTAAGAGAGCGCGCAAACGCCAAATTGTAAAGCACGCCATCTTGGCCTTTAACCCAAACATTGCTTCTGTCTTCCAACATCGTTTTCTCCCATCTACAACTGCCCCAGCACCTACGCGCAAGGGCGACTACGCCCCTTCAACAACGCGGAAGGTTCACGCTTCCAAACCTTTCAGTGTGACTCCTTTTCAGGGGCCACGACCAAACGCACGTCCCTACCATGCGCGGCAGGACGGCACGACAGCCACGACGCACAGCGAGTCACGTTCGCCGCCGCCGTCACAATCCGCCCTATTCGCGCCCACTTTGCGCGCCTTCGACTTCATCAGCGACCCGCAAAACGAGAAAATGCAGCGCCTCGGCTAAATCCGTGCCCGCGCAATCATCGGGCGACGACTTGCCCGCCACGCGCCCGCGTTCCGCATCGACACGCTCGGCGACCGCGACCGCATCGCGCAAAAGCCCCAAGAGTTCCCGGCTGGACGGCGTGGACAGCAACGCAAGCGACGAGAGCGACGACGGCACGGGCGACGACCCCGGCAAGCGCCCGCCCGCGTTTTTCAGTCCCCGCAGCGCCGCCCGTAGTTCCTCGGTGGCGTCGGTGGCGTGGCGCTTCGCTTCGCCCAAATCACGCGCCAGCAAAACGCGCTGCGCCTGCATCATGCCCGCGTGAGTGTGTCCGGTTATCTTATCCAGCGCCGCGAGCGGTACGGCGTCTTTTGTGCCGTTCATGCCGCCACCGGCTGACGTTCCGCCCGTTGCGTGGTCACGCCTTCGGCCTTCGCTTTATCGCGTATCGCAAGCTCGATAACCGCCGTTTGATTGACGCCCAGCCGGTCAGACAGCAGCGAGAGCAATTCCTGCCCTTCGTCGCTAAGACGAAAAGCCTTTTGTTTTGGTCTATCCATAGTATAACCAATCCTCCATTATTGGTTATACACGGATTATCTTTTTGTGTCAATACCCTTGACTTGGTTATACAATGGTGATACAATGGGTATAAGTTAAACACAGGCCCGCAAGCCCAAAAAGGAACCCGACCCGATGAACCGCCCGACCCTCTCCACCTACCACGTCCAGAACGCAATCCGCCGCGCAAAAGAAATGCACCTTAGCGGCGAATACACCATCGTTCCCGCCGAAGCCGAGGACGGGCGCAGCATTTGGCACGTTCAACACCGCGAGGATTTCGACCGCTCGTACTTTGTCGAGACGACGCCCGGACACCATAACTGCACCTGCCCGCAGTTCGCCAAAGCGGGCGTTTGCAAACACGAATATTTCGCCCTTGACACCGAGGAAACCACGACCCACGCGGACGCCGCCGCCAATCGCGCCGCCATGATAGCGGCTTCCAAATTGGGCGCGGGCCAGTTTGACCGGATGCCGAGCGCCGCCGAACTTATGCAAATCGCGCACAACGCCGACCGCGAAATGCTCGCGTTTGCAAGCCCCTTTAACGACCGCGTTTTTTGAAAGCCACGGGGGGAGCAATCCCCCCGACCAATCCCACAAAGGAACCCCGAACCAATGAAAGCCACGACGACCAAACCGACCCCCGCGACCACGACGCGCCCCACGCTCGCCGCCCTGTTTGGCGCAAAGCAAACCGGCGAAACGCACGGGTTTATCGTTTCTACCACCATCGGGCCGAGCGCCGCGTGGCTGAGCCGCAGCACCGCGGTGACCAGC
>CAXTBP010000090.1:0-17756 GCA_964241985.1 uncultured Armatimonadaceae bacterium | reverse complement strand
GTATACGTCCAAACCTTCCCCGTTTGCCCCGGCGACGACTTGACCGAGGAAGAAGCCTTCGAGAAAACGATGGAACAAGCCCGCGCAATCGCGCCCACCCTTGACGGTGTGACGGTTATCGCCGTTCGCCAAGTCACGCGCTACGCCTTCGAGAGCAACAAAAACAGCAACGACAGCGCCCTGCTTGGCAGTGTGAACGCGCGCGGCGAGTGGACACCCCGACGAAGCCCCGACCGCTAAACGACCAACGACCAATCGGGCCGACCTCAACCCCCGGCACTTCCCCCAACAGAAAGACCCGACCAAATGCCCCGCCTCACTTCTTCCCGCGTTTCCGAACTGTTGCACGAAGCCCGCCACGACGGCGCACCGCTCGTTTGCAAAAACTGCGGCGAGTTCACCACCCCCGCCGCGTGTGTTGTGTCCACCTTCAGCGACGAGGTTTTTTGCTCTGAAAACTGCCAAATCGCGTTTGACGACGCATACGGCGCGTACCTTGCCCGCGAAATGGACGCCGCCGCCGAGCGGTACAAGGCGCAGACAATCCAACAGCGACAACGCCAAAGCCAAGCGGCGCAGGCATGGAACCAGTACGCCGCCGAAAAATCGCCGCTTGTCGCCACCATTACGTGCAGCGGAACAAGTTGGTGTGTCAGCGTTCCCGGTCGAACGATGGACGGCATAAGTTCGCGCCATTGGGCCGAAGTGTACGCCCGCAACATGGGATACGAAATCGCGCCCGACCAAATCGCCCCCGCAAACGAAAGCCCCAGCGCCTAAAAACCGCGACGGACGGAACGGGCGGGCCGAAACTCCCGCCCAATCCGGCAAAAGAAAGTCGATCAAAAACTATGAGCCAAGAAATCGCCCGCACCGTTCGCATCGAGAACGAAACCGACTATAACACGCTCGCCCAAATGGACGCCGAACAGCGCGACCTTTCCGGCGTGGAATTGCCCAGCCGCGAGGACGTGGAAAACGGCAAGCCAACGCCCAAAGCGACCGGCGAGCGGTTCGCCATTGTAGACGAAGCCGGGGCCGACTGGTTTTTGCGCCGCCTTGCCGACATTGAAGCCGAGAAAGCCCGCATCAGCGCCAACACAAAAAAGCGGATGGAAGAATTGGCGACCGACGCCGAGCGCCTGCAATCGCTTTTCGGCGACCAGTTCAAAGCGTTTTGCCAGTCCGAGGCCACGCGCCGCCGCCGTAAAACGGTGACATTCCCCAACGGTTCCGGTGTGTTTCGCACCCAGCCCGCCAAATACATCATGCACGACGGCGAAAAAGCCTTTGAACACGCCCGCACCGCGCACCCGGACTTTATCATCGAGCAAACCACGGTTCGGCTTGACACGGCGGCCTATTTGAAAGAAGCGGAACGGACGGGGGAAATGCTCCCCGGACTTGACAGCGTACCAGAGCGCGAAACGTTCAAAATTGACGTAGCGGCGAGCAAGGGGAAGGAGGTGCAGCGCGAGTAAGCGACCGCGCCCCAAGTCGATCAAATCCAAAAATTCCCGCTACGCGGGGATTGTGCGTAAATAGAAGCCGCCCCCCAAATTTCAACAGAGGAGGGGCGGCCCCGACGAGTAGAAAGAAGCCTTCCACTTGAAAAATAGTACCTTAAAACCCAGCGCGGCAACGACCGCCCCGAGCGCGACCGCGTTTGTCGCACCCCCCGGCCCGCGTGTTTTCCCCCATCGGTATCTTGACCGCATCGCCCATCTTATGACCGAAAGCGGCGAATCCGTTCCGTTTATGTTGTGGGCAAATTCAAACCCCACCATACGGTACGTATTTTACGTTGATCCGCTGGCCCACGACGAAGCGATGCGAACGATATATCGGTGGGCACGGTTCACCGACCCAAACCTCGCAAACCAGTTTTGGGAGCTTGTGCCCGGTAACCGGTACAAGATGGATGCGCCCGCCACGAATCGCGCCACGAGCGAAAACGAAGGGGGCCGCACCAATGGCTAAATCGCCAAAGCGTGACAAAACCAAAAAGGGTATGACCGACCCCACGCCCGGAACGCACCGGGGCGTATTCCGCAACAAGGTGTGGAACCGAGGCATCACACACCCGGAGGACACGCTGCTTTCGACGTTCCGCCTGCTGACCAAAGCGCGCACAAGCCGCAAAGCGTTCACCCAATGGGAGGCATGGGAACAACTGAAAATCGAAGTTCGGGCGCAAAACAAAGGGCAGTCCCCCGACGCAGACGATCTATCCGCATCACCCAAACTTTTTGCCGCCGTCGCCGCCATCGTGGCGTTTTTGGACGACGAACAAGCCAAAGCCAAAGCGGGCGCAAAGAAGGCAAAACGCAAAAGCGAAGGGAGCCGCGACAATGCTTAAACCGCCCCCTATGCCAAACATTTTAGGAGACTTTGGCTGCGGACTCTTGACCGATACCTAAGTCGAGTACGTTGTGGTCGAAGCGTTGCAAGACTTGCTGCGGGCCAACAAAACGCCGGAGGCCCGCGACAAATACGAGGCGATAAACGTACTCAAGGACGAAATCAGACGACGGCAAAAAGGGGACGTGGTTTCCGACCTTGACCGCAACAGCCAGCCCCTGCTGCACATCGCCGCCGATGCCGCCGTGGCGTGGATTGAAAGTTTCCGGGAATATCAGCCCGACGAAATACAGAAAGTGTCCACCCCAACCTAGCGGACGCGCAAGGCAAAGGCGAAATAGCCAGCACGAGCAAGCCGGGACGGTAGAAACACCGCCCCGGTTTCGGTTCAGGTACAACACGCACGAGGAAAAATGTATGAGCCAAGCAGACGATGACCACGCCACCAAAACCACCACTGACCACGAAAACTATACCATCACGGTCGAAAGCATTTCAAACCGCGAGGACGGCCAATCAAGGGGGAAATCGCCCGATTTTGACCCGGTACAGGCATTTTTTGAGGACATTATCCGCCTGCACAATAAGTATCTGAGCGACAGCAACGACGACGAGAATCCGGTGGCCGCCATTTCGTTAGTAGACACAACCAACTGCCCCGAAATAGCAGCAGAATGAACGTCAGCCCGCGCACCCGCATAAACCGAATGCGTGAACGTATCGCCACGTTGCCCCAAGACCGCCCCCTGCAAACGTTGTGGGACACCGACCCTAAAGCGTTCGAGGAAATCGCCGTCCTTTGCCACGTCACCGCCGCTTACCTGCGGCGGTGTTTGTCTCGCAGTGGCAAAGTGTCCCACGGGCTGATGCTAACGCTGGAGCAGTTCGGCATACGCATGGAAACGCTAATTATCTACCCAGAAAGAAAGGACGCCGCGCCCAAGTCTAAAACACCACGACGCCCCCGCGCCCAAAGCGCACCGAAACCGAGCCAAGCCGGAACGAAGCAAGCCGCACCGGCCCAAGACAAGACGATCCCGCGCAAAAAAATTAAATCATCATAAAAAAGGACTGGCAGAACCGAGGCCGCAGGGAAACGCGAACACGCACAGCGGCACTGCAAAACCACATATAGATACCAATCCAGCAGACCGGGCGGCCCACCACGCCGCCCTGTTTGTTGTTTTACGGGAAGGGTCGGCAAGGGTATACGCTACCGTCCCTTTTGATTCGCCGCCTTGTAATCGGAAACAAATACGCCGACGGACTGCCCAATGCGACCGCGAACCGTCGGCAGGCTTTCTTTCATGAGAACACCGTAATCTATGAGACGCCACGTCGGCAGCGCGATGCGTTGCTTTGAGCGTTGAATCACGACTTGCTGGATTACTTCAACCACCAGCAGAACCGTGTAAGCGTTTCCGGTTGTGCCTACTTTGTGAACGTCGGCCTTACTATCAAGGCGCGGCACGTTCGGATCATTTCTTGCGCTGGGGTTCGTTGCCACAAGAACGCCCGACCGCTTCAGCAGCGCGAGCGTATCGGTCATAATACCGACTTGATGCACGCCAGCGGCCTCTACGTCGGGCGAGAACGCACCCACCACAACGACAAACGGGCCAAGACCAGCAAGGGACGCTCGCTGCCGTTCGGTCATCGTGCCAGTCACGGTCACGACGGACGGGACGGACGGGACGGACGGCGATGGCGCGGCCTTGGGCGCTTGGGCGTGCGCGACGGCGGGAAACAAAAGCGCGAACACGGCGAGCACCAAAAGGCGCACATCAGCGGTTTTCATGCGCGATTGTAGCATAAGATCAAATAGGTAAGTGTCCAGCCAATGCAACCGGAGGGGGTTTGCCGGGTCTGATGCTTAGGAGGAATAACATGACTGCATCGCAGTTCTTCACGTCGCCATTTGCAATTTCATCTATCACGGGTATTTTCACGCTCTCAGCGGCATTAGGCAGTCAGTGGCTTACCGCACGAGCAAACCTCAAAAGCAAGCAGATTGAACTGGAAAGCAAGCGACGTGAACTGTCTTACGCTCAAAAATCCGAAGCCTACCAACATTATCTTGCAGAAGCACTCCATTTCTACATTCTGGGTGGGGTTGCGGCAGAACCCTATGAACAATCTCAAAAAAACTTGGGAGAATACTTAAAAGCAAATTTCAAAGCAAGGTTAGTGGCATCAGATGAAGTTATTGCTGCCATGGATAAATATCAGGAACGTCCCAGCACAGCAGAAAACAGTTTAGCACCAATTCAGATTGCTATGCAGGAAGATTTGAAAAAGATGGGATTCGTGTAAGATACAACTCCCGCGAGAACTGTTTCAAGCAAACACGCCCGCGAGCCGAAAAGCAGACCCAAATAGTCCGAGTCGCCCCGTTTCGCTCGCCTTCCCCGGCGCGCTTTGAAACAGAATCGATAGTAGTGTTTCAGCGACCCGCTCCGGTAACTTTTACACGGGAAAAGCGCACAAATGGAAACATTTTTACGCGATTTGCAGCGGCCGTTTTATGCGCAGAATTTTCTGCGGGAACCGCGCATCAGTTCGGCAGCGTGAACGGCGGCGGCTTGGCAACCACAGCGGCCCGCAATTTCATCGTTGCCGCGTAGACGGTCGTTTTAACCGTTTGCGGCTGGATACCCAGCACGCCCGCCGCGTCCTCATAGGAAAGCCCTTCGCCCGCAAACAGCCATAACGCGCGGCCTTGCTTTGCAGTCAGGAGCGGCAGCGCCCACGCCCACAGAGCACGACGATTCGCCCGCGCCAGCACGGCGGCAAACCCGGCCCCTGCGGTTTCGTCGGCGAGAAGATCGACCAGCGGCGACAGTTCCGCACCACCAACCAGTGGCGCATCGAGGGACGCCACGGCATAGCCTTCTTTGCGCGCTCGGTAGGTTTCGCACCGTTTCAGAGCGTCAAGCCCCGCGTTTCGGATACACGCACACGCCCACGTCGAGAACGCGCCGCCACGGCCTTGCTTGTAGGTTTGGGCGGCGCGACAGAGGGCCAAGTACCCCGCGCCCAGCACGTCATCTTTATCGGCATCGGACAAGACGCCTGCACGACGAAGCAACGGGCCAAGTGTGAACGGCACGAGCGCGGCGTTTTGCTCGATCAAAGCGGTTTGGGAAAGCGGGCGGCGTGTGTCCATACCAATATTTTAATGCAATCGTGTTGCGGTTTCAAGCCCAATAAACAAGGAGGAAGTCTTTGGTATCAAGTAGAAAAAATTTAGCAACGCTTAGTTCCAACTCTTGCCAAAGCATCCGTCGACATACTTTTACCACGAACTAAGCGGAAAGTAGGTTGCCGTGTGGACCCTTGCCTGCATCTTCTTTTTTCTTTTGTTCGGCGGTTTAGCCTGTATGGTGCCGTCGCTGCTGCGTGCCAAAGACCCCGACCAACGCATTCTCGGAAAAATATTAATAGCAGTCATTTGTGGGTACTTGTATGCGTGTTTTCGTGGCATTACTGCTCCAAACGAGCCTGTTCTTCCATTCTTCGCAGATCAACCTCCTCATAAAGCAAAGCCAAAATCAGGCTTGCCGCCGTCCTCACAAAAAATCGCCTCCGCTAAAATACACCCGCAAAAATCGCACAGTAATATACAAACAAATTCGGTTAGTGAAATCAACGACACTCAGATGGTAGCCAAAAAAGTGGACGGTGAACCTTCGGCGGACGAGGCTAACAAATCACCGAAGGAAGAACCGAATAGCCAATCGGACAAAGACGTTTTTGTAAACGAACCGAGCGGTGAAACCGAGCGTAGCGGAGGAGAGGGGCCGGAATTTGCCCTGCCTCCAATGCAAAAGGACGAAATCAACCAAATGACAGGGCGGCCCGATGTCGCCAGCATGATTTCAAATATGGGGAGCTGGGAAATTACGCTTGAACGGGAAGCACGCTCTCACGCCGAACAAGGGCATACCCGATGGATCCGCGGCTACATAGCATGGTTGAAAAAACGCGAGCAGGTTCAAAAAGAGCAGTTTCCCAAAGTCGAGCGTGACATTCTCAACCGTGGCATCGTTCTTCAGGATATGGCAGAACACCGTCGCCAAATGCAGGAGCGAGATGCGGAGACTATGCGTAAATACGGGCACGGTGCAGCCACTGAATAGCGTATTCAAAGAACGATCTTTACGTCAATACCGACCCTGCGACATTCACCTGCTGCCCACCAGCTGCCGCCAAATTTACCTGTACGTTAATCGGAACCTGTAGCCGCTGCACTTGGGCCAACGTTTTGGAGGCCGACAAAAACCGCTTGTGCGCGTCGCCCAGCTTTTCGTGGAGCGCGTCGCCCCACCGGTCGGGACGGTTCGGGTTCGCCCAGTTTGCGTTTTCTTCCATGCCTTCATGCCGCGCCCGAAGCAGAGCGGCGCACTGCGTTTCGTAAAAATTCACGAGCAGCCACGACGCCAAAACGCGGTCAACGAGCAGCACCACGAGCGGCGAGGGATTCGGCCCGGCCAACTTCCGCGCGTTCCTATCCAGTTCGATGAGCAGCAGTTCCCGGTGGACGGCGTTCTTTGCCGTGAGTATCAGCACGGCCTTGACGCCTTCGCCGACCATCTCAAGGCCGAGCGTTCGCCCCGATGCCCGAACGCACGCCAAGCCTACGGCTTCATCATGCGGCGAAAGGCGTTCCTCGTTAACGATCTTCATCAGAAAATCGACGCGCCCGTCCGTATCAGCGGGCACAAGATGCGCGACCTGTCCGGGCGTCAGCAACGCGCCGCCCTCGTTAGTTTCTTTCGCTACTCGTTTCGGCATTCGTTTCTTTCTCCACGGCCCACGGTTTGGGCGATGATAGCCCGCCGCTTGCAAAAGCGCCTGCGCCCCTTCCCAGCACGAGCCGCAAACCGTTTTCACGGCGGTATCGACAGCGGCCCAGCATTCGCGCGCCACGATCAAATCGGCGCGTTCCACTTCCGACCGATGGCGGTCTACGGCGTCGCAGTAACGCCCGATGATTCCATGGTCGCCCTGTCCCCAATACTCACGAACGGTTCGCCCTTCGCGCTTCCGAATCATGTAATAGTACGGCCCGTTGTCGCCGCGCATTTCCCATCCCATCAGCACCCCCGACGCACCAACTTGATTTCGTTTTCTTTTGTGCAACCGTTTTTCAAATGCACCGCTTCCGCGACCGCTTCAAGGGTCGAAAACCGCAAAGTTCCCCTTTTCATGGCGTCCGCAAAATCCGCAAAATTCAAAAAACCGCCCCACGGGTTAAAAGCGCGGAGCGGTCTTTTTTATGTGTCGCATTTGCGACAGCTACCCGTGATCTACTTGTGCCGTCCCCCACATTGAGTGCGCCACCATACCAAAGATCAAGTACAGCGCCAGCGTAATCAGTGGCGACGCCATAGCGAGCTTGCCATGCCAACTGCGGCGGAACATCAGCCCCAGCACGAACGCGGTCACGTGCCCCATCGCGCCCGCGATCAGCAGAAGGGCCACCATAACCTTAACATTCTCCTGCTCCATCCAGGCGCGAAGGTCTAAGCGGAATGCACTCAATAGAATTGTAGCGATGGTGCCCGCGATCAGCAGGGCACTTGCGACACCCACAACCGCAGCAAACTTGCCCCATACTCCCGACAGGGTAACAGGTGCGTCGGCCAAAGGCTGTCCAGATTGATCTTCCACTTTTTTGCTCCTTAACTTGGGCGGGCATCGTTTGGTTTCCTTATCGCTCACCCGGATCGCCCACCCGGAACTTTACCCGGTTTTCGGTTCTTGAGCAGTTCGGGCGGCATAACAGGCGCAAGTGGCCCGCCCTTCGGCTTGGGAATCGGCGGATAACCGCCCCGTTTCGGAATGGGCACATCGACAAAGCGCCCGGCATCGTTTCGCGGCTGGCTTTCCGAGTGATGCAGCGGCACTTCGATATAGCGCGAGCCGTTTTCACCCACGCGCACGACGCCCTTCTGCCCGTTATCCGCCGTTTGTGTCGTTCCGGGCATCGTCTTAACCGCGCCCGCTACGTCGTCCCACAGCGTCCCGTCGGTATTCGTTTGCACGCTCGCACCCGGCACAGCGGGAACCGACAAGGCCGCGCCCTTAATCACGCCATGCTCGTTTATCGCGTCGCGCAATTCCTTAACCATGATAAGCGTCGAGCGTTTGTAAAGGGCTTCTTTCGCCGCCGCTGTTTTGTCGGTTTCGCCCACGCCGATATGCACGGCATCATCAGCAAGGCCCGCGAGCGGCCCCATGCGTTGCTCTAAAAACTTCCACATTTCGGCGGGCCGGGAAACGTCCTCGATTGCGCCGTTGCTCTTTTTGTGCTGGCCGGTCGCAAGCACCGCCGCGAGCCGCAAATACGAGTTTTGCCCGCCCGACAAATCAATACTCGTTTTGCCAATGCGAAATTTGCCAAAGTCCGAGCTGCGCGGATCCAAATCGGTGTCAATCAGCCCGGACGCTTTGCCCACGCCGAGCAGCGACGCCTGCGCGATATAAACGCTCGCCATGTCCCGCGCGGCCAGTTTCCGCACTTCGGGCGACATTTTGGCGTACTCCATCGGATTTAAGAGTTTTGCGCGCGACCACTGGTAACGCGGCCCAGCGAAAGCGTCCTGCAAAATCGGCGCGTACTTTTCGAGTTTCCCCAAATCCGCGCGACCGCTCGCCGTGTTGATATAGCCCGCAAGCGCGTCCAGTTCTTCTTTGCTCGGTTCACGCCCTGCCGCTTTCCACGCATCGACCGTGGTATCAAAGGCCGACGAGCGCAGCGCGTTTAAGTACGTGGACGAGGCCCGCGACGTGCGTTCAAACAGCCCACCAACAAGGGGCAGTTTTTCCGCCGCCGAACTCATTTGTTCTTCACGAAGGGGCAGGCTTAAGCCGTGTTCTTCATAAAGCGCCGCGTACTTGCTGTTTTTTATGGCGCTGCTGACCGCCTTCGCCGCCGTATCCGTTGCGAACGCGCGCAGCCCTTTGGTATACGCCAGCGCGCCGATTTTAGGCCGCGTAACCGACAAAACAAGCCCGTGCCGAAGCGGAAGCGGCAAGTGCCCATAAGTCGCGGTTTGCACAACCCGGTTCGCAGTTCGCAACCCACCGCCCACGGTGCGCGCCGCTTTTGCCGCGTTCGTGAAAACCTTTTGCGCGGGTGTCTGGACGACACCGGGAGCCGGGCCAGCCACGACCGGCGACGGTTCAGGCGTCATGCGCGGAGCCACCGGAGCCGCGACGGGCGCGGGCGGCGCACCGTCAAGCGACGATCCGGCAGGCGGGCGGTATTCAAACACGCCGGGCGACGTTTGCACCGACACGCTCGGACGCGCCCCAGCCTTGACCCCAGCAGGCGCGAGCGGCGCGTCGGGAATCGCGGACGGGAGCGGGCCAGCGGCGACCGGCGCAGGGGCGGCCCCATTTTGCGCGAGCAGTTCGGCAAAGTTGGACGGCGGCGACGGCGGCACGGGAGCCACGGGAGGCGCAACCGACACAGGCGCAGCCGTGGACGCCGTGACCGGGTTTTGTGCCATCATATCGGCGATGTGCTGCGTTGCCCGCTCAATGCTGGACGACTTGCGCGCTATGCCGTGCAAATCCAAAATCTGTTTTGTCGCTTCACCGACTTGGGCGATTTTTTGCGGCATGGTCAGCGGTCGAGTTAATGCGCCCGCTTCACCAACAGCAGGCAAAATTAGCCCGATAGGATCTGAACCTGCCGCCGTCAGTCCGTTATATGCCATGCCCGGCAGCGTGTTTTCTGCAAGATCAGGCACAACGGACGAAATGCGGTCCGGGCCATCGTTCGCGGCGACGGCCTGCCCGCCCGCAACCACATTACCGGGAATATCCGTAAAAATCGCGCGGGCCAAGTCGCCCATACCCGGCGTGTTTTCGCCGCGTTCTGCAGCGGCGTTGTACTCGGCATCGTAGCGGCGTAGCCCTTCGGTTACGGCCCCTTGTGCAAAATTGCGCGGCGCGTTCGATACCGTCGCAAGGGCTTTTGCTACGGGGTCATTCGCCGCGTCCTCGCGCGTCTCTTGGACGCCCTGACGAGCCACCGCAGCCGCCATAGCATCAAACGCTTTTTGTTGTTCTTCCGGCGCGAACGCTTCAAAAGCAGCCGTCGCCGCGTCTTTTTCTTGTCCCTGCGCGGCACTTCGCACTTTGAGCAACGCATCAAATACGTTATTGCCGCCTGCCGCTTTTGCCGCCTCTTGGAGTGCCATGTTTTCGAGTGCCATCGTCGCCTCCGCGCGAGCGCGGCCCGGTTCCCGTGGAAACGCATCGGGAGCCACGGCGGGCGGCGTTTTTCGTCGCACTTGCGCCTGTTGACGCACGGCCCCGTCGTCGCCGATAACTGGACGAAGGCCCGCGTATTCCCATGCCGGATCGTCGTCGTGAACGCTCGCGCCTTCGGGCAAATCAAAGGTTCCGTCGCCGTTGTCTTTGGTTTCCCACGGCGATACAGCCACACCCTCGGGCGCAACAGGAACCATAGGAGCCACGACCGGCGACGGCGTGATCGGCTTCGCCGACGCCTGCGAATTCGCCAATGGCACGGCGGGCGCGGGAGGCTTAAGACTTGCCTCATAATGCGCGAGCGCGGCAGACAACAATTTCGGGTCGGGTTCCGCACCCGTAAACGGGACTTCGAGCGTTTTCCCGTCGGACGCTGTAATTTCAGCCGTCGGCATGGTTAGTTCCTCACTTTGTACGGAACTTGCTTTCCGTTGTACTCAAACGTGCGCACCGTTCCCCGGTTTGGCGCAGAAACCGAACCGTCCCCGCTGCCTTTGGGCGTCAGAACGTAGCCCTTCCGCGCTTTGGAGTAGCCCACCTGTAAATCGTTTTGGTCAGCGAGCCGCACGAGGTTGTTGTATTCGGGGTTGTTGCTCGTTCCGCCCTTGCCACCCACATGGACAATAACAAACGGGTTTTTGGCGTCCACATCGGCGGGGACGGTTATTTGCAGCTTGCCGCCCATCTTGGAAATGCCTGTTATGCGTTCGGTGAAGTCCGAGGGGAGCAGCGCAACCGACGCCGACCCTTTGGTGGTCAGCGCGTTTCCGTCGTTGAGCAAATGGTGTGCCGCATCGCCGGGCGGTTGCGCCTGCATTCCCGACGGTTCGGGGCCGGGGTTGCCAAACAGTGCCGCCCCGGCAGGCCCGACAGCTTGCTTCAAAAGCGACGATTTTTGGTTAAGCGTCCATTTTTCCCCGCGAAGCGATTTAAGCTGCGCCGCCTCCGCCGTGGTCAGCGGGCTGGTTTTGCCACGAAGGGGAGCTATTTTCCCATCGACAACCGCCATACGGTTCCGAATCGCCGTAACCGATCCCGCCGCTTTGAGTAAGTCGCCCCCATCGACGCCACTCACACCCGACTTGACAGCGCGGGCCATCGCTTCTTGGTGGCGGTTGCCCTCCGACGTTTCACGCAGCTTAAAATTCTTTTCCGCCATGGCAAGCGACGCTTTTTGTTGGGGCGTCATGTCGGCGAGGAAATCGGCTTTAAGCGGACTATCCGACTTGACCCCGAGTTGTCCCTCCAAATCCATAATGAGTTTGCCCAGCGCAATGCGACCCGCGCCAGTTGTGCGCGCGTCCTTAAACAAGCTGTACGCCTGCGTAAGTTTGGCCTGCACGGCGGTATTGACCTGTTTATTTTGCGCCTGTTTGAGCGCCGCGTCTTTTTCCGCCGCCGCCGCCGTTTGTATGGAAAACTGAAACGAGCCGTCGGCGTTTTGCGGTATCGCGGTATCCAGTCCAAGCGTCTTGAGCTGCCCGGACTGCGCCGCGATTTTGAGCGCCTGCTGCTGGCCGTCTTTGCTCAAGTTGGAAAGTCCGGTGATAAATTCGCGGGCCGACGTTTGGCGTTTTTGATCGTTATCAAACCCCTGTTGTTTCGCGTCGGCGTCAATCTTAGCTTGAGCCTGCTCATTTTTGACCGCGAAGTGATACGCTTCTTGTTTCGCATCGTGGGCTTTGAGAAGCGCCGCGTCCGCCGCTTGATCGCTGTCGCGTTCGGCGGCCTGTTGGCGCACGTCGCCTGCGTATTTGGCTTGGCGCGTTTCGTAATCGCGGCTATGCTGGCGCACGAGGTTTTCGTATTCGGTTTGGGTTTCGCCCGCGAGCGCGTCATTCAAGTTTTGCGCCCCGTTCGCGTAGCCACTTATAGCAGCCGTTGCACCGTTGCCGCCACCCAGCACACCACCCACAACAGCCGCAATCAGCGAGCCGGTCGCGGTGCGCTTCGCTTCACCCCGCACATCGCGCACGGGCGCATCGGGATCAGTGGCACGAACTGGCGTGGCAATCGGAGCATACGAGCGTTGCGGCAGCACCAGCGGGTCAGGCGGCTTTATCGTGGACACCCGGCGCGGCGCGTCCAAAACCGGGTCGGGTTCCTGCATCGTCGCCGGGG
The DNA here is from genome assembly GCA_964241985.1 of uncultured Armatimonadaceae bacterium. Classification (GTDB taxonomy): domain Bacteria; phylum Armatimonadota; class Armatimonadia; order Armatimonadales; family Armatimonadaceae; genus CAXTBP01. The sequence continues at coordinate 4,988 of CAXTBP010000090.1, read as the reverse complement.
CGGCACTCATGACCACGGGCGGCGGATTCGGCAACCGCGACAGATTTGGCGCGACCGGCGCAGCGGCAATGAGAGCCGGGTCAAGGTCGGGCAGACCAGCGACCGCCCCCGCCGCCCCCGTTGCAGGCGCGTTTAGTCGTTCGAGTTGGGCAATCGCGGCTTGTAGGTTTTTGACGCCACGGGGCGACACATTATTTGGAATTACGGCGGGCATGGTTTCGTTTTCGGTTTGGTTTGGGCGCGGCGTATGCCGCTATTGTCTCATTTTCATACGGAAGGGGGACGGTCGGTTGCTCCTGCGCGGGGACGGATTGCGCCGCGAGCGCATCGGCACACGCCGCAACCCAATGCGGGTAGGTCACGGGATCGTCAATGTACTGGTTTCGCGCCATCTCCAAGACCGTTTGTAAAGGGGCCAAGTGCATACCGACATATCCCACAAAGTCGGTAAAGTGCTGCCGCCACTCCGAGCCGGTCAGTTCGGCAAACACCCCCGCACGACCCGGATGGAGCATGAAAGCGTGCCATTGGGCGGCAAATGTGGTCACTTTTTCGAGCGAAGGCAAAACCTCCTCAACCGAGGACGGATCGGGAAAGAGTTCGTGCATTCGCGTATGAAGTGCCAAAACGCGCTCGGCGTGCGTCGTGCCTGCCAACGGTTCCAAAACGGGCGCGGCGTCCGGGTCGGAAGCGTCGGGACGGTCGATGTAATCCGCCATTAGTTACGGTTCCTTTCTTGCGTGGCCTTGTAAGCCGCCCACCATTCGGCCCATTCCTGCCACTGCGCGATGTAAATCATCGTGTTCGGGTGGTCGAGATAATCCTGACCAAGCGCGGACAACACGCTCCGATAAGAGCGCAGGTGTTCCACCAAACCCAGCACGGCTTGATTGCCATCTTGCTCCGCCCACAGCGGTAGGGCGTTCGACTTCGCCGCGAAGTAAACCATCGCCAGCGGCGACATATGCACCACATCCGTCTTTTGTGCCCTTGTATGTTTCCGGGCCTGCTCCAATAATTGACCCATAGCAAGCATCCTTTATATGCCGTAGCGTTATTTAATTCGTTTAATTCGTTACTTCGTAGGGCAGGCGTAAGTACAAAATCCACACACTGCCCTAATTAATTCGTTTAATTCGTAGCTTCGTAGAGCAACCGTCACACGGCGAACCATGTTTCCGTCGGTGCGCCGCGTTCAGCTACTGTCCGTTCAGAACGCGCCCGACCCGCATTTTGCAACACGTCCAAAGCCCGTTGTAGTTGCTCGGCGGGTTTGTTTCGGCCCAGTGCCGACGACAAGGCCGTGCGCGTTGCACCGTTCATGCCAGCTGAGCGGAGCAGTTGCAATATTGTGTCGGCGTCCGCATCGCCCAGCGCATCGCCGAAGATAAAGCGAGCCGACGCTTCGGCATATTCCCACACAGCCACTGCGGCGAGTAAATGCTCTGTCTGGATTTCGGGTGACTTATCAAGCAGCGCGTACAGGAGCGCAAGGCGCGTGACCTGCGCCTCGGCCCGACTGGTAACTGATCCCAAGAGTCCGGGAACATCGCCTGTAAGCGCCGGATATAGTTCGTGCCACAAAGCGCGAGCGTCGGGCGACCGTTGCACCCGCCCAAGCGTTTGCGCGAATGTAGCGGCGTCGCGTAAGTCCTCGGCTAAGACGTGACGCTCTGGTGATTCGTAGAAACTCCCGCCGTCGGGTAGGAGCTTGGATCGTTTGGCGCACACCCACAAGAAGCGGTTCGCAAAACCGTTCGCGGTTTCGGTTTGCCGCAAATAGCGCAGCAGTTCGTCGCGCGTGATGTGCCCGACAATCGAGATATGCGCGCCCGTCGCCTTTACCGGGTCGGTTTTCGTCAGCGTGGACAACTTCCCTGTATCCCATGCGTCGCGGAGCCTTGCCGACACCGTGTTACCGTCGCGCTCCATGACTCGCAAAACGCTTGCCAGTTCGCTTTCCACGACGAGGAGGCGCTTGTCGTCGCCATCGTCGCCATCGCGCACGGCATGGATTAAGCCTTCGCCCGACGACAACCCACTTTTCACGCGCTCGTCGGCCCAAAACGGTTCTGCTTCCGCCATGAGTCCGCGCACGTTGCCCCACGACGTACCTTTGCGGCCTTTGGACGATGTGCCAACGACGGCGCAAAACAGATTCGGGAAGTGTTGGTCGCCTTCCACACGAACATGAGCGTACCTGCCGCCTACGTTCCCAAAAGCCACCAGCGTTTGAACGAGTACGGCGTGCGGGTCGGATTCCGTGTGCGGTTCAATCGCCCGAACAATCCGCCCCAGCAAGCCGTGATACGCTTCTTCGCCGATTGGTTCGGGCCACGGCACATCATCAACTACGGACGGTACGGGAGCGTTTGCGACGACCTTTCGAGCACTGGAAACCGATGCGGTTTGCCCGGCTTGGCGCGGCGTGTAGAATTGCCCATTTTGCGCATCTATGCCCATCTTAACCGTGCGCTCGCCGTAGGTTTCCCCGCCCGAATAATGCGTCTCATCCCATTTATCGCGCATGAGGCCCGACGTGCGAAACCAACCGTCGAGACGGACAGCATCGCCACCCGAATAAAAGCCGAGCAGGGTACACAAGGCCAAGTCCGCCTCCGATGCGCCCGGATAGCCTGCAAGATCGCCTGCATACAATGCGGCGATCTTCGCGCCGTTCTTGGCATTCATCGCAATGTGAAGGAGTTCCGCGTCCGCAAGCAAATCCGCTGTGACGGTTGTATTGTGCCGGGGTTCGGCTTTGGGCACGACGGGCGGAAACACCTCGGCATGGAACGCGGCGAGTTCGTCTTGCCGGGCGTTCACCGAAGCGGGCGCGACGGGAAGTCGCCTACCCGTTACGGTCAAAAATCGCCCATTTTCGTACATCTCCGTATCACCGCGTTTTCGTCCACCCGGCGGCAAGGCGGCCTGCACGAAAACGCGCAGGCCCGTTCCCGACGGCGACACTTCGGCGTAGGATTTGAGGCTCAGCACGACGGACTGCGCCTCATCGCTCAACTCCTTTCCGTGGATGGCATGGTCGAGGTCAACGCCTGAAAACGGATCGTCGGACGATAACACGAAGCCAACGCCCGCATATTTACCGTTCCCAGCTTCATAGGCGACGCGGGTTTGCTCAAACGTCGCCCACGTCGCCGGATCGGTCGAGCTTGCCGCTTTCCCCGTTTTCGCATCGTGGGGAACTTTGCTGTACTTGTTCTTTTCCGGCTGCCACACCGCCCGCCAAACGACCCACTGGGGGCAGGTCGTTAGTTCGGCGGGCATCGTGTCGAATCGAGGGGACAACAGCGACGGCATCGAGGACACGCTCATACGCGCACCCCCTTTGCCATTCCCTGCTGGGAGGTATGTCGAATCGGACGCGGAGCCGTCGCCGTGCGCTCTATTTTCGCAGTCATGCGGCTGCGTTTGGCATCCAGAATTTGAAACCATTGACCTCTTTCGTACCGGAGTTTCGATAACCAACTATTGCCGGTTTGGGCGGACTGCGCGATTTCTTGCTCAATCAAGATGTCGTACAGTCGGACGGCGAGAACAACCTCGGCGAGCGTTGGTTCAACGAGGCGGCGGGCCATTAGAGCGCCCCCTTTGCTTTGCGGTCGGTTCGCTTGGACGGGAACAGTCGAGCGGCAAGGGCGGCGCGTTCCGCCTCGGTAAGCGGTTCCGGCGTGGTATACAGCGCGTCGCGCAGGACGACGGCTTGTTGGGCGGAAAGCAACGCGCGGCGTTGCGGACGACGACATTTTGATGTAAATTGCATTGATAGCAAATCCTTCGCGTAAACAGGTTTTCGCAGAACTATGTACGCAGTTCGTTCTCGGTGAAAGCGGCTCCCATTAGGGGGTCGTTTTTCGTTTGCCTCCCCGGTTCCGCCAAGACGGTTTCGGTTTGGGTGGTGGGGTTGCGGCGGCCCTCCACAAGTCCCGGTTATGCCGTTAGTGCGTGACGGCAGGCACGGTGTCAGAAACGGGTGCTTTTTCGCCCTTTCGTTCGTGGGTGAGATTCAAAAAACAGTCAAGGGGACAATGGTACAAGGAGGCCAGCCGTACCGCGAGGGGATAGCTAAAACCACCGTGTTTTTCCAAGCGCGCGAGAAATTCCTTTGCCACGCGAGCGCGTTTTGCGGCGCGGTCAAGGGTAAAACCTGCCGCTTCACGGGCGCGGGCCGCGTTAGTCACGAGCGCGTCGTGCTTTCTTCAGCAATAATTGCTAACGCTTTACGCCGCCCGTCGGCAAGTGCCGTGAGCGTAGGATCGCCCTGTTCACTTGTGGAATGTGACTGATCCAGTAGTTGAGACGCAACGCCCGCCACGATTGCAGGGTCAGGCGATGCGGCAATCATTTTTGCCGTGGCTATGGTTTTTCCACGATAAATAGCGACAAAATTTGTCATAAAAAGCCCTTCCATTCCGTTATTCATAACCTATGGAAAGAAAGGGCCTAAAAATACGACAATTTCTGCAAACTTGTCAGATTTTTTTTCTCATGCGTTCAAAACGTTTCTCAACCGTCCGAACATCAAGCCCGAGAACCTGCCCTATTTCTTTGTCAGAAAGCCCATCAGCACGGAGCTTGACCGCTTCCTTCTCAGAAGAAGAGAAAGGCAACGATGCCAAAACACCATCAATGGATTCTTTCAAAAGCAAATAGTCTTCTGGTGAGATTGCTGGGTCGGCAGTATCGTAAGGTGCATCAAAATCATCAAAACTAAGAACTTTGCGGTTAGTTGATGGGAGATAACATTTGAGACCTTCATACAGGGCGCGGGTACAAAGTCTTCGTAAAAAAGTAACCACATCGCCCTCGGATATTAGGCATAAAAGATTTTCCATTTTTGCGGGAGTGGTTTCCTCGGCAATGAGAACGTTTTGCGCGACTATTTGGGCGAAATGACGGACGCCATCAGCACGAGCTGCTTCCAAGGCCGTCCTGTATGATGCCGCGCGAGAAAGACTGATGTAAGT
>CAXTBP010000089.1:0-21072 GCA_964241985.1 uncultured Armatimonadaceae bacterium | reverse complement strand
CCCAGCATCGCGCCGCTGAGAGGTGGATTTCATCGTGGACAGCACCTTTATTTCCACATCAATGAGTTGGCCGTCTTTGCCGAACGGCAGGAGTTGGTGCGATTTTTGCACGGGCGACGTGTACGCGAAAATCACGCCGTCATCCTGCACGTCGTAGCGGTCGGGTCGCCACGTTTGCTTGTCTTTTGGCAGCGCGACGGTTTTGCCGCCTTCGGCCTTCAATTCGTTTTCTTTATCCGCCGTGCTTTGAAACTGCTTGCCGTCCGCGATTTGTTTGAGCAATTCGGCTTTGGCAACTTCTTTGCCGTCGGGCTGTATCATCACAAAATCGTCCGTATACATGACGCGCACGGCGAAGGCAGCGCCTTTGAGTTTAGTTAGTTGCGCGAAGGCATCGCGGGCGCTTTCCACGTCCTTGCGCGCGGCCTCTTCTTCGGGCGACGGCTTTTGCGGTGGGGCAAACGATTCGGCGGGCTTGGTTTGCGCGTGACACGGCGAGGCGATAATTACGCCGAAGGGCAGCGCAAGCAAACATAAAATGGCGGCAGTTTTAGTCGTCATTGAAAAGCCTTTCAAACCATCAAGCGCAGGAATGGCAAAGTGTACCTTGCAATCCCCGGAAAAAGCAAGCTGCCTGTTTACTTCAGCGTAAAAACGTGGCGGCCCGATGGCACGTTTTCGATACGCAAACCGCCCGCATCCGGCGGCGCGACGATTCTCTTTTTGTCCATAAATACGGTCGGCGATTTTGCGCTGGGGGAAACCGGAAGCGAAACCGTCGCCGTAACGCCTTTGGGAATGGTGACTTCGAGCCGCAGCCCGTTTCTGCTTTGATACACGACGCCAATCGAGCCGCGCACGGTGGGCACTTTTGCTTGGAACGATTCGAGCGAACCGGGCCGGGGCGCGATAAGGGCTTTCGTATAGCCGGGCGTGAGCGGGCGGACGCCGACAAGATAGCGCGAAATGATATTGGCGGGGGCCGCGCCCCACGCATGGTTCCATGTCAGGTTGGGCTTGTAGTCAGCGTCCCACGCTTCGAGCGTCATGGTTGAACCGAGTTCGATCATGTGCCACCAACCGCGCTTTTCGTGCGTGGTCATCAGGCGCAACGCATATTCATCTTTGCCGCTTTCGTACAAGGCTTCCAAAAGATACTGCGCGCCGTACACGCTGCACGCCATGCCGCAACTTTCGATAAAATCCGCGACGCTTTTTTTACTTTGCGCGGGCACGAGATCGAAGGCGAGCGCGAACATATTGGCATGGAGCGAAGCGTGGGCGGAACCTTCGCCATCCACATACACGCCGCGCGTTTTGTCGAAAAACACGCCGTTAAACGCCCCGTAAACTTGGTCGGCTTTTTCGTTGAGCAGTCGGGCGTCGTCCGGCTTGTTCGCAGCCCGCGCCAAAACCGCCATCTTTCTGAGGGCGCGATAATAAAACGCATTGGCGACCGTGTTGATTTGCGGGCCGACCTGCTGCTTTTGGTTCGGATCGGTTTTGCCGTCGTTGTACCCGTCGCGCTCGGCGGCGGGCCAGTCCACAATCGCGGACGCCTGCAATAAGCCGTCGCTGGGGCGCGCTTTGTCCATCAGCAGTTTTTTACGCAGCGCGTCGTAGTTGCGGGCGGCAAGAACGGGGTCACCGGTCGCCTCGTAATCGAGGGCGGCCATGAGCGGCATATGCAAACTCCACTCGGTCGGCCACGTCGGATGGGACAGCAAATGCTCGGTCGTGGCGCGGGCAACTTCGGGGTTCGCGTCGCAGGCCCAGTGCGATAGATAGTTGATGTAGGCGTCGGCCTCGTAAGGGATACGCTCGCGCTCGCCGTCGATGTACACGCCAAACGCAGTCGTCGCTTTCATCGTGTGCTTGCACAAATCCCATACTTGATTGAGCGTCGCGTCCGAACTGTGGAACACGCTCGCGGTGTCGTTAAACGCGGTATGCACGAACAACTGCCGCACGCTATTCGCGTCAAGCGACACGGGACAATTTTCAATTTCAACGTACCGAAACGGCGTGATTTCCCCGATTTCAGGCGGCGTATGGACGGCGGCCTTGTCGTTGTGGCGCGGCTTGGTCGGGATTTGCAGTTTGACCACGCGCTGTCCCGCGATGAGCGAAAGCGGAATTTCGCGGAAGTTCACACTGCCCGGCGGCTTCCGGTCAATCGCGCCGGTGGCGTCCAATTTTTCGCCAAGCCGAACGGTCACGGTTGCCGCGTCGGACGCGGCGCGCGGCAGCGTGATTTGCAAATTCCCGTAGGCGTCGGCCCCGAAATCCGCGAAATAGACCGCCCCGCGTTTTTCAAACCGCGCGGGTTTGACGGGCGTCACGATAAGCGATGGGCGCGGTGCGGGTACGGCGGTTTGCGCGCTTGCGGAAAGCGATGGGGCGAACGCAAAAAGGCCGACGGTCGCGGCGAAAAACGGTCGCCGTCCGATGGTCACACGGAAATTCATAAAAGTGTTTTTCTTGTATCACGACACAAACGGTTCTGCGGATTTTGCAAGTTGTTCGGCGTCTTGTGACAGCGCCAACAAAACACCGTTTATGGTAGCTTCTCGCTCTGACAAATCGTCGGTTTCCGCTGCGTAGGCCAATACATTTTCAAAATCAGCCTTTGCCCAAGCAGTTGCTATTTCGTAAATAGCCTGAAATCGGTGGCGGTCGTGGTCTTTTTTTATGCGCTTCGCCACTTCCATCACCTGCCCCCCTCGTCGGGGAGCTGTTTGCGCCCACTTGACGGCGACTTTGCAGAGCGTTTCCGCCTTCTCAGACTCGTCAGCAATGCTGTCGGCAATTTGTAGGGCTTGCTGCGGGTCAACCACGGCCCAAGCCTCGGCAAGATACCCCAATACAGTCGCTTTTCGTGCCGTGTCGTTTATACGATTAGCCAGCAAAAGCACATTTTGAAAAAGCGCATCGGCTCCCGCAGGATCGTCTTTTACGATGACGGTGGCAGTATCACGTACCGCCTCCGTTTTGTCGTAATAAAATCGCTCGTATGCCTTCTGGTCACTTTCGGAGGGCGGCAGGTCGAGGATTTTTCTTGCTTTATGGGCGTCACTTTTCGCCAGCGTTGCGGCGATTTTATTCAAAGCGACGTCTTTCTCAAACGGATCGCGGATTCCCTCGGTGAGTTTCAAGGCTTCTCTGGGTATTTTTTCTGCCCAAATTTCGGCACTGAGACGCAAAACCTGCGCTCGGTCGTCGTCGTTGCGGATAGTATTTGCGGCGTAGAGCGCGTTTTGGAAAAAGAGGCTTGCCTGCGCCGGGTTCGTATCGGTCATAATAACCGCAACATCATTCAGGATATGTACCTTCCAGCGGCTGTTTGTTACGTTTTCCGCTAATTGGCGCGTACGTCCCGCATTCAAAGGCGCGTATGCTGAAGTGATGGTACGCACCAAACCGATGCTTGCGTCGTCAAGCCATTTGAGCAACCGGGGCGGCCTGTCTATTTTGGCTATATGAACGGCCTGTTCCAGTAGGGCAGTGGCTTGGTTGGGTTCCGTTTTAGTCCAGACCTCCGCAATTCCAACAAGCGCGTAAACCTTTATGTAAACCGCTTGGATTTTTTCCACGGCTTGCAGGGTCTGACGGGGATTTTCGGCTGCCAGCAACGGCGCTATCTTTTCGATGGCGCTGTCTCGGTAAAAATCATCCGCTATGGTTTGCGCGACGCGCAGCGCCTGAGCGGGGTCAATTTGTGCCCAAGCGACCGCGATGTTACTTAATGCCGACGATTTTGGCGCGAGGGGACGATCCCGCAGTGCTAAGGAAAAACGGGAGAAGAACGATTTTTTGGCAGGAGGAATGCTTTCTTCTATTTTTTCCGTCGCCCTTAAGGCTTGGTGAAAAATTGTTCCGGCTTGATTCGGTTCGCTTTTTGCACACATTGCGGCAACGTCACACAAAACGGACGCTTTTTGCACGTTGCTTTCGAGCATTTGCGCGACTTGCACGGCGCGCACCGGATTAGACTTCGGCCAAAAGCGGGCGACGTATGCCAAAGCCCATTCCTTATCCTTGCTGTGTTCGATGGAACGCGCGAGTTTTAAGGCTTGTTCGGGGTCGATTTTGACCCATTCGGCAGCGACTTGGCTCAAACCTTCGGAACGCTTCGCCGCATCCTCAATACCCGCAAGCAGGCTAACGGCTTGATTCGGACTGCTTTGCGCCCAAACCTCGGCAAGGCGAATCAGTAAATCGTTTTTGTCGCTTCCTTCGTCATGGTCGTTATCCTCTTGTACTCTGTGGTCGTTTTCGATGCGGCTTAGTTCCTGCACGGCTCGCTCAAAAGCAGCGTCAGCCCCGGCACACCGGTTTTGGCCCATATTTCTCCGATTTCGCTGAAAATATCAGCCTTCCAATCGGCCCCACCCTCCATAACCGCAGTCAAGCCATACAGCCGTTTTAACTTTGCTATCAAATCAGCACACGAAGCCAAAGACACATCAGATTCATTCGTTGCTCCAAAGACAAACGGGCAAAATAAGGCGAAGTGAATACGGCTATGATACGCGAAACGTTTTGCCTTTGTAACGCATTTGAACCGGACGGCGGCAAAGTAGCGCAAACAAGCGGGCGCGGCGTATACTTGGTACACCGGTTTTCGGGTTCGTGTCGCGCAGTGCAGTGTCGCAGTAGTCAAGGAGTGTAAACCCCGCCGTGCCGCTCGTGTCGTTTGAATCTCCCTTTTACCTGCTTTTGTTTTTGCTCCTGCCCTTCTTTTGGTGGCTGTCGCAGAAACGCTCGCTCGCGCATTTGCCGGGCGCGCGGCGCACGCTTGCCCTTGCGCTTCGTTTGGTTATCGCCTCGTGCCTTGTTCTTGCGCTTGCGGGCGTGCATTTGGTCAAGCAGAGCGGCGCGAACTGCGTGCTTTTCGTGATTGACTCATCGTATTCCGTGCCCCGACGCGATAGGCAAAAGGCGCTGGATTGGGTCAATCAAGCGACCCGAAATATGCGCGGGCAGGATAAAGTCGGCGTCTTGACCGTGGGCGGCGACGCCCGGCTCGCCTTTGAGCCGTCGGAGCGGGGCCGCGTCGCCTGCGATTTAACGGTTGCCGACGGCTCGCAAACCAACTTAGCGCGCGGCATCACGACGGCCCTTTCGTACTTCCCCGAAAACACGGCCCGGCGCATCGTGCTGGTTTCCGACGGCAACGAAACGGCAGGGAGCGCACTTGAGGCCGCCCGCTCGGCTGTCGCCGACGAAGTGCCGATTGACGTGATTGGCGTGGGAACCGCGCCCGAACGCGAAAGTTTGCTGGAGCGAATGCTGACGCCGCCGAGCGTCAAGCGCAACGAACCCTTCCCGCTGAAAATCGTGGCGACTTCGGTCAACGGCGGGACGGGCACGGTGCAGTTGTACCGCAACGGCAAAAACGTCGGGGCGCAAAAAGTGACGCTCAAGCCCGGCAAAAATATCGTCAACTTGGAGCAGAAAACCGACGCGCCCGGCTTTTACACGTATGAAGCGCGGCTGCAAATGGACGGCGGCGGTTCCAGCGACACGATTGAGGAAAACAACAAGGCCGTTTCGTTCGTGAAAGTCGAGGGCAAGCCGCGCCTGCTGCTCGTCAAGACGCCCGACAATTTGGGTTTCCCGGTTGTGCCCGAATCGTTTTTGCCCAAAGCCCTTGCCGCGCAGAACGTGATTGTGGACGAGGTTTTGCCCGGTCAACTGCCGACGCAGGCCGCGTCCTTGCTTAATTACGACGGCATCGTTTTGTCCGACGTGCCCGCCGAGGCGATGACGCCCGTGCAGCAAAAGGTCGTGCAGGAAGCCGTGCGCGATTTGGGTTTGGGCCTGACGATGATCGGCGGCGAGCATTCGTTCGGGGCGGGTGGGTATTTTCAAACGCCGATTGAGGAAGCCCTGCCCGTCGATATGGACGTGCGGAAAATGCGCCGCTTTCCCGGTGTCGCGCTGGCGATGGCGATTGACTACAGCGGCTCGATGAATTCGGCAGGGCGGCAAACGTCCACGAATATGAGCAAACTGGAACTGGCCCGCGAAGCCGCCGACGAGGCCGTGGACACGCTTTCCGCGCAGGATCAGGTCGGGGTTCTCGCCGTCGATACGCAGGCCAACGTCGTCGTTCCCCTGCAATACGCGACCGACAAACGCTCTATCCACGCGGGCATCGGCGCGATCTACGGCGGCAGCGGAACCGAAATGTCGGCAGCCGTTAAAGCGTCCTACGAAATGATTTCCAAAGCGGACGCTCGCATCAAGCACATCATTCTCGTGACCGACGGCGAAACCGGCCCGTTCGATTATGGGCAGCTTATCGAGGCGTTCCGCGAAAAGAAAATTACGTTCACGCTCATTATCATTGACGATGGGCAATCCGCGTCGGGTATCGACCCGCTCAAACGCATCGTAACTGCCACCGGTGGACGGTATTATTTGGTGCGCGACCCGGCTGAAATCCCCAAGATATACACGCGCGAAGTGCAGACGATTTCCAAACCCCCGATTTTGGAGGAGCCGTTCTTGGCCCGCGTCGTGAGCGCAGGTAGTCCGCTCCTTTCCGGTATCAACTGGGAATCGGCCCCACCGCTTTTGGGCTACGATGTCGTCAACGCCAAACCGACGGCGGAAGTCGCGCTGGCCTCGCACAAGGGCGACCCGGTTTTGGCGACATGGCAGTATGGGTTAGGAAAAGCGGTCGCGTTCACGTCGGATGCCAAAGCCCGGTGGGGCGCACAATGGGCGGGTGGATGGCCGGGTTACGGGCCGTTTTGGGCGCAAACCTTGCGCTGGAGTTTGAAAAAAGCCGAAGCGGGCAGTTATCAGTCGCAGGTTGAAATGGTCGGCAACAAAGGCCAAATCAGCGTGGACGCCGTGGACGAAAAGACGGGCGCGTTCGTCAACTTTTTGGACGCCAAAGCCAACGTCATCGGGCCGGACGGGCAAACCGAAACCGTACGTCTAACGCAAACCGGGGCGGGCCGCTACGTCGGCACGTTCGACGCGGGCAAAACCGGCTCGTATGTGGCGACCGTTTCGCAAAAAGGCGCGGACGGCAAAACGCGCGCCGCGAGCGTCGGCCTCGCGGTTCCCTATTCGCCCGAATACGCCGCGCTTAAACCGAACACGCCGCTTCTTTTGCGCGTTGCCGAAATCACGGGCGGCAAAAGTTTGACGAACGGCGAGGCCGTTTTCCAAGACCGTCGCGTTCGCAAATTGCCCGTGCCACTCGCGTTTCCGCTGTTGTTTATTGCGCTTTTGCTGTTCCCCCTTGATGTCGCCGTGCGCCGTTTGTTCGTGGGCACGAAGCAGGCCGAACAGGCGGCGGGAATCGTGAAAACCAAATTGCAAGGCGTCCTTGCAAACCGCGCGACCGTGCAAGCCGAACGGGCCGCAGCCGTCGCCGCCGGTTCGTCGATTGGCAAACTGAACCAAAGCAAACGCGCCCGCTCCGAGCAAGCGACCGAAGGCAACGGCGAAACCGTACCGACGGCGGAAACGCCGCGTATGGGGCAAGGCGTGCCGCCTCCGCCCCGCGCGTCCGGCGTCGTTTGGGGAAGCGGCGGCAACAAGCCCGAAGGCGCTTCGACCGAAAAAGTCGCCCCGAAAAAGCCCGCCGCCTCGCCACCTTCCGCGCCATCCACGGGCAGTGGAAACGCAAGCGGAGGCGATACTTTGGCGCGATTGCGTGAGGCGAAAAAGCGAGCGAAAGATCAGGAATAGGCCGAGTTTTGTCGGCGCGTTCCGCTTTTGGTTGCGCGGTGGAGTGTAAACGTTAGATTTTGGCCCCCCTGCCCCCCAATAAGGGGGGGTTCTGAAAACACCATTCCCGTTCTTCCGCGATATTTACATTGTCGTGTGCCCCATTCAGAACCCCCCATTATTGGGGGGCAGGGGGGCCGGGTATTACCAAAATTATGAGATACAGCGCCGTAATACGCAGCGACGACGAACCCGCCTCGCAAATCGCCGATCTGCCCGTGATTCCCGGCGACACCTACGCGGTTAAAGCGGAACTCAAAGTTCTGGGAGCGCTGTGGGATAAAGCCGAGCGGATTTGGCGCATCGCCCCGGAAAAACTGGCGCAGGCCCGCGCCCTCGTCGAAAACCAAACGCTCATTCCGCAAGAGGCGACCGGCGAAAGCGGCACGGACTTGGAAAAGCTCGCCGATCCGTTTGAAACCGACGGAAACGGGCCGCGTTACGCAACCTTGTCCGAGCAAGACGGCAATTTGTACGCGGCCAAAGACGCCTTGAAAGCCATCGGGGCAAAGTGGGACAAAAACGACCGGGCGTGGAAAGTGCGCGAAGAACGGGCGGACTACGCCCGCGCCATCATCGCGTCGGTCACGGACGACGGGGGCGACGCCCCAACCAAACGCGCCGCTCCGCGCCCGAAACGCGCCGAAACACACGAGGATTCGGAAGCAAAAGCGGTTCCCGCTGAAGCAAAAAGCGATGCGCCCGCGCCCGCAGAAAAACAGGCTCCGCCCAAAACCGCGCCGGAGGCTGCCGTGCTTGTCAATGACGCGACCGTACCGGAAGCGCCCGCAGTACCTTCGGTTCCCGTTTCGCCTATCGCGGGCGGAATGCCGCTCGGCGGTTTGTGGCGCAGGCGCGGGCCGGACGGCAAGGTGTTTTTGGTCGGTTATTTGTCGGACACCGTAGAAATTCGTATCGTCGGAAACGAGCAAAAGGCGGATGAAAACGATCCGTCGCACCTGATGGTTTTGTTTACCGTGCCGCCCGCTGAGTGACAGGCTTTATTCGTCGCGTTCCAAAACCGCGCCTAATGCGGCGGCTTGCACGAGCGTGGCCCCGGCTTGGTACAAAAGCGCGCGGCAAGCAACCAGCGACGCGCCCGATTTGCAAATGTCGTCAAGGAGCAAAACGTTTCGGCCCGCAATCAACTCCACGTTTTGCACCGCGATGGTTTCTTTGTGCAGGCGCGGGTGGCTTTCGCCGCCGAACACAATGCGGTTTATTTTGGTATGGCGCACCAAACACGCCGTCGCATCAAGCCGGTCGCGTTCCCGGACAATCGCTTGGGCAAGCAGTCGTATTGGCGCGTCCACGCGAAACGGATCGTGCGACGGAACCACGGCGATGGCAATTTCACCGGCAAAACGCGGGCTTAGCCGCTCCGCAAGCCGCCTGCGCGCCCAAATGCGCCCGTCGTTCAGGGCCGCGATTGCGCGTGTTGCTCGAACGGCCTTTCGCAGTCGGCGGATGGATTTTTCGTCGTGCCCTTCGATTTGCGAAAGCCCGTGCTTGTCCACGTACGCGAGCAAGCCATGCGCTTCCAGCAGTTCGGCTTGCGACAGATACGGGCCGATGAGTTCAATTATCGCGTCTGGGTGACTGAACCCGAAGGGGTAAGGCATTGTTATTTGCCCCTGCCCTTCGCGTGGCAAACAGTCGTTTTGCACACAAGGATTGTATCGCGCGCAACCTTTTTGCGTAAAACGGTATACTATAAACGGATAAAGCACAAAAAGTGTGTAGGAGAATTTAGTCTTTGGAAACACTGCCTGCGGGCAAATTGCGGATGATTCCGCTGGGCGGGGTGGGCGAAATCGGGAAAAATATGTACGCCTATCAAGTCCTCGATCAGATACTCGTGGTCGATTGCGGGCTGGCCTTTCCCGATGAAAAAATGTACGGCGTGGACATCGTGATTCCCGATGTGCGCTGGCTGGTCGAGCATAAAGAGGCGGTTCAGGCCGTCGTTATCACGCACGGACACGAAGACCATATCGGGGCGCTGGGTTACATCATGCCGCAGTTGCCGGGCGTGCCCGTGTATGGCCCGCCGCTCGCGCTGGGTCTTGCGAAAAATCGACTTTCCGAGCGGCGCGTTTTGGATCAAATGACGCTGGTCGAATACCGAGCTGACGACGTTTTGCAGTTAGGCCATTTTACGGTCGAGCCAATTCGCGTCGCGCACTCCATCCCTGATTCGTTCGCGCTGGCAATTAAAACCCCGGCGGGAACGATTGTCCATACCGGCGATTTCAAGTTCGACCAAACGCCCGTGGACGGGCAGCTTTTTGACGTAGCGAAACTCGCCCGCATCGCCGATGAAGGGGTTTTGGCCCTTGTCAGCGATACGACGAACATTGAGCGACCGGGAACGGTTCCCTCGGAGCGCATCGTCGGGCAGACGTTCGAGCGCGTGTTCCGCGAAGCGCCGGGCCGCGTGATTATCGCGTCCTTCGCCTCGCAAATCCACCGAATGCAGATGGCGGTCGATTGCTCCAAAAAACTGGGCCGCAAGGTCGCCGCTGTGGGCCGCTCCTTGGCGCAAAACATGGATATGGCGACGCAGATGGGCTACCTGACCGTGCCCGAAGGCATTCGTGTTCGCGGCGAAGAGATCAACCAGTATAAGCCCAACCAAATCACGATTTTAACGACGGGTTCGCAGGGCGAGCCGCTTGCCGGGCTGTCCCGCATGGCCGCCGATGACCACCGGCAGGTTAAAATCCAAAAGGGCGATACGGTAATACTCTCGGCCTCGCCTATTCCCGGCAACGAGGACGCCGTGTGGCGCGTCGTCAACAACTTGATTGCACGGGGCGCGAACGTGATTTACGATTCCTTGATGCCCGTCCACGTGTCCGGGCACGGTAACGCCGAAGAACTCAAACTCGTTCTCAATATCGTCAATCCGCAGTACGTTATTCCCGTCCACGGCGAAAACCGAATGCTGACCTTGTACGCCAAAACAGCCGAAGAAATGGGCTGGCTGCCCGAAGATATTTTCCGTTTGGAAATCGGCGATATGCTCGAACTCGACGAAACCAAAGGCCAAGTGATTGACCGCGTACCGTCGGGCGCGGTCTTAGTCGATGGATCGGGCAACGCTTCGGGTTTGCATGAGGTCGTTCTGCGCGACCGTCAGCATCTTGCCGAGGACGGTTTCTTAGTTGTCGTCGCCGCCTTGAGCCGTGAAACCGGCGATTTGGTCAGCGGGCCGGAAATCTTGTCTCGTGGGTTCGTGTACATGGATCATTCCGAAGAACTCATCGCGGACGCGACCGCGCAGGTGCGCGCCGTTATCGAAAACCGAAACGGCGACGGCCCGCGCGACACGGACGCATTGGGCTACGACATTCGCACGACCCTCAAAAAGTATCTGGACAAGAAAACCAACGGTCGCCCCTTAATTCTGCCGCTGATTATGGAGTTGTAGAAAAAAGCCCCGGCTTCTTAGAAGCCGGGGCTTTTTTTGGTGTGCCGCTTTCCGAACGCTTTACCCGTTCGGGTATAACAGAAAACAAATCACGGCTCGCTTCCTCGCTTTCACCACTTGCTTATGGGCGCGGATAATGGGGCCATCAAAGGCGACGAAACCAACTATGGGCATTGTACGAAAAGCGGTTATCACCGCCGCCGGGCGGGGAACGCGGCAGTTTCCTTCGACGCGCAGCATCCAAAAAGAACTCTTGCCGCTCGTTGACCGCGACGGCGTGACCAAGCCGACGATCCAGATTATCGTCGAGGAATGCTTGGCGTCCGGCATTGAGGATATTGCGATTGTCGTTAGTCCCGGCGGGGCCGAGCCGTTCAAGCGCCATTTTTCCCGTTTGTCCGACGAGGAACGGCGCATTTTTCGGGGCAAGGAATGGGCACTCGCGCAGGCCGACGCACTGCGCCGAATGCAGGAGCGCATAACCTACGTAGAACAGCCGACGCCGGAAGGCTACGGGCACGCCGTGTACCAAGCCAAAGACTTTGTCGGCGACGAACCGTTTTTGCTGCTCCTCGGCGACCATATCTATATTTCCAACAGCAAAAAGCGGTGCGCCCAGCAGGTCATCGACACGTACAGCGTCGCCAAGTGCGCGGTTTCGGGTGTGCAGCAAACGCCCGACGACAAACTGCACTTGTTCGGAACCGTCACGGGTACGCCGCTTGGGGCCGAGCCACCGTCGTATGAAGTGACCGAAATCAAGGAAAAACCCACGGTCGAATATGCCGCCGAGCATCTGCAAACGCCGGGCGTCAAGCGCGGCTATTATCTGTGTTTTTTCGGAATGCACGTGTTTCCGCCGTCGATTTTCGAGTGCTTGAAATACCATATCGACAACGACATCCGCGAAAAAGGCGAAATCCAACTGACGAGTTCGCAGGAAATGCTCCGCGCCCAAGAGCGGTACGTCGCGGTCGAAACGGTCGGCGAGCGCTATGATATGGGCGTCCCGTTCGGCTACGTGGAAACGCAGGCCGCGCTTGCCTTGTCCGGCGTCGAGCGCACCGAAATGATGTCCGCCCTCCTTCGTATCGTCGCAAAATCAGCGGCAAACGAACCCTTCGGACAGGTGTGAAACTGAAGCAATGGAAGCGGACGGTATTGCAAAAATCATTCAGCGTTTGGAACATATCGCCACACGGCCCGGCGTTTTTTGCGGCGACACGCCGGAGGCCGCTACGATTTTCTTGAACGGTTTCGATGCTGCTTGCTGGGGTTTAGGTTACTCAGTGCCCAATTATCTTCGTGAAGCGGCGACCGTGGAACTTGGCTGCGTATGGTCGCCGATGGGGCCGGTTGACGACATGAGGAAGCGTGGTATCGACGACATTGCTATCGTCCATACCCTAATTGCCATTGAGATTGCCGCGTGGAAACGGTTGGCAAGCGAAATGTGTTAAGCGAAGACCGCATGACGTGGACACGTCTTATTTGTTGACGGAAACCATTTCGGCGAGTAGGGCGCGTAGTTCGGTTTCGCCTGCGAGAAAGCCATTCGTCCAGCGAATGACGCGCTTGTTTGTGCCGACTATCTTCGCACCAAAAGGGTCGGGGCTTTTTAGGGTAACCGATTGTATATCGGCCCACGCAATGTGCGTTTGGCCCCACGGCGTTGTTTGCGTGATTCCCGCTTCGCCGACGCGAATTTGCGCGGCATAATACCGCCATACGGCAAGCAGAAAAAACGGCGTGAACACGCCAAAAATAATCAGCAAGGGCGTCGGATCCTCGTTGCGGGTTAAGCCCAAACGGGTCAAAATCGCCGTACTTCCGCCGATAATGGGAAATACACTCGCCACAAATACGCCCGCGCGAGCGTTACTGGTGCGATAGTGAAAAATACGCTCGCCGACACCTTCCACGCCGCCGCTCCAATGGAGGCGCGGATCGCCCGGCGGATCGCCCGGAACGGGTGGCGGGGGCGGCCAGTCCGTTTGGTTGGCGTTGATGGCGTTCACGCGGACGAGTTCGCGCAAAACCGTTAGGTTTCCGATGCGTTCGGTGAAGTCAAACGGGCCTTGTTCCCGCGTTTGAATGCGGAACGGCGGTAAATAGGACAAGGTAAAAGGGCCATCTTTGGATTTAGGGGGCGCGTAGCTGTAGCCGGTCACGTGTTTCCATAAAACGCGCTCGAAGCGGTTTGCCGCGCAAAACGTGAAGCCGTCGCAGTCGACGATAAAACGTTCCGTTGTAGACAGATGACGCTTTTCGCTTTTGCCGATGAGCAGGAGTATAAAGCCCTGCGTTCCCAACAGAACAAACATCGTACTCGCCGCTCCGATTGTCCACCAGCCGAAATCATGACGGGCGAGGCTTTGCAAAATAATATCGGGCACGAGAAAAAGCGAACCAAGTACTCCGATTCCGCCCAATCCCATCATGAAGAACGGCAGGAAACGATTTTCGCGGGTGGCATAAGTAAACACGCGCGGCAAGGAATCGCAAGGCCGTGCGCCTTTGACGTGCCATGTGTGGACTTTGGCGTTCGTGGCCCGTTCTGCGACTACGGCTTGCAAATCACCCGCGTGTTTGGCCTGCGCGTAGAACGCCGCCACGACGCGCCCCTGACCGTCAAGGATGCGGGCGTTGCGGCGCAGATGAAGCTGCTCTTTCGACTGCCGGTACGGGAGCGGAAGCGTGTAAAAATCGGCGATTTCGCTCCACAACGTTTCCCGCTCGCCGAACAGTCCACGCGCTATCAAGCCGGTTTCGGTCGCCGTGACGCGCGCTCGGCACAAATACACGGCAAGCAATAGGGCAGGAACAAAAAGCAGGCTGCCCAACGCAAGCGCGACCGGCCACCCCGCTACCGGCTGCGTCGCATGATTGTGCGGCGGCGTTCGGGCAATTCCCATCACCCCAACGCCAAAAAGCACCAACAATAAAATAAGACCCCATGCGTCCGATGGGGGCCGCACGGAAACGTCACCGTTCGCACTTTTTGCCGCCATTTCGGTTTTCGCTTTTGCCTTCATGCAGGATTGGACACGGCGCGGGCGCGGCAGGTTGCGCCCAAGCCGTCCAAAACGTTAAGCGTAAATGACGAAGCCGCCGGGCTTAACGGTGATTTGTACCGCGCTGCCGTTTTTGGCGTCGGGAACGGAGGTTTCGGTTTCGCTTTCGTCCTCGTCGCAAGAAAACAGGCATTTGAGCGGACGACCGCCGGGCGCGTGGCGTTCGGCATCCAGCGTTATCCATGCCGTTTGCTCGTGGTCGCCGTCCGTGTTGAGTACGCACACGACGTCCTCGCCGTCCAAAAGCCGCGACCATGCGATGAGGCCGCGATACGAGCTGTCCTTTCCGCTTGGCGCGGGATCGAAAAACTGCTCGCCGTCGGTGGAAACGGGGCGCAAGAACTGATTCCCTTGCCGGAGCGCGGGGTGTTCGCGGCGTACTTGAACGAGCCGGGCGATGGCTTGATACAGCGGGTTCGTTTCATCGAAAAAATGTCGGTTGCGCGTTCCCTTCGTGCCGAACTCGCCGCCGAACAAACTTTCGCGTACGTAACGGTCGCCGCCCGACGCATCGAGCGCGTGTCCGCTCAAACCCTGCTCCGTGCCGTAATACAAACACGGAATGCCCATAACGGTTAGGTTCAAACCGACGGCGGCAAGCACGGCGCGGTTAGCCCGGTCGTGGTCGGTTCCAAACTGCGATGCGAAGCGGCCCTTTACGTCGCGGCCCACTTGGTCGTGGTCGTCGAAAAATGTGACGAGGCTGCGCCCACACCACAGCGGATCGGGCACACTTTGCGTGTTGTCGAAATGGGCGCAAAAGGCGTCGAAAATCTCGCTGGGGGCCGCGTTTCCGGTCACGACATCGCGGAACAGCGTCGGCAGTTCGTTCAAGGCGAGGGCGGCATCGAGCGACGTATCGCGCAGGGTTTCAAAAGCATGAACGCGCCCGCCCGTGATTTCACCGATGACGTAAAAATTGGTCTTGCCGAGGGATTTGGCGAATTGATGGATTTCGTCGGCGAAAAAATGCACCGCCCCCCAGCCCATGTGCTTGACGGTGTCCAAGCGCAGTCCGTCCAAATCCGCGAACGCGATCCAGTATTTATAGCAGTCGGTGATGGCGCGCAAAGCGTCCGAGGGTTTGAACGTGTCGCCGTCCCAGTCGCCCAGATGCACATCTTTGTAGGCGAAAAAGTCGCCTTCTTCGTATTCGGGCAGTTCGTCCCAGTTCCGCATTTCGCCTTTGCGCGTCCATGCGTCGGGCGTTTGCAGTTCTTTGGGCCAAATCCCAGCGTCGGGCCATTGGCAGGCTTCGGGGTTCGTGTCGAGCGGGCCGAACGGGAGCGTTGGCTTGCCCCGATGGTCGCGGAAACCTTTTACTTCGTAGGGGTTGCCATCCCAGTGAACATCGAAATGCTTTTGCCCATCGTCGCCCGTGATTTCGTAGCGGTCGGGGTTGTAGGCGAACCCGTCGGCGGCATGGTTGACGATCACATCGAGGATAACGTAAATTTCCTTTTCGTGCGCGGTTTGCACCATGTCGCGCAAATCGTTTGGCGTGCCGAAATGCGGGTCGATGTCCAGAAAGTTCTGGATACCATAGCCGTGGTAAGAGCCTTTGTCCCACGGAGCTTGCTTGAAAACCGGACTGACCCAAACGGCGGATACGCCAAGCCGCTCTAAGTACCCCATTTTCGAGGTTAAGCCTTTGAGGTTGCCGCCGACCCAGCCGTTTCCGGCGTTGCGCCATTTTTCGGCTTTTGCGGGCGTGTTCACGGCGTTGTTCTCATCGCCCAGCGCGAAAAGCGGGGTCTTTCGTCCCGTTTCCGTTTCGCCCGTGTTGTTTTTGACGTTCTTTTCGTTCCCATCGCTGAAGCGGTCAAGCAATAGAAAATACAAAACTTCATCTTCCCACGATTGGGGCGAGGGCCGAAACGTTTTGCCTTCGGTCAGGCTTTTCCAGTCGATGTCACGGACGCTGCAAAGCGGCTCCTTGTTTTCCACGCCCAGTCGAACTTTCTATTGTCCGGGCGCGGTTTGGGTTTTACGGGTCACGCCGCGAACAAAGCAGGCTGCTCGGCTCCGTGCCGCCCACGGTGTTGTGATACCCGTTTTTGCGCTTTTTTTGCACGCTACCCCTTCAAGTCGAACTCTTTGAGCATGCGTTCGGTTTTGATTTCGCCGATGCGATGGACGATTTTCTTGGCCTCGTGGTCATCGCGCAGGGTTTTGGAAAGCGTGATGGTCGCTGACACGGTGAAAAACAGCCCCATGAGCAAATAGCCGCGCATCCATAGATTTACGGGCAGCAAAAGGATTCCGGCGATCATCAAGCCCAGCGCGATAAAAAACGCGATGTTGACGAACGCGAGCCATGCGGGCGACGATTGATTGAGAGAGGGCTGTTCCATTAGTTTTCGGTTCCTTCCGCTTTACCTTTTTACCTTAGCCGAAGCGCAGGCCGTAGGGATGGGCCGAAAGTCCCTTTTTTCTGTACCGGCGCGTAGGCCAAAAGGCGCAAACCACTGGCGGAAGGTGAACCACGCGGCGATTTGCCGCGTCTATTTGAATGTAATTATTCGCGTTTTTCGCGCAAAGGATTTTGTTTTGATGAACCGCCGTATATTTTGCCGTTTTGCCGGGAGCGTCTCGGTTTGCGCTGTCGCCTCTGCCTTGTTTACCGTCGCGCCGGTTCGGGCGCAATCCGCGAACCCGCGACTTGCCGAGCACGTTTTTGTGGTCAGTTTCGATGGCGGCAAGCCCGCCGTCATGCAGCAAAGCAAAATGCCCACCGTTTTTTCCATGATGAAGGACGGGGCCGGAACGTGGGGCGCGCAAACCATTTTTCCGTCCATTACGCTCGTTTCGCACACGGCTATGCTGACGGGCGTCGGGCCGGAAAAACACAAGATTTCATGGAACGAGTGGGTTCCCGAAAAAGGCTTGGTTCCCGTTCCGACGATGTTTTCGCTCGCCAAAAAATACGACCGCAAACTCGTCACGGCGATGTTCGTGGGCAAGCAGAAGTTCGCGCATCTGTTTTTGCCCGGCTCGCTCGACGCTTTTTCCCTGCCCGATTATTCGGCCAAGATTGTTGCGGCGCAGGCGGGCGAGTATATCAAACTGAAAAAACCGAACCTGTGCTTTATCCACTTCGCCGATTCGGACGGGGCCGGGCACGCGGTCGGCTGGGGTTCGCCCGCGCAGATTAAAGCGTTCGGCGACGAGGACGAGGCCCTCAAAACCGTCCGTGATGCGATTGAAAAAGCGGGTATCGCCAAAACGAGCCTTGTAATTTTGACCGCCGACCACGGCGGCCACGCCAAGACGCACGGCAGCCGCTCGCCCGAAGACATGACGATCCCGTGGATTGCGTGGGGCGCGGGCGTCAAAAAAGGATTTTCCCTCGCCGCGCCGGTTACGACCTACGACCGCGCGGCGACCGCTTTGTACGCGCTCGGAATACCCGTTCCCGCTGAGTTCGACGGCAAGCCGGTACTAAGCGCATTCGAGAATCCTATTGCGGTTGTGTCCGCTCCGCCCGTTGCGCCTCCGTCGCCCGCGCCAAAGGCGGCGGCGAACGACCCGAATTAGGCCCGCGCCGGGTTATAATGCAATTATGCCTTCCCTCAAAAAAACAAACTTAACTTTTTCGCGCGTTAAACACTCCGCCCTTGTCGCAAGCGCGACTGCGGCGTTTTCGCTCGGCCTTGCCGCGTTTGGGCCGGTTCGGCCCGCGTCGGCGTGGTACGCTTCCGGTCATGCCGTGATTGCGATGATGGCGTACCGGCAGATGAAGCCCGCCACACGAGCCGCCATCGACAAAACGCTGCAAGCGCACCCCGATTACCAAAGATGGCTCATTGAACTGCCCGCGAATGTGACGCCCGCCCAACGCGGCGAGTACGTGTTTGCGATTTCGTCCACATGGCCCGACCGTATCAAAGACGCTAAAGACGAAAGCCTGACGATTAAATTCGTCGCCCGCACGGCAAACGGAACCACTGCGCCGCCCGGCCCGAACGGCGCGTCGCCGTACCCCGATTTGAACCCGCACAATAATTGGCACTACTACGATATTCCGATTACGATGGACGGCAAAGAGCATAAAGAAGACGGCGAATCGGCGGTCACGGCTTTGCCTGTGTTCCGCAAAAATATCGCCGCGCAAACTATCCCGGCCTCGTACCGCGCGTATTATTTGGCGTGGCTGGTTCATGTTTTGGGCGATGTGCATCAGCCGCTTCACGCCGTTTCCCGTTTTTCCGTCGCGCGCCCGACCGGCGACGGCGGCGGCAACGCCATCAAATTCCAAAACGACGGCGCGTCCACCACGCCCAAAAACCTGCACGGCTTTTGGGACAGTTTACTTGGCGACGGCCCCGACCCGAAACGCTACAACACGCTGCAAAACGGATGGGACGCCCTCAACGCGACGATTGCAACCATCAATACCGAGGCCCCACGCCTGATGCAGGGCTACGATCCGCAAACGCAAAACAACCTCGACGAAAACGAGTGGATCAAGGAAAGTTACCGCGAAGCGCAGGAGTTCGTGTACACGTTCGGCGACCCCGACAGCGACGCCCCCGTGCCGCAGCCCAGCGGCGACTATCGCAAAGAAGCCGTGCGCGTGTCGCACCAGCGCGCCCTCCTTGCCGCCCATCGCTTAGCCCTCATTTGCGATGCCGCCTACGCGCCTGCCCCGTAATGCCGCGCTCTTGTGGTTAAAAAAGGCCGCGTAAAAGCGGCCTTTTTTTCGTGATTTAACATTCGCTTAAACCAATTTGGTTTGTTATAAAGGTAAACTAAATCCATCGCTCCTTCCGAAACGAGGAAAGTCCTATGTTCTCCGCCTCCAACGCGCAGTGCCGCCGTTCTGTTTGGCGTACCGCGCCGCCGCGCAAAATTACCGCGTTCACGTTGATCGAGTTGCTTGTCGTCATCGCCATTATTGCGATTCTCGCTTCCATTCTCTTTCCTGTGTTCGCGCAGGCCCGCGAAAAGGCCCGGCAAACCGCGTGCTTGTCCAATATGCGCCAATGGGGCACGGGCTTTATGGCGTACGCGACCGACTATGACGACACGCTCCCATCGCAGCAATACGGCGGCGAGCAGGACGGCAACGACGTGAACTGGGTGTCTGTCACGCAGCCCTATATCGAGAACCAGAAAATCATCGGCGCGTCCAACAAGGAACAGGGAACGAACAAAGCGATGTCCAAAATCGCCGTCTGCCCCAGCCAGATTATCGGGGTTCGTTTGGGGCAAACCGCAAGCCAGCCCGAAGTCACGATGTCGTACGGTTTTTCCGAATGGGCGGTCGGAACCCGCGACGCACGGTTTGGCGTCGGCCCGAAAAAGAATTCCGCCGATCCGGCCTCGTTCCGCCCGCTGGCGCAATTTGTGAACACCGCCTCAACCGTGATGCTGGGCGAAATCGCCATCGCTTACAGCCAAACCACGGTATACCCTATCGACAACGACAGCAACGTCGTGCAGTGGGGCTACGGCAGCACGCAGCGTAACGCGACCGACTTCACCAACCCCTCGACTGGTGCGAGCAAGCCCCCGTGGGAACGTATCGACGGCATTTCCGGCTATTCGCACAGCAATTTGGACGACAAGCGCCATACGGGCGGCGCGAACTACCTTTTTTGCGACGGGCACGTCAAATGGCAAAAATTGTCGCAAACGTTCAAATCGGACGGTTCGTTTTCCATGTGGACGATTTCCAACAAATGGGACTTGTCCACGCACCCGATTCCGTAATTTCACCACGCCTTTTCTAAAATGCCGCTGGGCCGGTCGCTCACGCCAAAAAGCGACCGGTTTCGCCGAACAATCAACAAAGAACGCTTGAAAACCATGCCCGCAACGACGCAAACGAATACAAAAACCGACCCCGATTTCCAGCCGCTCGGCGATATGGACGAATGGGAAGAATTTTTGCAGGCCCGCTACCTCGAAGACGAAGCGAAAAACACCGAGGACACCCCGCACGTGTACCGCGACTATCGGGCCGAAGCGCGCCCGAGCGTCAAGGAGTTTTACCGGCTCAATCACACGCACCAAACCTGCGACTTCGTGCGGGCGAAGCGGGCGCAGTATCTAACGCTCGATAAACGCACGATGGGCATTTGGGAAGCGATGGAATACCTGAACACGCTCGTGGACGACAGCGACCCGGACACCGACTTGACGCAAATCGAACACTTGCTGCAAACGGCGGAGTCCATTCGCGCCGATGGGCATCCGCGCTGGCTAATTTTGACCGGCCTGATTCACGACTTGGGCAAAATTTTGTGCCTGTGGGGCGAGCCGCAATGGGCCGTGGTCGGCGATACGTTCCCGGTCGGCTGTCAATACAGCGATAAGGTCGTCTTTCCCGAATTTTTCGCCAACAATCCCGATTTCCACAATCCGCTCTATCAAACGTCGAACGGAGTGTACGAAGAAAACGGCGGTTTAGACAAGGTAAATCTATCGTGGGGGCACGACGAATATCTGTATCACGTCGTTAAGAACTATCTGCCCATCGACGCCTTGTACATGATCCGCTACCATTCGTTTTATGCCGCCCATAGCGAAGGCGCGTACCAAAACCTGATGAACGAAACCGACAAGAAGTTGTTCGCAACCGCCGTCAAAACGTTCAACCCGTACGATTTGTATTCCAAAACGCCCGAAAAACCGAGCGTCGAGAAACTGCGCCCGTTTTACGAAGAGTTAATCGCCGAGTATTTTCCGGCTAAGTTGAACTGGTAAATCCCGGCCCCGTGACGGGCGAAGAGGCAATTTTGCGACATGGGTTGAAACCCACGTCTGGTTGTCCTTATTTCACGCAAGCGTGAAAGGGCCTATCGTCCT
>CAXTBP010000088.1:0-21202 GCA_964241985.1 uncultured Armatimonadaceae bacterium | reverse complement strand
TATTATGACCAACGCCAATGCTAAGGCGGTAGGTTTGTTGGGGGCAAATGAAGCCGCATCCGACGCATCGCTCACGTTTAGTTCCAATTTTCGCTCGCAATTTGATTTCGACCCGGACGATGGAATCACCGCCGGGCAGTACGACTTCGTTGGGATTGCAACGCATGAAATCGGACACTCGCTTGGCTTTATTAGTGGCGTAGATAATTTGGACTTCTTCACCAATCAGTATGCGTCGGACGATTACTTCGTTACCTCGATGGATACCTTCCGTTTTTCTTCGGATAGCCGGAACATCGGCAACGCGATTGATTTCACCGCCGATAGAAGAGATAAATACTTTTCGTTGGACAGAGGGGCAAGCAGCATTGCATTGTTTTCCACGGGCGTGACCTATGGCGATGGAAGACAGGCAAGCCATTGGAAAGACAATCTGGGCCTCGGTATTATGGATCCGACGGCGGCCCCCGGCGAATTGCTTAGTATCTCCGACAACGATAGACGCCTTTTTGATGTGATCGGCTATCGTCTCAGTGCGCTTGACACCCCGGAACCCTCGTCGCTTGGTCTGATTGGATTTGCCGGTTTCGGTTTGGTGGGCGTGCGCCGTTTGCGCTCGCGTCGCCGACAACCTGCAAAATAGTCGGGGCAGAAAGCGCAAATAACGAAGCAACGACCTTCACAGTGACGAACCGTGAAGGTCGTTGCTCTGGGCCTTTATCGCGGCGTCGGGGTCGCGTAGTTCATGAACTGCGTCCAATCATAAAGGGTTAGGTCGTGTTTGCCCGTGCGTAAATGGTAGGCGATGCTGCCGGTTTGTAATGGGGTTCCCGGCGCCGGCATTCTTGTTTGTTTTACGCCATCCCGATGGAACAGGCGAAAAACGGGGCTTGCAGCGACGCACGATAAAAACTCGCTTTTCGGGTCGGCCCACGTGTCTTCGGTCGCGCTCGTGACGTACACGCGACGCGGGGCGATAAGCGCCAAAAGTTCGTGCTGGTCAATCGGCAGATCGGCTTCGCGCCCGTTGTAGCGCTTATAGTTTTCGCAGAACCAGTAGGGGAATTTCTTGTTGATGTCGGCAACGCGCTCCCCGGTTTTCCCGCGAGCAAGCGCGGCTCCCGTGCAGCCGGAGCAATTGCTCACAGTGAGCGCGAAGCGTTCGTCGGTCGCGCCGCACCAGAGGGCCGCTTTTCCGCCGCGCGAATGCCCAACCACGCCGACCCGCTTTGTGTCTATTTCGGGCACGGTTTGCAGATAATCCATCACGCGGCTTGCGCCCCACGCCCACGCGGCGATGCTTCCCCAAGCGTCGGGAGCGCGCTTTGTGTCCAGCGCGGCGCGAACGCCGCGCTCGTAGCCGTTGGTGTCGTCGGGATCGAACGTGTCCACTTGAAACGCGGCAGCGGCAAACCCGCGCGCGATCAAGGTTTCGGCGGGCCAAAACGGCGACAACGTTTTGCGGTCGGCGTCAATCTGGTCGGCAGGCCGGTTGCAGATGAAAACGAACGTGGGAACCGGGCGCGCGGCGCGGGCGGGCAAAAACAATAAAAACCGGGCCGAGTGTTTGCGCCCGCCGTTTCCGGTAATCGTGAGCGTGACGTGATGCCGAATTGCCGCGCCGTGCATCAAGCCGGGCGTCACCGAATCCGTGTGAAAGGCTAACTGGTCGAGTCGAACGACGGGAGCGCGCCCGTAGACCTGCGTTTCAAATAGGTGCAGAATTTCGGCTCGCCGTTTCTGTTGCCATTCCTGCGACGAGGTTACGGCTTTGCCATTCGGAAAAACAAGGGGATTGGGTAAATCGGCGGGCAGCTCGGCGACGGGTGGTGGGGGCGAATGAAGCGAAATCATGGAAAGCGCATCCTACTTGTGGAACAGCGCGGCGCTATTCCAATTTCCGCACCTAAAGTGTACCCACACGCCGATGCACCGCTACAATGCGCCCAGCGCAGCGCATATTCCGAAATAGAGAAATATGAAAAAAACAACCATTTTGCCGTATATCGTGGCTGCGCTCCTGATTGGACTGCGGCAAAGTGTGCAAGCGTGGGCACAAACCGCTGACCCATCCGTTAAAAATGTCGCTCCGTCCGCTGCCGTCGTGATTCCCAAACTGGCGCAAGATGCGGCAGTTTTGGTGGATATGCCGTGGGCAAGTGTGCCGTGCATTGCGCCCGCCCAAACCGGCGTCAACGTCAATACGCTGCTTGCAGCAGTAGATCGGCCCAAACGTTCGCCCGCAAAGGACAACAACGGAAAGCAAACGGCAACTGCTGCTGAGAAATACGCGAAGGAGTATCCCTTTCCTACGCTGCGGTATTTTCGTGGTGGCCCGGTTGGCTTTGACCCGGAAAGCGGTATTCAGCTCCCCCGCGGCGCATTCGCGGTTGAGGGGGTTACCAAGCGTTTTATCCATCCTAAGGACGGCGGGCCGCAGGGCGAACTAACGCGCGATGAAGTCGTGTGGCATTGGAACGTGCCCGACCCGCTGCGAGCTGGAGTATTACACGACTTCGACTATTGCGGCATAGAGCGGTACGGCCTCGCGCGTATCAGCCACAACAAAGGCGACTTGCTGGCTCAGTTCGATGCCCGGAAAGGACTACGCTGGCAGTGTGAACTGTCGGAAATCGCGGAAAGAAAAGACGAGTACCTTATTCCACGGGGCGCAGCCTCAACGCGAAACGGGACAAGCACCGTTGTTGTTTTTTCGTCGCCACTGGAAGGTGGGGCCGACGTGGTCACAGAAATCGTTGCGCTCAATGAAAAAGGGCGTGTGACTTTTCGGACGCGGCTCGCGGGCGTTTACGGAAGCAGGATGGAACGCAACCCTTCCGGCAACAGTTTTCATTTGGAAATTATTGTTTGTTACATAGATGGGAAAAAAGTGAAAAACGGCGGCACGGGCGCTCACCTGCTTTTGCAGCACAACGGCCAAATCAAAGGCGTTTTCGTCGGCCCAGAAAATGCGCTTATTCCATTTCAATGGCTGTATTTGTCCGAAGACGACGCTACGGCTGTTTCGACGGACGCACGATTTTTGTACCGCATCCCATAGAAACGAAAGCGTCGCGGCGGCTGCGCCGCAGTTCAAAGTGCGGCGATACCGTCAGTGGTACAATCGGTTGTGATTTTGCCTCCGCTTTTTTCGGGCCGTATTGACGATGTGACGCTTGACGATTTAGATTTGGGCGCGACCCTTCGCAGTGGGCAGGCGTTCCGCTGGACGGCGAGCGAAACGGGGCAGTGGAGTGGGGCCGTCGGGACGCGGATTGTGCTTTTGCAGCAAGAACCAGACGGCGCAATTTTGTGGAACGCGAGCGGTGCGAGCGAAACGGAAGCGCACAACGCCATTACTTCGTTTTTACGGCTCGGCGAGGTTGATTTGCCCGCGCTTGCCCGTGCGTGGTGCGACGATGAACTGTTCGCGCGGGCGTGGGCCGCGCAGCCGGGCGTGCGGATCGTGCGCCAAGACCCCGACGAATGTTTTTTCTCGTTTTTGTGCGCCTCCGTTGCTCCGATCGCGCGCATTAGCGGAATGCTTCGAGCCGTCGCCGCGCGATGGGGCACACCGATAGGGGATAGTGGCCTTACGGCCTTTCCCAGAGCCTCGTCGTTATCGGGTGCGACCGAAACCGATTTGAAAGCCGCCGGACTGGGTTTTCGGGCCAAGCGCGTCGCAAACGCCGCCCGCGTTTTGGCGGAACTTCCCCCAAACCATTTAGCGGCCTTGCGCAATCAGGCGACGCACGCGGAAGCCAAGCAGGAATTGATGGCGTTTTGGGGCGTGGGTGAAAAAATCGCCGACTGCGTGTGCTTGTTCGCCCTCGACAAAGACGGGGCCGTGCCCGTAGATGTGCATATTTGGCGCGTCGCCCAAGCACGGTACGCACCCGACCTTGCCGGAAAATCGCTCACGCCCGCAAACTACGCCCGTGCGACGCAAGCCTTTCACGACACGTTCGGGACGCACGCTGGCTGGGCGCAGCAAACCCTGTTTTACCGGGCCGCCGTTGACCGCATTCGGCCCTGAACAAATTGCAAATCGGGGGAAATCCCGATTGCGGAAGCCCTGATTAAACCGTTCAATAAAAGGGGCGTATCCTCTCAACAAAAGGCTTTGCGCTTAAACCAACCCTATGCCCGCCTACGACGCCCTTGCTCCTTTTGACGCTGCCGCCCATGAACCTATTGCGCGCATTCGCTACTGGAACCAAAACGCGGTTTTGGTTAACGATCACGCGCTGATTCACGATTTGCTCGTGACGCAGGACGGGGCGTTTCGCAAGGGGCCGATTTTATCGGTCAACGCGCGGCCTTTGCTTGGACAAGGCTTGCTGACGAGTTTGGGGCAGGCGAACCGCGAGCGGCGCAAACTGGTTGGTCACGCTTTCGCGCACAAAAAAGTCGGCGATTATGCGCCCCTCGTTTTGACGCACGCCGACCGCGAAATCGACCGTTGGCGCGACGGGCAAACCGTGGAAATGGGGCAGTCGTTCCTCAACATGACGATGGGCGCGATGGGCGAAATGCTGCTTTCCGAAGATTTCAGCGGCAGTTCGCGGCGTATCGCGCAGTCGCTCGTGGTTTTGATGAACTACGCCGTCGATGGACTGCGCGCCCCGGTTCGCGCGTATGCCAAACTGCCGGTTGTCGCGCCCGCGCTTTTGTACATTAAACAGGCCGTCAACGCCCGCATTTGCGCCCGCCGCAAAGCCTGCGCATTGGGCCGCGAAACCGAGGGCGATTTGCTGGACGTTTTGCTCGGCGGCGATTTATCCGACCGCGATGTCACCGACGAAGCCATGACCTTGTTTTTGGCGGGCTTGGAAACCGTCGCCGTTGCGCTAACATGGGCCGTGTATTTGCTCGCTACGCACACCGAAATTTATCAATCCGTGCAAAGCGAAGTGGATGGGGCACTTAACGGACAAATGCCAACGGCGGCAAGTCTTGCGCTTTTGCCGCTGACATTGCGCATTTATAAAGAAGCCCTGCGTTTGTATCCGCCCGTGTATATCGTCGCGCGGCAATCGCTGAAACCCGTCCAATTGGGCGAAAATGCGTTTGCCAAAGGCACGGTGTTTTTTGCAAGCCCATATGTGCAGCATCGCACGCGGCCCGAATTTGTTGACCCGCTCGCGTTCCGACCCGACCGCTGGAAAAATCCCTCATGGGAAAAATCGCTGCCGCGCTACGCCTATTTTCCGTTTGGGGGCGGCCCCCATGTGTGCGTCGGCGGGCACTTGGCTCTGTTGCAAGGGCATTTGCTCCTTGCCCGCGTTTTGCAAACGGCCCGGTTCGCGCTCGTTCCCGGGCAAAGCATCGTGCCCGAACCGCTGTTCACACTCCGGCCCAAAAACGGCGTCATGATGACGGTAACGCGCCGCGCGCCTTCCGCGTAAGACTTAGCGGTGCGGGGTATCATAAACCAATGAACCCGCCTTCGGCGCGGCGCGTCTAAAACACGTCGCCCGCGAAAGCGTGCTGCCGCAGCGTTGCGTTTGGCTTCCTCGTTGTTTTGCTCGCCTGTTTGTTTTCGATAGAAAGCCGCTTCGCCACTTATGTGGATTGTTCGCCTCGCGCTTGCCCGCCCGTACACGTTCGTTGTCGCCGCAATGCTGATTCTCATTGCCGGGGTCGTGACGATTTTGCGGATGCCCACCGATATTTTGCCAAACGTGGACATTCCCATCGTGTCGGTGATTTGGTCGTATACCGGTTTGCCGCCGCGCGAAATGGAGCGGCGCATGGTTACGCCGTCGGAGCGCGCTTTTACCACGACCGTCAACGATCTGGAGCATATCGAATCCCAGTCGATGAGTGGGGTTGCGGTAATCAAGGTGTATTTTCAGCCCGGCGCGAATGTGGAATCGGCTGTCGCGCAGATTACCGCGAGCAGTCAAAGCATTTTGCGCGCCCTGCCGCCCGGCGCGACCGCGCCGCTGATTGTGCGCTATTCGGCCTCCAACGTCCCGATTTTGCAGGCGACCGTGCATTCGGATACCATTCCCGAACAATCGCTGTTTGACTATTCCACGAACTTTATCCGCACGCCGCTTGCCACTGTCCGAGGCGCGCAAATTCCGCTCCCGTATGGGGGCAAACCGCGCGGCATTTTGGTGGATATTGACCCGCAAGCCTTATATGCGCGGGGCTTGTCGCCGCAGGATGTCAGCAATGCCATCAACGCGCAGAACTTAATTCTCCCGGCGGGTACGGCGAAAATCGGCCCGACCGAATACAACGTTCTTTTGAACAGCAGCCCCGATGTCGTGGACGCCTTGAATGATTTGCCTATTAAGCAGGTCGGCAATACGACCATTTATATCCGCGATGTGGCCCAAGTCCGTGACGGGTTCGCCGTGCAGCAAAACATCGTCCGCGCAAACGGCGGTCGGTCGTCACTGATCACGATTTTGAAAAACGGCAACGCCTCCACGCTTGACGTCATTAACCGCGTGAAAGCCGCGCTTCCCGGCGTACAGGCGGGACTACCGCCCGAACTCAAAATCGACACGCTGTTCGACCAATCCGTTTTCGTGCGCGCCTCCATCCACGGCGTCGTGCTCGAAGGCGCAATCGCCGCCTGTTTGACGGCCTTGATGATTTTGCTGTTTTTGGGGTCGTGGCGTTCTACTTTAATCGTCACGATTTCCATTCCGCTGTCGATTCTGTGCAGCCTCCTTGTCCTTGCCGCGCTGGGCCAAACCATCAACATCATGACGCTGGGCGGTTTGGCGCTCGCAGTCGGTATTTTGGTGGACGATGCGACGGTGGAGATCGAAAACATCCACCGGAACATGGCGCAGAAAAAGCCCATCCGCAAAGCCATTTTGGACGGGGCGCAGGAAATCGCCGTGCCCGCGCTCGTTTCCACGCTTTCGATTTGTATCGTTTTCGTGCCGGTTGCCTTTATCGCGGGCGCGGCGAAAAGTTTGTTTACGCCGCTGGCTATGGCCGTCGCTTTTGCGATGCTCGCCTCCTATGTGCTGTCCCGGACGCTCATTCCTACGATGGTTATGTATCTGCTCCGCGACGAGCAGGAACTGTACCGCGAAGATGAAGGGGACGAAGGCGAAGCGGGCGACGGCAAAAAGAAAAAACAGCAAGGCGACTTTATTTGGCGGTTCCATAAGAAATTTGAGAAGAAATTCGACGCTCTCCGTGACCGCTACAAAAACGATTTGGAATGGGCGCTCAATCATCGCAAGCCCGTGTTTTTCCTGTTCATCACATTTGTCAGCCTTTCGATGATTTTGCTGCCGTTTTTGGGCCGCGACTTTTTCCCCCAAGTGGACGCCGGACAAATTCGTCTGCACGTTCGCGCCAAACCCGGTACGCGCATCGAAGAAACCGAGCGGCTTTTTGCCCGTGTGGAAGCCTCAATTCGAGAAACGGTTCCCCCAAGTGAACTCGAACTTATTCTCGACAACATCGGCATTCCGGTTGGCGGTGTGAACTTGGCGTTTAGCGATTCGGCGACGATTGGCCCGTCGGACGGCGAGATTCTGGTCGCTCTCCACGAGGGAAAACATAAACCGACACGCTTATATGTGGATCAGTTGCGGGCCAAACTCAATCGTGATTTTCCCGAAGCGACCTTCTTTTTTCAGCCCGCCGATATTGTCGGGCAAATTCTCAACTTTGGCTTGCCGTCGCCAATTGATATTCAGATTTCCGGGCCGAACAAGAATAGCACCGATAACTTGGCCTTAGCGCAAAAAATCGCCAAGTCGGTTTCCGCCGTGCCCGGCGCGGTGGATGTGCACGTCCATCAAGTCACGAATGTGCCCGATGTGCGCTTGACGGTGGATCGAACGCGGGCAAGTCAAATCGGCTTGACGCAACGCGATGTCGCCAGCAGTTTGTTGATTTCGCTTTCGGGGTCGGGTCAAACCGCGCCGAACTTTTGGCTCAATCCGCAAAACGGCGTTTCGTATTCGATTACGGTGCAAACGCCGCAATACCGCATCAACACGCTGGACGCTTTGCTGCAAACGCCCATTGTGCCCGGCTCTACGGCAGGTAGCGCGGGAACTGACCGACAGCCGCAGATTTTGGGGAACCTTGCGACCGTCAGCCGCAGCGAATCGCCTGCCAATGTGAACCACTACAATGTGCAGCCCGTGTACGATGTGTACGCGAGCGTTGCGAACCGCGATTTGGGCGGCGTCAGCAAAGAAATCGCCGCGATTGTTGCCAAGAACAAACCGCCTAAAGGCACGACCGTCACCATCAAAGGGCAGGTCGAAAGCATGAACGCCTCGTTTTTGGGGCTGGGCTTAGGGCTGGTTTTCGCGGTTGTTTTGGTGTACGCCTTGATGGCGGTCAACTTCCAATCGTGGATTGACCCGCTCATTATTATTACGGCTTTGCCCGGCGCGTTTGCCGGTATTTTATGGATGCTGTTCGCCACGGGAACGACGCTTTCGGTTCCCGCCATGATGGGCATGATTATGGGTATCGGGGTGGCGACCGCAAACTCCATTTTGGTTGTTACGTTCGCCAACGAACAGCGTGCGCTGGGCAAAAACGCGGTTGAGGCCGCGCTTGAAGCCGGGTTTACGCGCCTGCGGCCCGTGCTGATGACGGCAATCGCTATGATGATCGGCATGCTCCCGATGGCGCTTGCCCTATCCGAAGGTGGTGAGCAAAATGCCCCGCTGGGCCGGGCCGTTATCGGCGCGCTCCTTGTAGCGACGTTCACGACGCTGTTTTTCGTGCCGGTCGCGTATTCCGTCATGCGGCGGGCGGAACCCGAGGGCGCGTTTGCGCAAGAGGAACGCGAAGAGGCCGAATATGAGCGCGACCACGGTTTACCGTTCGACCCGTCCTTGCCGCCCGAAAGTCTCCCGAAAGACGAAACCGAAGGCGAGAACGGCGACGACAAAGACCACAAAAATGGCGACGGCAAAAACGGCGATGGTCAGCGAAACGGCGACAGACACCGAAACGGAAATTCTGGAAAGGCCGTGCCGGGTGACAACGGCGGCTGGCCCGAAGCCGTCTCCACTTCCCAATCCTTGCCCGCAACCGCTTTGCGTTTTCAGCGCACGAGCAACGACGGTAACAGTACCAATGGGAATAACAACAGCGACCGCCGCGCCAACAAAAACGGCGACGGACAGCACGCCAAGTAGCCGCTCCGTACAAACTTTGTTTTTACAGAAAGACTTGACCTTTTAGATGCCTTCGACCACGGAGAATTTGCCCGGCCCTTTGCTTCCCGACGGCACGCCCGCGCCGCGCAAAAACGCGCCGTCGCCTGAAAACCAAAACGCGCCGAACAGCGACGACAAACAAACGGGTGCGATAAACGCCTGGCCCGGCGACACGAAGCAAAGCGAGACGTTCGACAAACCAAGCGGCGAGCAAAAAGCGAAAAATGACCAAAAGCCAAGCGATGACAAAGGCGGCAAAAAAGGCAAGTTCTGGTGGGTTGTGATTGGCGTCGCAGTGGCCTGTGTCATACTGCTTGCGGTCGGGATTATTCCACGTTTGCGCGCCAAGCCTAAGCTAAGCGAGCAGACCAAAGAGCAATCGCAAACCGGCACGCCCGATGTTCCGATTGTCTACCCCAAGCGCGGCGCGACCCAAACGAGTTTACAGTTGCCGGGCAACATGGAAGCCGTGCAGGAAAGTGATATTTCGGCTCGCACGAGCGGTTATGTCCGCCGCTGGCTCGTGGACTTGGGCGACAACGTGCGCGAAGGCCAAGTCTTAGCCGAAATCGACGCACCCGAAGTAGATGCGCAGGAAGATCAGGCCCGTGCGCAACTCGCCCAAGCGCAGGCCGCCGTAATTCAGCAGCGGGCCGAAGAGGCCCGCGCGTTCGCAAGCCTCGCCCAATCGCGGCAAAACGCCGACCGGCAAAGATCGCAGCGCACGCAGGCGGTCGCAGATTTGAACTTGGCCCGCGTGACGTGGGAGCGCTGGGATGCTTTAGTCAAAGAAGGCGCGGTTTCGCAGCAGGCCGCCGACGAAAAACAAGCGGCATACAATAATAATGTCGCCAATGTCGCCGCCCTCGACGCAAGCGTTCGGGCGAGCGCGTCCGACATTGCTGCGTATCAAGCCTCGCTTCGGTCGGCGCAGGCCAATGTCGGCGCGGCGCAGGCGGCGACGCGGGCCTCGCAGGCGAACCTCGACCGTTTCCGAATTTTACGTGGCTTTCAAAAGGTGCGCGCACCGTTCGCGGGCGTAATCACGGCCCGCACCATTGATGAAGGGGCACTGATTGGCGGCGGTGCGGATGGCGGCGGAGGGGGCGGATCGTCCGTGGGCGGTGGAACCAGCGGGGGCGGCGCGGGCGGCAGTACGAGTGGTTCCGGCAGCGGAGCCTCGGCGGGCGGCTCGCAGCGCGGCGCGTATGGCAGTGCAGGGGACAGCGCAACCGGCGGTTCGTCCTCGACCGCAGGCGACGCTTCCGGCGGCGCGGGATCGTCAGGCGGCGCGTCGCTCGGGCAGGGCACGGTCGGCGGATCGTCAAGCGGCGGCGCGGCCCGCAGCAATGCGCAGGGGCGGGGCGGCGTATCCGGCGCGCCGGTTGCGGGCGGCAGTACGAGCGTCTCCGCCCAACCGCGTTCGCCGTTCGGGGCCGGGGGCGGCAGCGCAAGCGGAGTCGGCGGAGCGGTTATTTCGCCCGGTCAAAGTTTATTCCGAATCGCCCGCTTGGATGTGCTGCGCATTCAAGTGAACGTTCCGCAAACCTACGCTTCGGTCTTGCGCGTCGGGGTGGCGACGCGCCTTGTTGTGCGTGAGTTCCCCAACGCGACGTTTCGGGGCCGTGTGACGCGCACGGCCCGCGCCCTTGACCCGGCGACGCGCACCCTTTTAGCCGAAATTCAGATTAGCAACAAAAGCAAAACATTGATGCCGGGTATGTTTGCCCAAGTCGTGTTTGAAAGCCCGCGCGCCGCCCCGCCGCTCGTGGTTCCGTCGTCCACCTTGATAAACAATGCAGAGGGCGTTCAAGTTGCCGTCGTCGGGCAAAGTAACAAAGTGGAAATGCGCCCGGTTGAAGTGGGCCGCGACTATGGCACGGAACTCGAAATCACGCGCGGCCTGACCGAACGTGACCGCGTAGTAATTAACCCCAGTGATCAGGCGCAAGTCGGCGCGACCGTCAAGCCCGTCATTCCCAAAAAAGAAGGCGAGCAGGGCGGCGGCAGCAAGGCGGGCGGGTGGCAAAGCAGTGGCGGTTCGGACAGCAAAGGCGGCCATCGCAAAAGCCACGAGAATGCGAATGGGCCGCAAAACGGCAAAGGCCAAAACGACAGCAAAGGCGGCGCAAGCGGACAAAACCAATCTGGCCCGCCCGCGAATACCGGCGAACGCTACGGCGAGCCTGCGGCTGGCAAAATGCGCGGTGGACAATAGTCGATCCCTATGGAACCGATTTCGTCGCCAGCAAATCAATCCGCGCCGCTCATTGTCGCGCAAAATCTGACGAAGCGGTATGACGCAGGCGGCGACCGAGAAAACGCCGCCCGTCCGCCTGCCGTAGACGACGTGAGTTTTCAGATACACGGCGGCGAAGTGTTCGGCTTTTTGGGCGAAAACGGCGCGGGCAAAACCACGACGATCAAAATGCTCACCGGCCTCATCGCGCCGACATCTGGGCGGGCGTTTTTGAATGGCGAAGACGTAGCCCGAAACGGGCAAGCCGCGAAGCAAATATTGGGATATATTCCCGACAATCCACCACTTTACGACAAACTGACGGGCCGCGAATTTATGGATTTCGTTGGCGATTTGTGGAGCGTTCCCGCAAACAAAGAGCGCGAAAATCGTATTGGAGATTTGCTGGAACTGTTCGATTTGTCCGGCAAGCAGAACGCGCCGATTGGCGGCTATTCGCGGGGAATGCGGCAAAAAATCGCGCTCGCGGGGGCACTCTTGCATAACCCGCGCGTTTTGTTTCTGGACGAACCCACGGTGGGCCTCGATCCCAAAGGGACGCGCCTTTTACAAACGGTGCTGCGGGAAAGCGCACGGCACGGCGCGGCGGTGTTTTTGTCCACGCACGTTTTGGATGTCGCGCAATCGCTGTGCGACCGCATCGGCATCATGCACAAAGGCAAACTCATCTATTTGGGCACGCCCGCCGATTTGACGAATGGCGGCGCAATGGATTTGGAAACCGCGTTCTTACAAAAAACAGGATTGGTTGGCGTAAGCCGCGAAGACGAACTCCTCGCGCAGGTTTTACGCGGCGGCACGGCCCCGGCTGCCGGGGTATAACGTGGATATGCTCCGCTTGCCGTCTCCTTTGCGCTTTGTTTCTCGCCGCGTTTGGGCCGCTCTCGCTTTACCGTGCGTCCTGCTCCTGTTGGGTGGTTTGGGAAGTGGATGCGCTTTGTCGCCGAGCGGCTTGGGAATATCGCCGGAAGACGCGCAGCAGGAAGCCGACCGGAGCCTCAATTACGCGGTTTTGTCGCTTGATGGGCAGGCCGAAAACGGCGACCGACGCTCCGCCGATACCGCCATCCGCGCCGCCGTGCAAATGCTGGGTGGCAGCGGCGAGGCCTATGCCATCGTGGGCCGCGAACTCATTGAGCGCGGGCATCCCGCCGAGGCGGTGCGCCTGCTTTCCGAAGCGGCACAGAACAAAAAAAACGCTTCGGAAATCTTGCTGACAGCCACGCTTGCCGACGCCTACAAAAAAGCGGGCGATACCGCAAGTGAGGCGCGCGTCTCGGCGCAGGCCGCGCAGCAAGCCGAAGCGATTATGGCGACGGTCGGTAAAACAAGCAAAACCGCGAGCGAAACGCAGATGGCGGAGGCAGTTTCCCAATATGTTTCCGTCAGTCAGTACTACACGGACGACGATAAAAATATCCCGCGCGCCTTTACCGCACTCCGCGAAGCGTATCGATTAGCGCCGGATAGTCCGCTCGTTTTGAACGCATTGGGCTACACACTCGCCGACAAAGGAACGAGCCGCGACGAGTTCAAAGAGGCCGTTCAGTTGACGCGGGCAGCGGTGGACAAAGCGCCGGGTGTCGCCGCGATACTGGATTCCTATGGCTGGGCGCTATTCAAAACCGGCGATTTCCCCGGCGCGCGGCGCGTTTTGCGTGAAGCCGCCGACGATGGCGCGAACATGGCGGAAACGCACTATCATTTGGGCGTCGTGTATGGGCAAATGGGCCAAATCGACGACGCACGGCTGGAATTCAACCGCGCCCTCGTAATCCGCAAAAACTACCCGGACGCCGAAACTGCGAAAAAACAACTCAAGCAACCACCCGGCAAAGGCGTTTCCGAAGGGGCGTAACAAACTTGCATCGGTCAACAACATGGGTTAAAACCCACGTCACCAACACATGTGCTTAGAGTTCAGTACTAACCCGCTGCTGGCCCCAAACTTTGCACGACGGCGCGGCTGCCGCTCAAAAGTGTGTGGGCGACGCGGTTTACGTCCTCGAGCGTGACGGCTTGCAGGCGGGTGGCGAACGCCATTTCCCATTCCGCCGTCAAGCCCATCGTTTCGGCCCAGCCCAAACCCCACGCCCGGTCGCGCAATCGCTGGCGGTCGCTTAAGTGGCGCGTTAAAAGGAGTTGCTTGGCCCGCTCCAGTTCAACCGTGGTCGCCGGTTTTTCGCCGCTTTTCCATGCGTCCAAAACGGCGTTTATCTTTTCCACGGTTTCCGTTTGCGGCGCGTCGCCGATGGCGAAGACGCCCCACAAACTTTGCGCCCGGCCCGCGATGAGGCGCGTTCGCACGTCGTAGGCTTGCGCGTCCACGTCGCGGAGGGCGAACAAGCGCGACGATTTGCCCTGCCCTAAAATCGCATCGACGAGAAGCAGCGTCGTCCAATCCGAGCGGCCCGTTTCCGTTCCCGGCGCGAGCAGACCAACCGCAACGAGGGTTGCCGGGGCGCGGCGCGTCACGAGGCGCGTTCGCAGATTGGGCGCAATCCGGTCTTGCACGAGCGGTTTGGGTTTCGGGGAACGACTGCCGATTTGCTGCCAGCCGCCCGCGCCTAAACTGGCGGAAACGCGCTGTTTTGCTGTCTCGAAATCAATATCACCCGCGACCACAACGACGGCACGGTCGGGCCGGAAATAGGTTTGGTAAAACGTGGCAAGTTGCGCGGGTTTGATTCGGTCAACGGTTTGCGCTTCGCCCAAAGCGGAGCGCGAACTTGCGCTCACTTCCCATGCGCGGCTTCGCAATTCATTAGTAACGCGCGTCCATAAATCGTCTTCGGCGAGTAAAAGGGCGCGCTGCTGCTCGCGTTTGGCGGCATCGACATTTTGCGTGGGAAACACAGGGCGGGCGACCAAATTGGTTAAAACGGTTTGCATTTGCGCCCGCACTCGGTCAGGGGCAGATGAACCGACGCTCCAAATTTCCGTCCAATCGTCGCCGACATCGGTTCCAATGCCGCCGCCGAACCGCCTTATATCGGAAAAAAGAAGCGGGGCGCTGCGAAATTCGGCCTCGCCGATCCACGACCGGGCGAGCAACGAGCGAATGCCTGATGCTCCGCCTTCATCAACAAGCCCGACGCGAAAAAACACATTGAGCGCGACTTCGGGCGCTTGTTTGTCAGTCAGCACGACAAGCCGCGTGCCGTCCGCGAGGGTTTCAGCCTGCAATTCCTGCTCGCTTGCCCGCCCGGCAAACGCGGGGCGTAGCGCAGAAGTGGCCCACCAAGCCGCAGGCACGGCCACAAAATGACGGCGCGACAGTTTCATTGGCGAACCCCTTCGCCGCTTTCGGAGGGTTTGGGGGACGCGGGGCCGACAAGGGCGACGGCGTAGCGGGCAGGCGTTACAATGTTGAACAGGGCGTCTCGGATGTCGGCGGGCGTAATGGCGTCAATAAACGCCTGCATCGCGCTCGCGGTCAGTGTCGCGGGGTGCAGTAAATCGTTTTGCGCCAAAAAGCGGGCCTGTCCTTCCACGGTTTCGTTTTCGTAGCGGATTTGCCCACTTACGGTTTGTTTTGCCTCGGCAACGGCGGGTGAAATATCGTCCTGCCGGGAATCTTCGCGGACACGGCGCAGCGCGTCGGCAAGGCGGGTTTCGGCGCGCGGCGCATTCTCCGGCGCGAACGTTGCCGAAACGAACAACAAGTCGCCGTTTTTACCGGGTACGCAGTCGGCGTTCACTTCAATCGCTTCGCGGCGCGTGGGATCGGTGATGAGCGTTTTGTCTAACTGTCCTTCGTTTGCCGCGCGCGACAAATAGCGGGCCAAAACGCGCAAAAGGGCTTGTTGTTTTTCCGGCGCGGCCCGCGCACTTCTTGCAGTGACGGCGGCGGGCGGGGCGGGCACAAAAAATCCCAAATAAACGCTTGTCAAATCGCGCTGCGGCGATTTGGCGCTCGGCATTCCGGGCGCGCGAACAACAGCGTTTTGCAATGAGGCGGCATCCGTCGCCGCTTCCGCAGCCGCGACGGGTGGGGCGGCAGGTTCTGCCTGCGGTGGCGTCAAGGCGGGCAAAGCGGATGCCGCGCCCGGCGCGGCGGGGAAAAGCGACGCGGCAAGGGTTTCCACGTCGGACGGGGAAACGTCGCCGACCACGACGAGCGTTAGGTTTTGCGGCGTGTACCACTGCTTCCAAAATGCGGTCAAATCATCGGGCGTCAGACGCGCGACCGCTTCGTCGGTTCCCATGAGCGGCAAGCGGTACGCGCTGTTCTCGGGATAGGCGAAACCCGCAAGCTGCCCAAAACCGGTGCGGGCGGGTTCGGTCAAAGCGGCGGCTTGTTCTCGCGCAATTACGCGCCGCTCGCTTGCCATATCGTCCGCACGAAACGCGGGGCGAAGAAGCAAATCGGCGAAAACCGGCAGGGCTTTTTGCCAGTTGTATTGGGGCACGGTCGCGGTATACAGCGTTTGGTCGCGGCTCGTGCGGGCGGTGAGTTCGCCGCCGAGACTTTCCATTTGCGCGTCCAAATCGCCGGGCTTTCCGGTTAATGTGCCTTTGAAAACCAAATGCTCGATAAAATGGGCGACTCCATTGTTTTGCGCGCTTTCCATCGCCGTGCCCGCGCGTACAGAAACCGCAACCGAAACAAGGGCCGTACCCACGCGCGGCTGCACAAGGAGCCGCAAACCCGAGGGCAGCGTTTTTTGCACCAAAGCGGACGGACTTGCCAACGGTGCGGCTGCCGGTTTCGGCAACGGCTGCGCCAAACAACGGGGCGCAAAACCAAACGATATACTAACAACAAATGCGCCGAACAAAAGGGGCGATTGCTTGGCAACGCGGCGGCGCGGGATAAAAAACAAACGCGACATTATGAGTGCATTGTACGCCGTTTTGCCTCGATTGCCCTTCGCGCCTCGAACGACCAACGACCATGCAGATTAGTCAAAACTTTTTTGAGCCGCGCCTGCGGAAAAATCTGGACAAAACGCTGCTTTTCGCCATTGCGGTTTTGATGGGCTTAAGCCTGACCGCAATCCACAACGCAACCGCGACGCAAGCCGGAACATGGATGCAGGTCGCGCGGCAGGCCGTGTATTTCGGCGTCGGTTTGGTGCTGATGTTTTATGTCGCGTCGCGGGATTATGGGCGCATTATTCGCTACGCCCCGTTTATCTATTGGGGCAACGTCGTTTTGCTGTTTTTGGTGCGCTTTGCCGGACACGAGGCAAAAGGCGCGGCCCGCTGGATAAAAATTCCCATTCCGGGCATGGACTTCAAACTGCAGCCGTCCGAGTTCGCCAAAGTGTGCATTATTCTCACGCTGTCGTGCTATGTTGCCCAACTCGGGCCGCGCATCCGCGAGTTTCCGTTTTTGGTGCGCACGCTTATTCACGTCGGCGTCCCGATGCTTCTCATTGCGGCTCAACCGGATTTGGGAACCGCGCTCGTATTTTTGGCGATTTGGCTGGGCATCGTTTTTTTGGCGGGCGCGCAGATCAAGCAGTTGGCGGCGCTTGTGCTTGCCGGAGCCTGCTTAATGGGCGTTGCGTGGTACGGGAACGTTTTGCGCCCGTATCAAAAAGACCGAGTGCGCACGTTCGTCAACCCGTCGAGCGACCCGAAAGGCAAGGGCTACCACGTTTTGCA
Organism: uncultured Armatimonadaceae bacterium; assembly: GCA_964241985.1. GTDB lineage: Bacteria > Armatimonadota > Armatimonadia > Armatimonadales > Armatimonadaceae > CAXTBP01. Next base: position 4,162 of record CAXTBP010000088.1, on the reverse strand, counting down.
ATCGCAAACCGCAATTGGCGGCGGGCAGATTACCGGGCAAGGCTTAGGGCAGGGCGCGCAAACCAATGGGCACTTCATCCCGGAAAACCACACAGATTTTATTTTTACGGTCGTCGGCGAGGAAACCGGCTTCGTCGGCGCGTGCGGTTTGCTCTTGGTATACGCCACGATTTTATGGCGGGGCTTGGTCACGATTGCCGACTGCGAAGACCCGCTGGGCCGTTTAATCGCGGGCGGTGTCGTTACACTGTTTACGTTCCACTTGGTCGTCAATATCGGCATGACGTGCGGGATTATGCCGGTCGTCGGCGTGCCCTTGCCGCTCATGAGTTTCGGCGGGTCGGCAGCATGGGCTAATCTGCTCGCGCTCGGTTTGTTGCTCGGCATCCATATACGTCGCCACAAAATCTCGTTTTAGTTGCTTTTCGTTTGCAAGGCCGTGCGAATATCGCGGAGCAATCTCGCCGGATTGTTGATACCGGCCTCATCGAAGCCGTGCCCGCCGTAGTCCGACGAACCGTAGGCATTTCGCAAGGTTCCGTCCGGCCCTATGACAAACCGTTGAGGCCAGCCGTCCATGTGAAAAGCCGCCGTCGCCGACGGGAGTTTTGCGGGCAGACGAGGATCGCCCCACGCCTCCTGCAAGAAAAGGACGTGCGGAAAGGCTTGTTTTCGTTTGCCGAGTGCGCGATTGAGCCAGCCGCGCTTTTCCGCCCCGTTCCAGCCGCTGCATACGGCGAGAAACGTAACGCGCTCGTTTTCAATCGGCTTCAAAGCGCGGGCCGCTTTTTGGGCTGCCCGCAACGCGCCTAAATTGGAATCCGACGGCTCCGCTGGGGCGTCCAAGTACACAAAATCCAACACGACGATTTTGCCCTTGAACTGCGACAAGCGCACGGCTTTTCCACTTGCATCGCGGGCGACGAAATCCGGCGCGAACGGTCGAAGCGGCGCGGCGTTCGCATCCGCTTTCGGCGCGGTTCCCAGCGTAACGGTTTTGGTTTCCCCTTCATCAAGCGTAATTGGTTTTTCGGCTATGGTACGTACCGCGCGGTGGTCGTCACTGTTTGACCACACGATATTGTACGGGCCGGGCAAATCGCGGAGCGTGATTTTGCCGTTCAAATCGGTATAACCGCCTCCGCCGCCCCGCGCGTTGTTCAATGTCACTTCCTGCGCGAAAAGCGGGCGGCCTTTCGCGTCACGCACCGTCACGTTGACTTGTGCGGCCTGCGCCAACAGGACGTTTTTCGCTGCCCGCATTGTATTGGCAACGGTCAATGTCGCTTCGGCAGGGGCGGTTTGTAGATAGCGCGGCGTTTTTTCGCGGTCGGTAGGGTCAATGCCCAAACCGTCGAATTCTAAACGGTAGGTCGCCGGGTACAGTCCGGTGAAATGAAAGCGGCCCTCGGCGTCGGTTTGCGGGCCGAACGCGCGCACTCCCCCGGTTGGGCCGGGTTCCTGCAAATGTACCCGCGCACCGGCAATCGGCTTGTTCGTCGATTTTTGCAAAACCTGCCCGGTGATTTCGCCGTCGAAGGGCAGACGAATTGTCAACGGGGCCGCGTTGATTGGGGAAGGAGCGCGGAGCAAAATGCTTCCGCCGAGGCACAGCGGGCGGCGCGCATCGGGTTGCGCGTCAATCGTTAGGGAAACCCGCGCATTTTTGGGCAGAGCGGGAAAAAACGCTTCGCCGTTCGGGTTCGTTTTCGCGGTGAGCGCGGTGGCAAGTTCGGGTGTCGTTCCGGGAAATCCGCCGTCTACGATAAACGCCGACGTCGGTATTTCGTCTGCGTCGCGCCCAGTTGCGGCGACGGGGAAAACCATCACGACTTTTTGCGCCAACGGTTTGTTGTCGCCGTCCACGAACCGCACGCGAAGCGGAACGCTTGCCGGGCGAACGATACGAACGGGCGCGTTTTTGCCGACGGGCGCGAAAAACGGGGTCGGTTTCGGTTCGCGCTTCGATGCGGCGGGAAGGACGATTATTTGTTCTATGCTTGCGTCCGTGAGCGTGAACCGGCCCGCCGTATCCGCCAACAGTGGAGGATTGACCCAGCGCGAGCCGCCGCCCGAAGGCAATCCTTCGTTCATAAACCGCGCCGGATAAATGCGCGCTTTTTGCAGCGGTGTGCCGTTTGCGTTCACGACCGTGTATTTCGCGGCGTATTTACCGTTTGGCGGCAGGATGACAAATTGCGCCGGTTTCGCACCGAACGCCACGAGGCAAAGGCTGCCAAAAATGACGAAGCAAACGCCGAAAAGCAGAAATAGAAAATTTGGGCGATGGTGCATGGCGAGTTTTTGGTTCCGTGAAAGGCGCGTTTTTTGAACGCGCCGCAAAGGTTCTACTCCTTAGTTCCACAAACGGCGCAATTCGTTCAAATGCGCCGCAAAATTTTCACGGTCGCGCAAACGATACAATAAACGCGATGAATGATGCCACTATTACGCCTGCGCCGGGAACGGTGACGCTCGTGGGCGCGGGGCCGGGCGATCCCGGCCTTTTGACTGTCGCAGGCCGCGACGCTTTGACGCGGGCCGATGTCGTCGTGTACGACCGCTTGGCCCATCCGAGTTTGCTCAATTACGCCAAACCCGACGCGCTGAAAATTTTCGTCGGCAAGGCGTCGGCCCAGCATTTCGTTAAACAAGAAGACACGAACGAAATCATCGCGGCCCATGCCCTTGCCGGTCGGAGCGTAGTTCGCTTGAAGGGCGGCGATCCGTTTGTGTTCGGGCGGGGCGGCGAAGAGGCCGAGTTTTTGCGGGCGCGGGGCGTGCCGTTCGTGATCGTGCCGGGCGTCACCTCGGCGATTGCGGCCCCCGCGTATGCGGGAATTCCTGTGACGCACCGGGACGCCGCCTCGTCGTTTGCCGTGATTACGGGCCACGAGCGCGACGACAAAACCGAATCCGGTTCGCGGCAGGGCGGGGCGGCGGAAGGACGCAGGCAGTGGGACAAAATCGCCTACGCCGCCGATACGCTTGTTTTCCTGATGGGCGTCGAGGCCCTGCCGGAAATCACGGCGCGATTAATCGAAAACGGGCGCAATAAAAATACGCCGGTCGCGCTCGTACAATGGGGGACGTGGGCCAAGCAGCGCGTCGCCGTCGGAACGCTGGAAACGATTGTGCAGATCGGGCGCGACGCCAACATTACCGCGCCCGCCGTAACCGTCATCGGCGAGGTCGTGCGATTCCGCGACACGCTACGCTGGTTCGATACCGGCCCGCTGTTCGGCAAGCGCATTTTGGTAACGCGCGCCCGCGCCCAAGCGTCGGACTTCGCGGAAAAACTGCGCCTTTTGGGGGCCGAACCTATCGAGTTCCCGACGCTTTCGGTTTCGCCGCCGTCCGACGAATACGTTGCGATAGACACCGCCCTTGACGATTTGAACCGCTACGATTGGCTGGTTTTCACCAGCGCGAACGGCGTACAGCACACCTTCGACCGACTGGCGAAAGTGAACCGAGACGCCCGCGCGCTTGCGCCTATGAAAGTCGCCGCTGTCGGACAAGCAACCGCCGATGCTTTGTTGGCACGCGGCATTCGCGCGGATTTTACGCCGTCGGAATTTGTGGGCGCGAATATAGCCACCGAGTTCCCGCAATCGTTATCGGGTTTGCGCGTATTGCTCGCCCGAGCGGAAGCGGCCCGCGACGATTTGCCGCGCTTGTTGCAAGAGGGCAGCGCAACCGTGACGGATGCGCCCGCGTATCAAACCGGCTTTGCAAACGATGCCGAAGCGTCAGCGCAAATCAAAGCGCAAATCGCCAAGGGCGGAATTGACGTAATCACGTTTGCGTCGTCGAACACGGTTCGCAATTTTGTTGAAGCCGTGGGCGGCGCGGAAGCCGTGCCGTCAAGCGTCGTGCTTGCCGCAATTGGGCCGGTGACCGCGCAAACGTGTCGGGAACTGCTCCGCGAGCCGGATTGTATCGCAACCGAGCATACCCTCGACGGCCTTGTCACGGCCTTATCGGAAACCCTGCGAAACACAAACCCATGATTAACGGACTGCACCACATGACGGCGATTGCCAGCGACGCCCAAGCCAACGTTGATTTTTACGTCGGCGTTTTGGGGTTGCGCTTGGTCAAGAAAACCATCAATTACGACGACCCCAAAACCTACCATCTTTACTACGGCGACTACAAT
>CAXTBP010000087.1:0-21311 GCA_964241985.1 uncultured Armatimonadaceae bacterium | reverse complement strand
GAACAAGGGAAAAAGACATACAAAATTATACCCTGCTTATGTTAGACACTCCCTAATTTGCCGCTTGTTTGACAGCGTTTTCTATCTGCGATAAACTGTGAGGGCAGTTTCGCGCAGCAAACCGTTCGTTTATGCGAAAAATCGGCCCGACGCAGTTTTTGCGACGGGTTTTATTTTTTGCTAAAACCATTTGCTTAATACGGCTTAATTGCTTTTACTTGCTTATCCGCCGCAGGAAACCGCTGACACAAAATTATGTTTGAAAATCTCGCTGAAAAACTTCAAGAAGCGTTCAAAAAACTTCGGGGCAACGCCAAACTCACGGAAGCCGACGTAGACGCCGCGCTCCGCGAGGTGCGTTTGGCTCTCCTTGAAGCCGACGTGAACTTCAAGGTCGTCAAAGATTTTGTCGCGCGCGTCAAAGCCAAAGCCATCGGCGATCAAATTCTGGACGGTCTCAACCCCGGCCAGCAGGTCGTCAAGGTCGTGTACGACGAAATGGTGCGCCTCCTTGGCGGCAGTCGCGGCGAAACCGAAACCGGCGAAGAAGATACCGAATCCATCCCGCTGCACTTGCCGACCGATTTGGTGTTCGCCGCAAAAGGCAGTGGCCCGACCGTTCTGATGCTGTGCGGCTTGCAGGGCGCGGGCAAAACGACGCTCGCGGGGAAGCTTGCCTCCTATCTCAAAAAGCAGCACAAAACCGTGCTCCTTGCGGCCTGCGACGTGCAGCGACCCGCCGCCATTCAGCAGTTGCAAATCGTCGGGGAGCAGGTAAAAACGCCGGTTTTCACCATTCCCGGAGCCGATCCCGTGCGGATTGCCCGTGAAGCCGTCGAACAAGCCAAACAAACCCGCGCCGATGTCGTGATTTTGGATACCGCCGGTCGGCTTCATGTCGATGAAGCCTTGATGGACGAATTGCGCGGCGTTAAAGACGCGACAAATCCGACCGAGATTTTGCTCGTTCTCGATGCGATGACGGGCCAAGATGCCGTCAATGTCGCCCAGCAGTTCAACGATGCGATTGGTGTCGGCGGATTTGTTCTGACCAAAGTGGATGGCGACGCGCGCGGCGGGGCTGCAATTTCCGTTCGCGCGGTTGTCGGCAAGCCCATCAAGTTCGTCGGGGTCGGCGAAAAAATGGACGCCCTCGAAGTCTTTTATCCCGACCGTATGGCGTCGCGGATTTTGGGCATGGGCGACGTTTTGTCGCTCATCGAAAAAGCCGAAGCCGCCGTGGACGAAAAAACCGCGATGGAGATGGAGAAAAAACTCCGCGCGGGCAAGTTCGATTTTGAAGACTTTTTGGATCAAATGCAGCAAATGCGACGGCTCGGGCCGCTGCAGGATTTGCTCAAAATGCTGCCCGGCGTGGGCGGCAAAATGAAGGACGTCGATTTCGCACCGGCGGAAAAAGAAATGGCCCGCTTTGAGGCCATCGTGCGCTCGATGACGGCCCAAGAGCGGCGCAAACCCGAACTTATCAATGGTGCGCGGCGCAAACGCATCGCGCAAGGCTCGGGCACGAGTGTTGCCGAGGTCAATCAAACCCTGCAGCGATTCGAGCAAAGGCGCTTCATGATGCGGACGTTTTCGACCGGCCAAATGCCCGGAATGCCCGGCGGATTGGGCGGGGGCGGTATGGCCCCGATGCTGCGAACGGGCGCGGCGAACAAAAAGAAGAAAAAAGGCGGTTTGAAACTTCCGTTTAACCGGTAAACCGGTTTCGTAAGGCATGGCGTGTGGAAAACACCACACGCGCATCACGGGCGTAAATAAAGGGAACCAAAACACTGCGCAAATGGTATATAACCATGCCGGACGCGAAAAACAGTAGACAAATGTTGCCTGAAAATGGACACCGTTTTCCAAAAACCGTAGACACCGTAGCAAGAGAAATAACCCAATCGCGTTTGATTCTGTGGGAAACACGGCAACGCGGAAAACTCCATTCTAAAGGATAGAAAAAACAAATGTCTGTTAAACTTCGTTTGCGCCGTGACGGTGCAAAAAAACGTCCGTTTTACCACTTGGTTGCCGCCGATGAGCGACGCGCCCGCAATGGCCGGTTCATCGAGCAGTTGGGCTATTACAATCCCATCGTTGCCGCCGATGCCGAACCCATTCTCGTTTTGAAAGAAGATCGCGTTCGCTACTGGCTCGGCGTCGGCGCGCAGCCGTCGGAAACCGCCGCTGCCCTCCTCAAAAAGCAGGGTTTGCTTGAGCGCCGCACGCCTGACGCCAAAAAATCGTCGGCGACGGAAACGGTTCCCGCCACAACGGAAGCCACGCCCGTAGCGGAAGAAGCGACGGCGGATACCACCGCCGCCGACACCGCAACGGACACCGCCGAGTAGTTTGCAGCGACGGGCTTCGCATTAGGTGACCGAGCGCGAAAGCGCTGGATTTGTTCCTTACGACGCGCCGCTCACGGGCGGCGCGACAAGCGAGAAACACACAACAACACGGAGACGAGTTGCCGCTCGGTACAACGGCATTGTTAGGAGCTTAAGGTGAAGCAGTTAATCGAATACTTGGTCAAAAATCTGGTTGACGATCCCGACCAAGTTGATATAGTGGAAGTCCCCGGCGAAGACGCGACAACGTATGAAGTGCGTGTTGCGCCCGACGACTTGGGCAAGGTCATCGGCAAACAGGGCCGCATCGCAAACGCTTTGCGAACGGTCGCCAAAGCCGCTGCCATGAAAGAAAAGCGCAAAGTGTACGTCGAAATCGTCGCCTAACAGCGACGGTTCCGCGTTGTTTTGCGCACGAACTGACTCCGAGGCCCCGATTGCGCCGACAAAACCAAAACCGCATATTGCCTATTCCAGCTCCGACCGCATCGTTTGACGCGCCGGAAAGTGTGGATGCAAGCAAAAGCGTTTTGGTTGGCGAAATCGTGGCCTCGTTCGGCATTTTGGGGCAGGTAAAAATGCTGGCTTTGATGGACGAGCCTGCCGCCCTCATTAAACTGCCATTCGTTACGCTGCATTTCCCGAGCGAGAAGAATAGGCCCGCACAACAAGTGCGCGTTCTTTCCGTACGCAAGCAAAAAGGCGCGGTACTGCTGTCGCTCGATGGCGTCACCGACCGCAATGCGGCGGAAACGTTGCGTGGGGCGCACGTGCTAATTGCCCCTGATGAACTGCCCCCGCTCGAACCGGACACCTATTACGAGCGCGATTTGCTGGGCCTGCAAGTCATCACCGATGCGGGCGCAGATTTAGGGCCGATTGAAAAAGTTTTGTTTTATCCCGCCAACGACGTGTACGAAACGCCGCTCGCCCTTATTCCCGCCGTCGAAGCCTTTATTGTGCAGGTCGATTTACCCGCCAAAAAAATGATCGTGCGCGACGTGCCCGGCTTGCGAAAAAGCGAGTAAATCTGTGCGCGTTGACATCGTGACGATTTTCCCCGATATGGTCAAGCACGCCGCGTCGTGTTCGATTGTGGGCCGGGCGCAAACGGCGGGGCATTTGGATTTGCGCGTCCACGATTTACGCGACTACGCCCACAACAAGCACCGCGCGACCGACGACACGCCCTTTGGCGGCGGCGCGGGCATGGTAATGACGCCTGCCCCCCTGTTCGCCTGCGTGGAAGCCATTTTGGAACCCGAGGGCGACGCCGAAACGGAACCCGTGCCCGTTATTTTGATGGCCCCCGACGGCGAGCGGTTCGACCAAAACATGGCCCGCGAACTTTCTGCCCTGCCGCGCTTCGTGCTCTTGTGCGGGCACTACGAAGGCATGGACGAGCGCGTGCGCGAAACGCTCGTCACGCGCGAAATTTCCGTTGGCGACTACGTTTTGACGGGCGGCGAACTTCCCGCGCTAACCATTTTGGACGCGACGACGCGCCTGTTACCCGGCGTCGTCGGGAACGCGGAATCTATTGCCGAGGAAAGTTTCAGCGGAAATAACGAAGAAATTTTGCTGGAATACCCGCATTACACGCGCCCCGCCGATTTTCGCGGTATCATGGTTCCCGGTGTGCTTTTATCCGGCCACCATACCAAGATCGATAAATGGCGACGGCAGCAGGCGCTTTTACGCACCCGCGCCCGTCGCCCGGATTTGTGGGAAAAACTGTTGCCGCTCTCTCGCGCCGACCAAAAACTGGTTGACGCGGCGGACGCGGTGGAATTGGAGCAGGCCGCTCCCCCCAACCCCTTTCCCTAAAGGGGGTTGGGGGAAGAGTCCGCCCACTGTGCGGGGTTTCCGTGTGAGGATGCGGGAACGTCGTGGTCGCTTTTTTGTGTTTGGCAAAAAATGCGCCGAAGAAAACTCTACCTTAAGGAGCCAGAGATAACATCATGGCAAACGTGATTCAGGAAATTGAAGCCGCCCAGAAAAAAGCCGGTGTGCCCGCGTTTCGGGGCGGTGATACGCTCAAAGTGTATGTGAAAGTCGTCGAAGGCGGCAAAGAGCGCATCCAGTTGTTCGAGGGTGTCGCCCTTGCGCGGCGCGGCGAAGGCGTCCGCGATACGGTCGTCGTTCGCAAAATCAGCAACGGTGTGGGTGTTGAGCGCACATTCTTGGTGCATTCGCCGCGCATCGACCGAATCGAAGTGACGCGACGCGGAGCCGTTCGACGCGCCAAACTGTACTACCTGCGGAACCTTGTCGGTAAAGCCGCGCGTATTAAAGAAGACCGCAACGGGCGTTTTTCGCGCGAGCGCGCTGTCAAAACCAGCGCCTAAACCGTGGCGAAGCATTCGGTGCTGCCGAATGCCCACACATTTATCCTATATAAAGTAGACGGGCACGCGGGCGTGGCACAAATAACCGAACAAATAGCCGGGGTTTCTCTGCCCGTCGTGATTGCACTACTCATAGCCTTAACGGCGATGCGGGGCGCGCTTTATGCGACCCGCGTCGCCGTTTTGCGTTCGGTCGGCGATTTGCTGGAATCAGTCATTCTCGCCGTCGCCTTGGTGTTTTTGCTCCTGCGCCCGTTTCTGGTGCAGTCGTTTTTTATCCCGTCCGGCTCGATGCACCCAACCCTGTGGGAAGGCGACCACATTCTGGTCAACAAATGGACGTACCGTACGCGCCCGATTGCGCGCGGCGATGTCATCGTGTTCCGCGCCCCGAAAGTCGCGGCCCCGGACGAAAAAGAGTTCATCAAGCGCGTTGTCGGTTTGCCCGGCGATACGATTGAAGTGCGCGAAGGCTTCGTCGTCGTGGACGAGTCGAGCGTGTGGACGCGCAACGAAATCCGGGCGGCGCTGGGTGAAAACTTGAGCGTGGATCAAATGGACACGATGGCGGATTTGCCCCCGCTCCGCTTAACGACCGACGCCATTTATCTGGGCTGCGTGCCGTACACCCCGCAAGAGTTCGCTAAGAAATGCGGTAAAGCGGGCAGAAAAGTGGAAATTCACCCGGGCCGCGTGTTGCGAAACGGGAAAATGCTTGTGGAATACTACGTCGCCGAAGACCCGCATTATGTCATGGCCCCGCAAACCGTGCCGCCCGGTCAGCTTTTTGTGATGGGCGACAACCGCAACAATTCCGACGATTCTCACCGCTGGGGAATGCTGCCGGAAGACCGTGTCATCGGTCGCGCCGACGTCGTCTTTTGGCCCTTTGCGCACGCCGGACGCATCGAACCGTGAGCCTTTTCATTTACGAACAGGAAGCCCTGTCGGCGGGGGCACTGCGCGTAATCGGGATTGACGAGGCCGGGCGTGGCCCGCTTGCCGGGCCGGTTGTAGCCGCTGCCGTTTCGCTTCCCGACGGTTTCGATGTAACCGGCATCATGGACAGCAAGAAACTGTCGCCCACGGCCCGCGAAAAAGCGTTCGCGCGCCTGATGGAAACGAGTGGCGTTTGTGTCGGCGTCGGTATCGTTCACGCGCCCGAAATCGACCGCATCAACATTTTGCAGGCCACCTACGCGGCGATGCGTTTGGCCCTTGCCGAACTCGCTCCAAGCCCAGAAAACGACGCCGTTTTGGTGGACGGTTTGCCCGTGCCGAATTTGCACACGAACTGCCGCGCCCTTGTCAAAGGCGATAGTTTGTCCGCCTCGATAGCGGCGGCGTCCATTATCGCCAAAGTCACGCGCGACCGCTTAATGTCCGGCCCGATCCACGACGCCTACCCGCAGTACGATTTTCCCAAGCACAAGGGCTACGGCTCACCTACCCATCTTGCCGCCCTCCGCGAACACGGCCCGTCCCCATATCATCGCCGCTCGTTCTCTCCAGTCGCGCAATGCGGTTTGCTTTTTGACGAAGCGTAGTTAAGCCCCCTGTCGTTTCCTATTTTGCCGCGCCGGGTATGAAGGCCGTACCCGCGCTCTGCTTTGCGCGCCGACTACGGAAACCAAAGGAACACTCGCCCATGACGCCGCTGTCCGCTTCCACCCTTGATACAAATTCTCCTGCTGCCAACCCGCCCGGTCGGCCCGTTGGTTTGACGGTTTGGCTCATTTGGCTGCTGTTTCTAAACGCCGTCGCTGCGCTCGTTCTGCCCGCCGTCGGCGCGGCCTACAATAGCTTGGGGCCGCCCTCCCCGGCGTCCAGCGCCATGCTTTTTGCCCCGACCATTTTGGCGGTCATCAATATCGCCTGTGTCATCGCGCTGTTCAAAAACCGGAAGTGGGGGTTTTGGGGCTTGTGCGCAACCGCCGTTGCGTTTATCCCCGTTATCGGAAAACTGGGTGGCGGGGCTGTGGGCGGAGCAATCGCGGGCGGGTTCGGCGTTATTGGTAACGGCATTTTGTACGCCCTCTTGAGCGCGGGCGACAAAAACCAAAAGGCATGGCCGCGCCTCAAATAATCGCGGACGTATGACGGAAATCCAACCGGGCACGCGCGTCGTACTTGCCGCCGTGGTTCCCGCACACGGCGACGAAAACGCACCGCTTTTAGCCTCGGTCGTCGCGCAAATCGAGCAGATGGGCGGGCAAATTGTGGGCCGCGTTATTCAGCGGCACGGGGTTTCGCGCGGCAAAAATCCGGGCGGGGCGTCGGCGATGAAACGGGCCGCGCCGCTCAACCTGCGCACGGTTTTGGGAACCGGCAAGGCGGACGAACTTGCAGAACTCGTTCGGGAAACCCGCGCAGAACTCGTTGTATTCTGCAATCCGCTGACGCCCACGCAGAGGCGGGCGTTGGAAGAATTGATAGGCGTGGAGGTACGGCAAATGATTTGTGATACGGACGTAGGCACAGGGCTTTTTGACATGGGTTAAAACCCACGTCTGGTTGGCCTGCGGCCTATCGTCCTGTCGGACGAGACCTGTCGCAAATTTAATGGTTTATGCCGCAAGTGGAAGGCTCCCGATTAAATCGGGAGCCTTTCGCATTGCACCAGCCCTTCTTTGTCCGAAGGACAGTAGGCCGCAGGCCAACCAGACGTGGGTTTTAACCCATGTCAAAAAGCCCTGTCAGCAACCCGCGCTGTCTAAACGGTGTCGTGGCGACGCGCGTCCAACTTACAAATTTCGGTATTTTTCCGGCAATGCGGCGATGCTGTCTTTGACGAGGGTTGCAGATTTTTGCGCTCCGGCTTTTTCTTCGTCGGTCAGAGGCAACTCAAGGATTTTCTCGATTCCGCCCGCGCCCAAAACGACGGGCACGCCGAAGAACACGTCATGGACGCCGTATTCGCCTTCCAGATACGCGGCGACGGGAACGACGCGCTTTTTGTCTTTGAGAATGGCTTCCACCATTTGCACGGTCGCGGACGCCGGGGCGTAATAGGCCGAGCCGGTTTTGAGGAGGGCTACAATCTCGCCGCCGCCTTTTTTGGTGCGCTCGACAATCGCGTCCAGTTTGTCCTGCGGAATGAACTCGGTGACGGGGATGCCGCCAATGGTCGTGTAGCGGGGGAGCGGAACCATTTCGTCGCCGTGGCCGCCCATGAGCATCGCCTGCACGTCTTCGACCGAAACCCCGGCGGCTTGCGCGATAAAGGTGCGGTAGCGCCCGGCGTCCAAAATTCCGCCTTGTCCCATGACGCGGTTTTTCGGGAAGCCGTATTTCGCGGCGACTTTGTAGGCCAAATACGCCATTGTGTCCATCGGGTTGTTGACGATGATGATATGGGCGTTCGGCGACGTTTGCGCGACTTTTTCAATGTTGTCGGCGGTAATGCTCGCGTTAATCGCCAGCAAATCTTCGCGGCTCATGCCCGGCTTGCGTGGCGCGCCCGACGTGAGCACGACCACATCCGAGTTCGCGGTCTCGTCGTAGCTATTCGTACCGGTGACATTGATGTCGAAGCCTTCAATCGGCCCGGCTTCCAAAAGGTCAAGCCCTTTGCCCTGCGGAATGCCTTCGGCGATGTCCAGCAAAACCACGTCGGCTAATTCTTTGGACGCGATCCAATGGGCGCACGTCGAGCCGACAAACCCGGCCCCGATAATCGTTACTTTTTTACGCATAGTTTTCTTTCGTTCGGCCCCTGCCGCCGTAGCCCCCTCCCCCAACCCCTCCCCCGCGACGGGAGAGGGGAGCCATGTATCCGATAACCCTCTACCGCTTGCGGGGGAGGGGTTGGGGGAGGGGGCTACGGCGGCAGGGGCCAAAATATCTCTATCTATTTGTTTACCATATCGATGATTTCCTGCGGCAACGGCGGGGTCGCGCCATCGCGCCCGGCGACAAACGCGCCCAAGCGGCAGGCGTTTTCGAGCACGGTTTGCGGGTCGCCGTTCTGTGTCAAGCCGACCACGAGGCCCGCCATAAAAGCGTCCCCGGCCCCGATGGTATCGCGCACAGTAGCGACGGGGGCGGTTGCAGTGACCACCGAGCCGTTTTCCCAAAGAAGCGCGCCGGACGCGCCCCGCGTGATGCAAAGGCACGGCGCTTCGGTCGCTTGGGCGAGTTGGGCGCAGGCGTGAACAAGCGTGGTGTCGTCGTCAAAGGTTTGTGGTCGCAGTTCGCCGGTTTGCAGCCAGTTTGTGATTTGGCCCAGTTCGTCGTCGTTGAGTTTTATGACGTCGGCGCGCTGGGCGAGCGACATCACAAGTTCCGGGTCAACGAACGGTGGGCGAAAGTTCACGTCGAAGCATTTGAGGAACGGGCCGTCCAAATCGAGCAGTTCGTCCAATTGGGCGCGGTTGTGCGGCGAGCGGGCGGCAAGCGAGCCGAAAACAAGGGCGCGGGATTGCGCGATTTGCTCCCACGCTTCATCCGAAACCGTGACTTCGTCCCACGCGACCGGCTGTACGATGTCGTATTGGGCGTTGCCGTTTGCGTCCAGTTGGACTTGCACCATGCCCGTCGGCAAGTCGGGGTTTTCCAAACGGGCGACGAAGCGCGTGTCGATGGTTTTATCGCGGGCGATTTGCAAGAGTTCGTCGCCCAATGAGTCGCGGCCCACCGACGACAACAAAGCCGCCGAACTGCCCAACTGCGCCAAATGGGCGGCGACGTTGAATGGTGCGCCGCCCGCGTGGCGTCCGTTCGGCAAACAATCCCACAGCATTTCGCCGAACGTAAAAAATTCCGTTTGCATAATTTCGCTTGCGCCGGGCTACGGTACGCGCTCCCCACGGGCGGCGATCCACAATTTGTACCAATCCGTGCGGGACAGTTTGATTTGTGTTGCGCCCACCGCTTCTTTGATGTGTTCGGGATTGTTGGAGCCGACAATCGGCACAATTTGCGACGGGTGCGCCAAAAGCCATGCAATCGCAAGTTGCGTCGGGGTCGCGCCGTTGTACGATTCGCCCATTTCGCGGAGAGCGGCGACGGTGCGGTCGATTTCTTCTTTGCGTTTGTTGTCGGTGGGAACATCGCGCCGTCCGCTGAGCCAGCCGCCGCCAACCGGACTGTAGGCGAGCGGCGTGATGTCGAGGGCTGTGCACTGATCGAGGACACCATCGCCGCCCGGCCCGGTCGGACGCGACGGCCCCGCCGCGCCTTCATAAATGGGGTCGAGGCGCAAAAGCGAAATGGAAATCTGGTTGGAAACGACGGGGGCTTGCAAATACTGTAGTAGGGCGCGGGTTTGTTCGGGATAATAGTTGGACACACCGATTTGTTTGACCAAGCCGTCTTTGACCAACTCGTCCAAAACGCGGGCCGTTTCGCGCGGATGGGAAAGCGGGTCGGGCCGGTGAATTTGGTACAAATCCACATAGTCGATGCCCATTCGCTCAAGCGAGCCTTTGATGCTTGCGCGGATATGTTCGGGCGAATGGTCGAAATAGCCCGACCGAATGCCGAACTTGGTGGCGATGATTATTTTTTCGCGGCTGCCGGGCACGGCCTGCAAGCAGTCCTTGAAAATGCTTTCGCAGGCCGTGCCGCCGTAGATGTCGGCGTGGTCGAAAAACGTAATCCCCGCCTCGAGCGCGGCTTCAAAGGCGGCAATCGCTTTTTTACGGTTTTCCGGCCCGACTTCGTTTGGATTCCATGTGCCCGCCATTCCCATGCAGCCCAATGCGATCCGCGACACGGTCACATCGGACGCGCCCAGTTTTTGTGTGTCCATGTTACTTCGGCTCCGTGGGTTTGAGGATTTCGGATAACTGCGCCAAGTCGTCGCCGGACAGTTTGACGCCCGACGCTTTGGCGTTTTCCTTGACCTGTTCGGGACGGCTTGCGCCGATAATCGGGGCGCTCATCGCGGGCTGATGCAGAAGCCATGCGAGCGCGAGTTGCGACAGCGTTAAATCGCGGGCTTTGGCGAACTCGGACAGGGCTTTCATCGTCGGAAGGTGCGTGTCCAGTCGCTTTTGCAGGTTCTCGTTGCCGTCGGCCCGGCTGCCTTCGGGCGCTTTGCCGTCCAGATATTTTTCCGATAGCAAGCCTTGTGCGAGCGGCGAGTAGGGAATGAGGCCCAAGCCGTCCTGAACGCAACGCGGGTTCGTGCGCTTTTCCGTATCGCGGACAAGCATGCTGTAATTGTTTTGCAGCGAAATGGCCTTGTTCAAGCCCAAACTTTCGCTTAGCCGCGCGCACTCCGCTATCATTTCTGCGTCGTAGTTCGACCAGCCGAAGTAGCGGATTTTTCCGGCTTTGACGAGTTCATCCAAAGCGCGCAAAGTTTCCTCGGCGGGGGTATCGCGGTCGGGGCTATGGATTTGGTACAGGTCGATATAATCGGTCTGCAGGCGACGCAAACTGTCGTGGCAGGCGTCGATGATGTGCTTGCGGCCCGCGCCCTCGCCATTCGGGCCGGGCCACATGCGGCCCCGACATTTGGTGGCGACCGTCAGCGTCCGCCTGTCCTTGCCTTGCATCCAGCGGCCCATGACCTCTTCGGCCTTGCCGCCAGCATACACGTCGGCGGTATCGAAAAAGTCGATGCCTTCCTCGATGGCGGCGTCCAACACGGCAAAGGCTGCGTCGTCTTCCAACCGTTGCCCGAAGTTAATCCACGCCCCCAAACAAATCTCGGAAACTTTGAGGCCGGAGCGGCCCAATCGTCGGTAATTCATAAATACGCTCTGCGTCCCTGCGTTTCGTTGGCGCTGCGTCGTGCAAGCTGCGCTTGTGCAAAGTGTACCCGTATTCATCGCGCGACCCGAACCAAAAATAAAAAACGGGTGGATAACAAGGGGAAACCCGGCAAAAAGGAATAGGGCTTCGTCCCTAAGCCATAGATGCGGGTGTTGTATGCTTTTCTCTCGTTTCTCTTTTGCGGCATGTTTTTTCGCTTCCGCCGTGGGGGCGCTCGTTTTCGCGCCGCAAACCGCCCGCGCGCAAACCGTGGTTACCGGCTACAACAGCCTTGTTTTATATCAAGCCGCTACGTCCGACACGGCGCTGTACCAATTTGAAGACATCGCGCCATCCAACAGTTCTTCCATTAACCCATCCCTTGCCCCGCTCACGGTAACGCTGACGGGCGGGCAAAATTATTTCGTCGCTGATTCCGCGTATTTCAATGGCAACTATTCGCTTACCGGAACGGACAACCTCGAAGGGGCATTCAATACCGCCGCAAGCCCCGGCGCAGTCACGACGACCATCGGGTTTGGCAGCGGCATCACCGCGTTTGGAACCGAATTCGGATTTCGCAGCAATACGAAGCCGTCTCCGTCCGGCACGGTGAGCGTCCAACTCTACAAAGGCGGGGCTGCGGTCGGAGCGGCATTCAGTTCCGCCGTGCCCGCGACCAGCACGTTCATCGGTTTGGTTTCCAATCAAGCCTTCGACCGCGTGGTTTTTACGAGTACGCTGCAAACCGGCACGGCCTATCAAACGTTCGACAATGTGCGGGTCGGCACGAACAACGTCGTTGCCGCAAGCGCCCCGGAACCCGGCACGCTTCCGCTCGCCCTCACCGGATTTGCGACGGGTTTGGGCATCGTCAAGGCGGCACGACGGCGCACACTGCGGCCTGCCCGAAAAAAAGCCGATTTGAGGAAAGCCGGGTAATCGGCGGCGTCCACGCTTTTCGGTTTAGTTGCTGTAACCTTCCTCAAGGTACGGTGCAGAAATGCCGGTGATTATGTCGTCGGGGCGCGGTTCCGAAAAAGAAGGATTTACCATTCCCGCTAAATTGTTGGGCAAAAAGTGAATGGTAACCTTGACCACTTTTTGGCTGGCGCCAGGGTCGGTGGCAGGAGCGACCGGGTAAATATACCGTTCCTCGCCAATGGCGAACGGGCCGCCATCGGGCATAAGAACGCGCTCCACGTCGGCGCGGGTCATGCCGGGCTGGAGCGGTGGCTCGTCTCGCCAATCCGGGCGTTGCGTGTCATTCGCCGTTTCCGTAGCGGCGTTTTGAATCCACGCCGTCTCATTTTGCTCTGCTTGGGTAAGTGCCGTTTGTATGATCTGCGCTTGGAGACGAGCGGCTTCGGCTTTCCAATGGGCGGCGCGGTTTTGTACGGCACGGGCATAAAAAGCGACACAGACGAGCGATACAAACAGCAAGGCAATAGTCGTGCGTTGAAGAAAAATCAATCTGTCCCGCTTCGAGGGCAAAACGCTTAGGTCGGCGCTTGCGGCTTCTTGCCCGGTAACTTTGGTTTCGATGGCTTTCATTGCCTTGTTTCTGCTTTCTAAAACGGCATGGCGTAGCGCGAAGGTATGTTTCCTATGACCTGCGCCCCGGCGTGGATTGTTCCCGCCCGTGGAAAGTGGAAATCGGTTGACAGCGAAACCCGATGCTTGGCATACTGTAATCACGTTTCGCCCTTTTTTCTTCCGCACGATAAACCGACGTGCCCAACGCTTGGCGAAACCGACCGAAGGAAACCGATCATGCGTTTTGTAAACCGCGCGCTGCCCATCGCTGCCGCGTCTGCCGCTCTTTTGGTATGCGGACAGCTATTTCTCATGCCATCCCCGACGCTTGCGCAGCAAAGCGATAAGGAGGCCGTGTCGTCCGCCGTTGCCACGCTGAAAAAATATACGCCCGGTTCGACGCGCGTCGCCATTTTGCCCGTAATTGATAAGTCCGGCGAAAAAGACGACCAGCGCAAAGACCAAGCCAATGCCGTCAAATTGGAAGCCTACGACCAGTTCTATCAGCGCGGCTTTCAAGTCGTGGACGAAGCCACCGTCGCCAAATCGCTGAGCGATTCGGGCATCAATTTTGACGACGAAGAGGAATGGCGCAAAGAAAATATGTACAAAGTCGGCAAAGCCGCAAACGCCGATTTGGTACTGTTCGTTGTCGTCAACCAAGCCTATTCCAAAGTCAAGCAAAACGCCTTCAATCAGCAGCGCGAAGGCTTGGCGAAAACCAAAGTCTGGCTGCTCGACGCCAAAGAGTCCAAGCCGATTTTGAGCGCGCACAACCGCGAAGGCAAATCGACGGGTAGCATGGGCATCGGGCAAAAAGGCAACCGGAGCCAAATGGGAGCCGCCTGCGCCAACGCGATCCGCGATGTCGCCAACGCCGTACTCGCCGATTTCCCGCGCGATAAAAACAAAAAATGGGCGGACAAAAACGACGCGCCCAGCGAAAAGAAGTAACGCAAAAGCCCCGGCAACCATTTGACCGGGGCGTTTTGCTTGGCTGTGCCTACGGGCTTAGTAGCGCAATCGATTTGGCGTCGTGGCTTTCCTGCGCGAGTTGAAGCGCGGTTGCGCCCCAACGGCTTTTTAGCGATTTGTCCGCCCCTTTTGCCAGCAGCAGCTTGACGCACTCGTGCTTGTGCTCGTGTACCGCCTGCATCAGAGCCGTCATGCCGTTGCCTTCCTGCACCGCGTCGATGCGTGCGCCCGCCGCAAGCAGAAGCGCGGCGATCTCGGTACGACCGTAGCTACACGCGCTAATCAGCGGCGTTGTGCCGGGATTGCCGCGCTTGTTTACGTCTGCCTTATGGTCGAGCAAAGTGCGGACGATAGGTAAACTGCCGCTTATGGCGGCGTAGATAAGCGGCGTCCCTCCCCACATATCGGAGGCGTTGACCGATGCGTTCTTGCCAAGCAGGAAAACAACCATCGCTTCGTTCTTATCGCCTGCGGCGCGCATGAGGGCGCTTTGACCATGATCCCAGCGGCCATCGACACTTGCGCCCGCGTCAAGCAGGGCTTTGACGCGCTTCAGGTCGTTTTTGTGAACGGCTTCGATGAACTCTTTGCGAACGGCGGCATCGGTTGGGATGGCGCGTGGGGGCGTTCTGCTGCACGGGTTACTCCTTGTCGCAACGAACTTATCGGTAGCCGGATTGCCCGTAGGCTATGAAACTGTCCGGTTCGGGCAGGGCGTCCGTGATTGCTTTGAGCGCGGCGTACCATTTGTCGATGGCTTTGAGCACTTCGTCCAAATCGCTTTGGTCATTGTCGCCGTTTTGGATGGCATCGCGCCATTCTTCGTAATAGCGCAGGGCGGCCACAATATCGGCAACACTGTATTTATTCACAGGGCAAATTCCTTTCTCGATTCACGTTGGCAAATTCTTTGATGAATACCGAGGCTATGGCTATTGAGATGAAATGTCGGGGTCGATAGTTTGACCGTTCATCAGCACCACGACGTTCATGTTGGGCACGGCCCCATCGATGATCCCCGGCGGGTGAAACCCCAAAAAACTCACGATGTACACCCATTGGTGTTCTTTGCCGATTGGCCGCAGGCTTATTTCGTTCATCGTCCAGCGGGACGCTTGGTCAACGAGTTTAGGCAAATAGTTTGTGGCGATGACAATCGCTTTACGTACCGGCAACGGCGGATTGGGCGCGGAGGGCGGCCACATAGGAATCGTGGGTAAGTGACCATGCCGAATTTTGAAATCGTAACGGTTTCGGTTGTAATAGCTGGAAAACACGGCGGCAATATCACCGCTTTGGTAGGGCATGACGGCCTCGTTCTCGTGGAAAGACGGGAAAGAATGCTCGCGGAAAGCACCGGCTCGTAACGGATCGAACGTCACAGCGACAAGCGGCAAGCCACTTGTCGCCGCACCAATGAGAAGGAAGAACCTGTATAGCCGCGAGCGTTTACACTATACCTGATTTGGGTGTCGCTCTGTTTGGTTCAGTGTAACGCGCAAGTCGTCGCTGTCAAACGCGGCGATGTGCAGCATGTTGGCCCCGCCCAATGCCTCCAAAAAATCGGTGATAGACTCCGACTCGAATCCAGCAAACGTCGTGCGTTCGCGGCTCGGCTACTTCGGGCGGCAAAAACGGAAGCGCGGCGCGGGCATAGAAAAAGAAAAACGGGTCGGTAGCATTTCGCAATGTTCCCGGCCCGCCTTCCTATTGTTTTGAGGCTTTGTTAGGCCGTCATAGAACGCAGGATGTTCTTGGTGTGCACGACGTGCTCCTTAAAGGTGGATTGCGCCAGCGTCGCCAAGTGGCGTCCGTGCATTTCCGCCATACTCGTGGCCCCTGCCGTGTTCTTCAAATACGAGGTCGTCAAATCCCGTAAAAACTCGTGGTTGGCGAGTTGGGCCGTAATATACGCCTTGTCGAAGTCCGGGCCTGCGGGCGTATTCTGAATTTTGGCAAGCGTCGCTTTGGCGTTGGCATCCATCGGCGGCGTGGGCGTTTTCAGGCTTTTTAGCACGGTGGTTACCGCAATCGCTTCGCGCAATTCAAAGTTGGCGAACTCTTTGGCAGCGGGGTCGGTTGCCTTGTCCACGGCGATTTGACTTGTGAGCAGGGAAAGCGTCGCCGGGCCAAGCACACCGACGCGATACTGCTTTTCATTTTTCGCGTTGGGAGCCGCCATCGGGTAATCATGTCCCGTTTCGGCTTCGGGCTGCTTGGGGGTGGTGGACGCTTGCGCGGTTCCGGTTTGCGCCGACAGGGCAAGGCCCAATACACCCACGCCGATGCCCGCCGCAGCGGCGTGCGTTAGCAAGGTACGTCGGCTCAGGGAATCCGGGGTCGTTTTCGGTGTGCTCTCATTGGAACCCATCGGTTTCATCGCGTCTACTACTTCGTTCATACAAAAACCTCTTGACGAGGCGCACCCGGAGGTACACGCTCGGTCAAGTTTCTTTCAAAAACACCCACTCCAAAAAACAGAACGTTTCTTAGGGCGGGATACCTAACCTTACATACAAGACCCGCATAATTGCTCAAATTAGTTGAAAATATTTGTAAATTGCTGAAACATCCTACAAATCTTTAACCGAAGCGTTGAGGAACCGTTATCCGAACGGAAGCCGGTTTGCGGAAAACCGGGTGAGCGGGGTGGTAAGTTCGGTTTGGTTAAGCGTCACGCGCAAAGTGTCGTCGCCACGCGCGGCGACGTGTAGCGTGTTGACCCCACGCAAAGCGTCCAAAAAATCGGCGATGAAATCCGGCCCGAAGCCGAGAAACGTCGTGCGTTCGCGCTCCGTCGTTTCCGTCGGCAAAAACGGCAGGGCGGCGCGGGCATAGAAAACGGCTTCCCGGTCGGTCGGCTTGACCACGATGACGCGGGCGACCCGATTGGCGCGCACAATCCGCCCGAGCCGCTTGGTCTCAATCTGCCCGCAATCAATCCACCACGACACGCGCCCGTTGTTTTCCGTGTCAAGGGCGACCAAATCCGGCTTGTGCCGCTGCTGTACACCCTGCTCGATATGGAGCGGAAGCGGCGCGGTTTCGCGGGCGAACAGCACGTAGGCCAAAATTTTAAGCGCGATGTGCCGGTCGGACTCGCCGGTGCGGCTTTCCAGCACGATTTTTTCGCGGCTCGACGTTTGGGCATCGCTCGTTTCGCTTGGGTCTGCTTTGTGTCCGGATAAGGTAAAGGTGTATTTCACAAGGGAACCGCGTATCCTTTACCGTGTTCGAGCGAAAGGAAAACGGGCCGGGGCTTTTGTTATCTAATTACGGGATCTTCTTGGGAAGCGTGGCGTTTCATTTCCTGTAAACTGCCGCGCAGACTGTCGCGCAGTTCCTCGGCGATCTGACGGTTCTTTTCCTGCAAACTGTCGCGTATCTCTTGGGCAATTTGCCGGTTCTGGTCGATGGCTTCCCGCAGATCCGCCGCCGCTGCCCGGGTTGCTTCGGCGGCTTGACGCAACTCTTCGGCGGCGTGGCGCTGAACTTCGGCAGCCTGCCGCTGGATTTCGGCCACGGCGCGCAGTTCTTCCTGCCATGTGCGACGTTTCTCGGAATGGGTGCGTGTGGTTTCCGAGGTGGATCGCTCCTCCTCCGCTTCTTGGCGCAGCGTTTCGTGGGACTGGCGACCTTCTTCGGCGATTTGCCTTTGCTGTTCCTGTGGCGGCGCGTCGTGCGGCTCGGGTTGCTTGTGGTTTTGGTTGTGTGGCATTGCGTGCAATGATTCTGCCGGGGCTTTTTGGTCGGGGCTTTGGCAATGGTGTAGTGCGTTTGGCCCGAATGCCTTGCCCGGCGCAGGCAGGGGAGCGCCCTGTTTTCGCTTTTAGGGGACGCCCCGTTTTTCTTCAATCGGGGGCGAGTTTGTGGTTCGGCGCACCAGTACGAGCGAGGCATCGTCGCGCAGTTTGCCCCCGGCGAAATCCCGCGTCCCGTTCAAAAGCACAGCGGCGAGAACTTCGAGCGTGCCTTCGCCCGCTTCGGTAGCAAGGCGTATCAGTCCTTCCGTGTCCATAAACTGCTTTCCCCGCCGCGCTTCCGTGATGCCGTCCGTGAACACAATAAGCGTGTCGCCCGGTTCGAGGTGAAAATCGACCGGTATGAAGTTTTCTCCGGCGGCAACGCCCAGCGGCAACCCCACCGACGCTAATTGCGTGACTTCGCCGTTTGCTCGTGCAATCAGGGGCGGCTCCATACCGGCGGTAGCGAACGTTCCTTTTCCCGTTGCGCGCTCAAGAATAGCAAGCGTCAAGCACACGGGCGCGTCGCTGCCTTCGGTGTTTATTCCTTCCCGAAATAAGCGCCCGCTTTGATACAAGAACTGATTCATGTGGAATAAAATGCGCGCCGGTTGTTCGTGTTCGCGCACGTAGGCCCGCAGCGTGTGTTTCAGTTCCGTGGTGAAAATGGCCGAAGTCAAGCCGTGCCCCATCACGTCGCCCAGCACGAACGCGACATGCCCGTTATCGAAGGCGAACGTGTCCCAAAAGTCTCCGCCGACCAGAGCGTCGTCCGAAGCGGTCGCGTAGGCCGTTTGCACCAAAAGCCCGGAAAAGGCGTCCTCTTTGGGGTGGAACAGTATCGGGCGCTGCAACGCAAGGGCAATCTTCTTGTCGGTTTCTTGCACCGAACGCAGGGCTTTTTCCAAAGTCTTGCGTTCGGTGATGTCCCGGATGTTGCACTGGATAACCGTGTGCCCATTTTCCCGGTACAAGTTGCTGACGAATTCGACTTCCCGTTTTTCGCCGCGCTGGTTTTCAAGGGGCAAGTCCTCGTAGCGGATATAGCCCTCCCTTTCCAAGTGCCGGAACGCTCCCTGACTTGCCTCTTTGTCTTGGAGCAGGCCGATTTCCCACAATTCCTTGCCGATTAACTCGTCATGCGAATAACCCAAGAGTTCCGTCATAAACGGGTTGGCATCGGTGATGCGGCCCTCCGTGCTGTCGAGGAGAAGGATGCCGTCGCGGGCCGTTTCAAACAAACGTCGGTAGCGCACCTCCGAAGTTTTGAGACCATCGGCGACGGCCTCGGCGGAACGCTGCGCGGCTTGAGCGGCCTCCAAAGCGGACGGGGGGCGAAACGCATCGAGCGGGTTGGGCATGAATTTATTTTTGTCCGTCGGTACACGCGCCGCGCACACGCTGTACGAGTGCGAAAACGCTCTCCGATACACTTGGGCGCGGATAATCTATTTTTCTATCCTCGTCTCGCGTTTCAATGAAGGAAACATCTACGGCGGAAAAGGCGGCGTCCCACGCCATGCTTCCCGCCTGCGACGCGAGTCGCGTGGCCTGTTTGCGTCCTTCGACCGTATTTTCATGCACGGCCAGCCGGGCCGCTTCTTTGCCCACAATAGCCGCGTCACGCGCCAGCACGGCGGCGCGGTCGAGTTTGTTCTGTTGCGACGATCGAAGAGGAAGGGCAGTTTCCCCAGTATCTAAGGTGCGACCTGCTGCGTGCGTATTCATTGAAGTGATCTTTTCTGCCGTTCAACGGCGTTCGTGAATACAATTTGCTTTTGTAAGGATTTGTTCGTTGTAAGGAATTTTATCTCAATTTTGTAAGTTATTGAACTATTCTTGTAAGGACTATGTATAATAACAAATAAAAACTAAATACATGAGCTGTCACCGCAAGGTAAATGGATGACGACTTGATGTATCCCGGTCTGCACACGGGAGAAAGAGTTGTTTTATGGCATTCGTTATGGCCCCCTCGGTAAACTCGGCCCGCTTTCGCGTCCTGATTGCCAGCGAATACGCTTTGGTGCGCGACACATTGGACGCCGTCATTAAAGCCCGCGCAAATATGGAAGTGGTCGCCCACGCCGTAGACGCGCGCATCGCTATCGCCAAGTCCCGCCATTTCAGTCCCGATGTACTCGTGCTGGATGCGACGATTGTTCTTGCCTACGGGCCGAATATCGCCCCGCAAATCAAAACCCTTTGTCCCCGAACGCGGATACTGGTTTTGTCCGATTTAGCGGAACACACCTATCCAGCGGAGTTGTTCCGCTTGGGAGTGGCGGGGTGCGTTTCGGAAAAGTCCATGCCCGAAACGTTTCTTCGCGCCGTCGAAGCGGTGGGACGCGGTCAGATATACCTCGATCCATCGCTTACCGAGAAGGGAATGGATGGACTCGATGCTTTCACGGTCACAGTGAAAAAGGCGGCCTCCGATGCCGCCAATACCATTAAGGGCACGGATGCCGCTATCTCCAACTCAATCCGTCCCGCGCTGAGCGAGAAGGAACACGGGATATTGCGCCGAGCTGCGCAGGGCTATTCGGGCAAAGAGATCGCAAGTCAGCTTCACATATCGGTCAAAACCGTGGAAACCTATAAAGGGCGGGCGATGGAGAAACTGCACATTGATAGCCGGGTGGATCTCGTTAACTACGCCGTGCAGCAACAATGGCTCAAATAATAATAAATAATGGTAATTATGTAGGGATAAACTACAAAAAGTGCGAATAAAGGAACGAGCCGGTTGGTGGATTGGTAATAAACACGCAGCTAAGAAATTTAAGACGCTTCAAAGATGCAAGCCGATGTGCAAAATTGTGCAAACTGTCGGCGAAACATTGCGTCTAAGAAGTTAGATTATTTTGCCTGCTATGCTGTCCCAGTACCTTTTCTCAACATTTGTTTCAGAGCCGATTCCCGAGTCATTCGTGGAATCAACCCCGCAGGGTTCCTTTCACGTTTCACCGGATGTAGGCCCCACGGCGACCGCCGCCGATGCCTCCGACGGATCAAAGGCGGTTCGTCCAAGCCAAAAATGGTGCGTTTTGCTCGCTGACGACCACACCCTCGTGCGTGAAGGACTGGCCTTGCTCATCAATGCCCAGCCCGATATGCGCGTCGTCGCTCAGGCCGCCAGCAAACGCGACGCCATCGCCCAAGCCCAGAACGTCCTGCACGCCCCCCTTGACATCGTTGTGATGGACATTGGCACAGCGCAAGGGGACGGGCTGATCGCCACTCGGCACATCAGGGCTATGCTGCCCGGGATCAAAGTCCTCGCTTTATCGATTCACGACGACGTAAGCTACGCGCGCCAAATTCTGGAGGCGGGGGCATCCGGCTACGCTCTCAAACAATCCGCTGCCGCCGACCTTATCGGAGGCATCCGCACGGTCGCGGCGGAAGCGACCTATCTTGACCCGTTGCTGACCGCCCAACTCATCAACCGCTTGGTCGAAGGCGCAAACGAAACGAACGATGAATTCATCTCCGGTGTGGACAGTGCCGCTGCCTCGGAAACAATAGGCAGTGGTTCCGTGTTTCTTCAGTTCAATGAGGTGATGAGCGGCGGGGGGCTTGTCGGCCGCTTGAACAGGTAGCCCTGTTCTTAGTCGGCCCTGTGCTGCCGTGCCCACGCTTAT
>CAXTBP010000086.1:0-21350 GCA_964241985.1 uncultured Armatimonadaceae bacterium | reverse complement strand
AAATATCCATGCCCCACAAGCGCTTACCGATTTTGTGCCCGTCCGTGTCGAACGCGGCGACAATATGGAAGCGATGCTCCTCCAAACCGGGATACGCGACAAGCGCCGATCCCAAATTTCCCGCGCCGATTAAAACAATGGGCTGCAATTTGTGAATTTGCAAAATGTGGGCGATGCGGCTTTCAAGTTCGGCGACATTGTAACCGACGCCCGGTTTGCCGAACTCGTTGGCGAACTTCAAATCCTTGAAATGGCTCAGGTCTTTGCGGAATTGGGCCGCGCTGATGCCGGTTTGCTGCTCGATTTGCGCCGACGAGAACGTTTCCATGCCGGTCGCGCCCATATCCACCAAGCAGCGCAGATAGGTCGTCAGCCGCTCCAGCGTAGGGATTGGAACTTTGACCGTACCGGCGTGGGCGTCGGAGGCTTGCTCACCGCTTAACGGTTCGCCGTTTTCTGTCGGGGAAGGCAAAAGGGTGTCGGGAGTTTCGGTATCGAGCCGAGGCATGACCTCATTATACACCGCGCGGGCGCGGGCGGCATTCAAGAATGGCTTGCGGGAATCGGTAGGGCGGGCGTTTGTTTTTCCCCGCTTAACGCGCGATGCGAAGCGGCGGCGCGCGGCAGCAAAACTAAAACGCGCGTGCCGACGCCGAGCGTGCTTTCGATTCGCATGCTCCCGCCGTGCGCCTGCACGATATTTTTGCACAACGCCAGCCCCAATCCCGACCCGCCGCTGTCGCGGGCGCGGGATGCGTCCACGCGGTAAAACCGCTCGGTGACGTGCGGCAAATGTTCGGGCGCGATGCCTTCGCCGGTATCGGCAACCGTAATCAGCACGGTTTGGTTGTCTTCGGCGCGGGCCGAAACGTGAACTTGCCCGGTCGGCGGCGTGTACCGGACGGCGTTTTCCACCAAGTTCGTGACCAAGCGCAACACGTAATGGGCATCGCCGGAAACCGCAAGGGCCGTATCGGGCGCATCGTAGTGGATAGCGGCGTGCGGATCGTTTGCGGAAAGTTCGACCGACTGCACGGCCTCGCCCATCGTTTCCGCGAGCGGCACGGGGGTGCGGCGCATTTCCAAACGGTCGGTGTCCGCACGGGCGAGCAAAAGTAAATCCTGTATCAAGCGGGTCGCGTTTTGGGCGGCCTTGTCGATGGTTTGCAGCGTTTTCCGGTATTGCTCGGGCGTGCGTTCGGCTTGGCTTTGCAGCACCAAACTCGTGTGGGCGCGAATCACGGCAAGCGGGGTTCGCAGTTCGTGCGAGGCATCTGAGGTAAACCGCTTTTGCCGCTCGAACGAAGCGTTGAGCCGCGTCAGCATGGCGTTGAACGTATGGGCAAGGGAGGCGAACTCGTCGCCCCCGCCGACCGGCAAACTGCCGCTCAAATTTTGCGCTTCAATCCGGCTTGCCGCGCGGGCCAAATCGCCAATCGGCTGCATGACGCGGTTGGTCAAAAATGCCCCGCCGATACCGGCCAAAATCAAAAACGGCGGAATAAGCGTGAGTAGCGTCGTAGTCATCGTGCCGAGCGCGTCCTCGATGTCGGCGAGCGGGCGGGCAAGCTGCGCGACGCCTGCGGCTTGTCCCCGGCTTGCGTTTGCGGGCACGGCGAACGTCAACACACGCACCGGGCCGACGCCGTCAAGCGTTATTGTGGTTTTGCGCGTTTGTCGGTTTTGAAAAAACGTATCGAGTGCGGCTTTGTCCCACGGAAGCGCGGCGGGATAGCCGGAATTGTCGGGCGGGCCGTCCGCGTGGGTTGCGCGGTAGGTTCCCATGTTCGTCCATTCGCGCCGCCAAAACGGCTGCATCCGCGTTCCGCTGGACGAACCGGAAGCGTCGCCGTCGGGTGGAGGCGGATTTAGTTCTCGGTCGTAGGGTATTCTACCAACGGGACTGTTTTGCGGCCCTCGTTTTTGCCCATTGGGCGTGCCGAGCGGATTGCCGCCATCATCTCTTGGCCCACCCCGACGAAACGGGTCGTCGCCCCGTCCTCCCCTCTTGCCCCCCGGCCCGTGGCCGTCATTACGGGCAAAGCGGAGCAAATCGTTGTCCACCTGCCGCAAAATCTGCCGCTCCAACTGCCAGCGCAAAACGGAGCCGAACGCGACGAGCGATAGCGTTAAAATCGTCACGCACCACAAAATTATGGTGACGCGCACGGACGCTCGGCGCGTAAAAAAAGCGGCCATAAAAGTTACGTTCCGCCTTGGGCGGCATCGGTGTCGCCGCTTGTCGGACGACGCAGCGTGTAGCCCAGCCCGTGGACGGTATGAATAAGTTTTTCGGTTCGCCCCGAATCAATTTTGCGCCGCAGCATTCCGACGTACACATCGACGGAGTTCGGCAGCCCTTCGTCCACCCACACGCGCTCCATGATAATTTCGCGGGTCAGCGTTTGGCCTTCGCGGGTCAGCAGTGCCTCTAAGAGATCGTATTCGCGCGGCGTCAAAGCGACCGGCTGCCCGGCCCGCGTCAAGGTACGCTGCTTGGTATCGAGTTCCAAATCGGCGACGCGCAAAACACGCCCCTTATGCACGGCGTCTCTTCGGACAAGAGCGCGGACGCGGGCGATAAGTTCAGCGAAATCGAACGGCTTGGGCAGATAATCGTCGGCCCCGGCCTCCAAACCGCGTATCTTGTCGCTCACGGCATCACGCGCCGTCAGCATCAAAATAGGTGTGGAATCCCGCCGCGCCCGCAGGGCTTGACACACGCCCCAGCCGTCGCGCTTCGGAAGCATCACATCGAGAACGATGGCGGCATAGGCGTTGTCAAGGGCCATGCGCAGCCCTAACTCGCCGTCGCGGGCCACGTCCACGGTATAGTGGGCCTCTTCAAGGCCTTGCTTGATGACATCGCTTAGAGCTTCGTCGTCTTCAACAACCAGTAATTTCACGAGGGTCGGCCGTGTTTGTTGGGTTTGGTACGGATCGCGCATTCTGTGGTTTCCCTGTTACAGAATACGCGCCGGTTCTGAATAAGTCCTGAAAGAATGAGGCAGTTAAATGGAGCGTCAGGCTCGTTCAGACCGGCAGGTAAATCTGCGGTCTTCAAGGAAGCAAAGCCCGCCTGCGCGGGCTGAATGCGGATACATGGAAGCCCATCGTTTGAAAAAAGGCGTCCGCATCTTAGCCGACGCAGGTCGGCTTTGCTTCCTTGAAGACCGCAGATTTACCTGCCGGTCTACCAAAATTCGCCGTGCTACCCCTGCCCCTTCCACTCGCCTTTGCTAATTTCGTGCCAGCGGTCGCGGATCGCTTCCATTTCGGACTGTGAAAGCGGCCCCGCAGCTAAAAGGTCGGCGTTTTTCTGCCAGCGTTCCGGGTTCTTCGTGCCGACAATCGCGGTGCAAACACCGGGCAGCGAAAGCGTAAAGCGCAAAGCCATAGCCACGGCTTCCGGCGTGGAAAGGAACGGATACTGCAAGGCTTGCAAGCGTTCCCAATACGTTTTGGCGTAGGAATTGTCCGGCGGGTTGGCCCCGTTGCGCCACGCCACATTTGCGATGGGCCGCTTAGCGATGACGCCCATATTTTGCTTGACGGCTTCGGGAAGCGTCAAATCCGCGCACTCTTGATCCGCGATATTAACGCTCGTTTGCAGCGTGTCGAACGCGCCGGATTTGACGGCGTATAAAGCCGTGTCGCTGTCGCCGCTGTATCCGATAAAGCGCGTTTTTCCGGCCTGCCGCGCTTCCTGCAACACGTTGATGACATCGCCCTGCTTGAGCAAGTCCAAACTCGCGCCGTGCAGTTGGATTAAATCCACGCAATCGGTTTGCAAACGGGACAAACTGCGGTCGATGCTTTTCTTGAGCAGAGCCACATCCCAGTCCTTGTCATCCGGGAAGCCCGAATTGTGCCCGCACTTCGTGAACAAAAAGAAATCGTTGCGGCGATGCGCGACCGCTTTCCCGATGAGTTCTTCGCTCGACGGATGCCCGTCCGTTCCGCCGTAGCACTCGGCGGTGTCAATTACATTGAGGCCCGCGTCAAGCGCAGCATTGAGCAGCGTGCCAACCGATGCCTCTTCGGCTTTCTCAAACCCGATTTCCGCCCCGCCAAATCCCAGCACCGACACGTCCATGCCGGTTTTGCCCAAAACTCGTTTTTCCATGCCGAGTTTTTACCCAGCGAAGAGAAGAAAACCACCAAGACGCCAAGAACACCAAGATAAGAGAAGAAGGCAAAGGTAAAAAGGGTAAAAGGCGGCCTCTTTATCTGCACCTTTGTTTTTCCTAATCTCCTCTTAATCTTGGTGTTCTTGGCGTCTTGGTGGTTAAAATTTCTCTAATTCGCCACCACGTTTACCAACTTGCCGGGGATGACGACGACCTTGCGGATAGTTTTGTTTTCCACATCGGCTTTTACTTTGGGCGAGGCGAGGGCGAGGCTCTCGCAGGTCGCGGCGTTGGCGTCGGCGGCGACCGTGATTTTGTCGCGCAGTTTGCCGTTGACTTGCACCACGAGCGTTACCTCGTCGTTTTTGGCGATTTCCGGGTCAAAGGCGGGCCACGGCGATTGGTACAAAAAGGCGTCTGTGTGTCCCAAACGCTCCCACAACTCGTCGGCGATGTGCGGCGCGAGCGGGGCAATCAGCTTAACCAAAAACGCGGACGCTTCGGATACAGCGGGCGAGGCCGCGCCATTTGCCGCCACGAACTTTCGCAGCACGTCGGAAAAAATCATCAATTCGGACACGGCGGTGTTGAACTTGAACTCTTCTAAATCCGACGTGACTTTTTGCACGGCTTGGTGGGCGCGGCGGCGCAGGGCGCGTTCGGGTTCGCTCGTCGCGTCGTTTAAGCGGGTCGCGTAGTTTACGTCGAAGTGCTGCGCGACCGATTCGGCGAGGGCATCCCACACGCGGTTGAGGAAGCGAAACGTGCCGTTCATGGCTTCTTCGTTCCACTGGATCGTGTCCTCAAACGGCGCGACGAACAAGATATACAGGCGCAGGGCGTCGGCCCCGTATTTTTCCGCTATTTCGTCGGGCGTAATCGACGTGCCCTTCGACTTGCTCATTTTCAGCCATTGGTAATCGATGTCCGACGGCAAAAAGCGTTGGAGTTCATCGGGCTTGATAACGTGATTGGTCGCGGTATCAACCGGCGTTTGCGCCAAAAGCATTCCTTGATTGCGGAGCGATTGGAACGGCTCGTTCGCGTTAATCAGTCCGGCGTCGTGGAAGACTTTGGTAAAGAAGCGGGCATACAGCAAGTGTCCGACCGCGTGTTCGCGCCCGCCGATGTAGCGGTCAACGGGCATCCAATAGTCGGCGGCCTGTCGCTCCCACGGTTCCTTCGTATCGTGCGGCGACGTGAAGCGCAGAAAATACCACGACGAGTCCACCGAACCGGCCATCGTGTCGGTTTCGCGCTGGGCTGCTTCCCCGCACGTTGGGCACGGCACATTGACGAACTCGGGAATGGCGGCGAGGGGTGATTTGCCGTCGCTCGTCGGCTTATAATTTTCCACGTCGGGGAGCAGCACGGGCAAGTCCGCCAGCGGCACGGGAACCTCGCCGCACTGCGGGCAGTGAATCATGGGAATAGGCGTGCCCCAATACCGCTGCCGGGATACGAGCCAGTCGCGCAGTTTATAGTTGATTTTGCGCGTGCCTATATCCTTTTCTTCCAGCCACGCAATCACCGCGCCCACGGTTTCCTTGTTGTTTGGCGAACCGGCAAAGGGATTTTCCGGCGTCGCGTTGGCAAATGTTCGCATTATTCCGCCACCGGGCGCGGCGGTCGTCATCTCATTTTCGCTTTGCCCCGGCTCGATTTCGTAGACCAAAACAATCGGCAGATCGAACTGCCGCGCGAACTCGAAGTCGCGCTGATCGTGCGCGGGAACCGCCATAATCGCGCCTGTACCATAGTTAACCAAAACGTAATCGGCGATCCAAACAGGAACCCGTTCGCCGTTCACCGGATTGACCGCGAACGCTCCGGTAAAGACGCCAGTTTTCGGACGCCCCTCGCTTTGCCGGTCTTGGTCGCTCATTTTTCCGGCCTCGGCGCGATACGCGAACACGGCTTCTTTGTGTTCTTCCGTCGCTATTGTGTCCACTAACGAATGTTCGGGGGCCAACACCAAAAAGGTCGCGCCCCACAGCGTATCGGGGCGCGTCGTGAAAACGGTCACGCTTTCGCCGTTCGCGGCGTCAACGGCAAACGAAACTTCGGCCCCGTCGCTTCTGCCGATCCAGTCGCGTTGCTGCGTTTTAACGCCTTCGGGCCAGTCGATGGTTTGCAAGCCATCAATGAGTTTTTGCGCGTAGGCCGTGATCCGAAATTTCCATTGCGGCAGGCTTTTCTTGATCACTGGCCCGTCGCACCGCCAGCAGGTTCCGTCCACGACTTCCTCGTTCGCCAAAACCGTGCTTTCGTTGACGCACCAGTTGACGGGCGCGTTATCGCGGTACGCCAAGCCGCGCTCGCGCAGCAGCAAAAACGCCCACTGATTCCACTTGTAATACGCGGGGTCGGTTGAGTTGATTTCCCGGCTCCAGTCGTAGCCGTTGCCCAGCAAACTCAACTGCCGCTTGTATTCTTTCGCCAGCAAGGGCACGACTTGGCGCGGGTTGACGTTGCGTTTGATGGCGTCCTGCTCGGCGGGTTGTCCGAAAGCGTCCCAGCCCATCGGGTGCAAAACGTTGTGCCCGCGCATTTTCATAAACCGCCCGACCACATCGCCCGGCGAATAGTTTTTCAGATGACCGACATGAAGCCCCGAGCCGGACGGATACGGAAACATATCCAAAACGTAATACTTGGGCAAGGCTTCCTCGCCGGGTTTCGGTTCGGTGGTTTTGTATACGTCGGCGTCGGCCCAGCGTTTTTGCCACTTGGCTTCGATGGACTGAAACGGGTAGCGTTTGGGGGCGTCGTTGGTTGAAATCGGGTCGTTTGTCATGGTTTGTGTTTGGTTTAATTGCGGTGGAATTAGTCGTTTATTATATCGCGGGCGTTTTGCGCGCTGCCTGCTTGACACAAGGGCCTGTCGTTCGGTACGCTAAACGCACTACCGTTTCCTGTTGGAAAGTTTTCCCATGCCTTCCCCATTGTTTCGCCGTTTGCCGTCCCGCCGCACGTTTTTAGCCGTCGTTCCGCTCGCGCTTGTTGCCGCTGTATCGCTGGGCTGCGCGCAAAAAGAAAACAGCGACGCGAAAGAAAATAAATCGTCGGAATCCAAGAGTGTCGAAGCGGGCGCGTCCCCGTCGCCGGACAGCAACGCCAAAAGCGACATCGCGCTCAAAGTCGGCCTCATTACGCCGGGCAAGATTTCCGACAAAGGCTGGAGCCAGTCCGCATACACCGGCCTGCAAAAAATCAAAGCCGACATGAGCGCGGAAACCAGTCAGCCCGTCGAGGAACCGGCCCCGGCTCAGGTCGAAAGCGTGCTGCGAAACTTGGCGCAGGACGACAACACGCTCGTTTTCGCCCACGGCTCGGAATACGACAACGCGGCAAAAAAGGTCGCGGTCGATTTCCCCAAAACGACATTCGTCGTCATGGGCGGGCGCAGCGTCGGCGAGAATTTGGAACCGATCCAGTTCGCGGGCGCGCAGGGCACGTATCTTGCCGGAATGCTCGCTGCCGGTATGACAAAGACCGGCAAACTCGGGCTTATCGGCCCGCAGGAAATCCCGATTATCAAAGAATCGTTTGCCGCGTTTGAGAAAGGCGCGAAAGCCGTCCGCCCCGATGTGCAGGTAACAACCACCTATCTCGGCAGCGAAGACATCGCCAAGGGCAAGCAGCAGGCGCAAAGCCTCCTTGATGCGGGCGTGGACGTGATTATGCACAACGCCAACGCCGCCGGACAGGGCGTCGCCCAAGCCGTGCAGGAAAAGCCCGGCGCGATGTTCATTGGCGCGAACGCCGACCAAAAAGACTTGGCAACCGCGCAAAATTTGGGATCGTTCATTCTCGATGTACCGTCGGCGATGGAAGGCGTCGCCAAAGCGGTCGCGGGCGGAAAGACCGGCGGCGAAGCCTATAAAGCGGGCGTCAAAGATAAGGCCGTCGGGTTTGCATTCAATCCCAGCTTCAAAGGAACCATCCCCGCCGATTTGAAAGCCAAAATCGAAAAAGCGGAATCCGACATGGCGGCGGGAACCCTCGTACCGTAAACCGGGTCAAGCAAGCGACGTGACTTCTTTATCCGACGCGCCGCTCGTGCTTTCGGCCCGCCATATTTCCAAACGCTACGGGGCGTTCGCGGCCCTCGACGGCGTGGACTTCGACGTGCGCGCCGGACAAATCCACGCCCTTTTGGGCGAAAACGGGGCCGGAAAATCCACGCTCATGGGGATTTTGTCCGGCCTCATTCGGCCCACGGGCGGCGACCTTTTGCTCGACGATAAACCCGTCCGCTTCCAGTCCCCGCGCGACGCCGAACAGGCCGGAATCGGCATGGTGCATCAGCATTTTCTCTTAGTGCCTCCGCTTTCCGTGATCGAAAACCTGATGCTGGGCGCGTCGCCGAAATTGGGCGGCTTGTTGTCGTTCCCGCAAAAATCCGTTCTCGCGGAAGCGCAAAGCCTCGCCGACCGCTTGGGCTGGAAAATTCCGTGGAACGTACCCTGCGGCGAGTTGCCGGTCGGCACGCAGCAGCGCGTGGAAATCCTCAAAGCCCTGCGCGGCAAAACGCGCGTCCTTATCTTCGACGAACCCACCGCCGTTCTCACGCCCACCGAAACCCCCGAACTGTTCGCCACCATTCGCCAGTTAGCCTATGAGGGCTGCGGCATCGTCTTCATCTCGCACAAACTGGATGAGGTACTTTCGCTCGCGCAAACCGTGACGGTTTTGCGTCGGGGCCGCGTCGTTTTCCGTACGCCCATTGAAACTGCGACGGTTGCCGGTTTGGCAGAAGCGATGGTTGGAGTTACCCCTCCCCCGGCCCCTCCCCGAAGCGGAGAGGGGAGTTTAGTAAACGCAGGCGGCGTTTCTAATGAAGGCGTTGTTGATAACGGCGGCAGTTTGGAAGTTCCTGAACTCCCCTCCCCGAAGCGGAGAGGGGCCGGGGGAGGGGTAATCTCCGTCCAAAACCTTACGCTTCACCCCAAAAACGCCCCGCGCCCCGTTCTCGACAACTTGACCTTTTCCGTGACGGGCGGCGAAATCTTCGGCATCGCGGGCGTGGACGGCAACGGGCAAGCCGAACTCGCCGACGTTTTGTCCGGCCTCCGCGCACCCGATGCGGGCGGAACAATAAGCGTCGCGGGGCAAAACGTCGCGCCGTCGCCGCAAGCGTTTCGCCGCGCGGGTGTCGCCATTATTCCTGCCGACCGGCACGCGCGCGGCCTCGCCCTGCCCCTATCGCTCACCGAAAACGTCGCGCTCGGCGTGTACGACGATTTGGCATATACCAAAGGCCCGTTTTTGCGCTGGCCCGCCGTGAAGGAACGCACGGCCCGGCTTATACAAGATTTCGACATACGGGCGTCCGGCCCGAACGCATCGGCGGCGTCGCTTTCGGGCGGCAATCAGCAAAAAGTCGTGCTGGCCCGCGCCCTGTCGTCGGAAAATCTGCGCGTCCTTGTGGCCGTCAACCCGACGCGCGGCTTGGATGTCGGCGCAATCGCCTACGTCCATTCGGCCCTGCGAAAAGCGCAAGCGGCAGGCGTCGCCATAGTCCTCATTTCCACCGAACTCGATGAAGTATTGACGCTCGCCACAAACCGCGTCGCCGTCCTGTTTGAAGGCCGTTTCGCGGGCATCGTTTCCCCCGACGCACCCCGCGACGTTTTGGGCCGCTTAATGGGCGGCAATAAGGAAAACGAACCGTTCGATTTGTCCGAAGTGGGATTTTCCGGCGCGGGTCATATCGCCGAAAACGCGGGCGCGGAATCGGAGGCGACGGCGTGAATGTAAAGCAACGCTTTCAAAACGCGCCGCTTTTGCTCGCTTGCTGCGCGGGCGGCTTGCTCGTCCTTGCCGCTATTATCCGGCTCGCGGGCGCGTCGCCGGTTTTGTTCGCGCAGGTTTTGTGGTTTGGCGCATGGGGTTCGGTTTACAACGCAAGCGAAACGCTCGCGCAAACCGTGCCGCTTTTGCTGACGGGCCTTGCGGTCGCGCTTGCGTTTCGCTGCAAGTTGTTCAACATCGGGGCGGAAGGCCAGCTTCTTGCGGGCGCGATGGCTGCGACATGGATTGGAACCCATCCGAACTTGGTTCCGACCATATTGCTGCTGCCGCTCGTTTTAATCGCGGGCGCGCTCGCGGGCGCGCTGTGGGCCGGGATCGCCGGGCTGCTCAAAATTTACCGGGGCGTGCCCGAAGTGTTGTCCACGCTTTTGCTTAATTTCGTCGCTATTCAGATGCTCGCGTGGAGCGTCCACGGCGGGATTTTGCAGGAAGCCGCCCGCGACTTTTATCAATCCGATTCGGTCGCGGTTCCTGCCCGTATCGCGTTGCTGCTGCCCAAAACCCATTTGCACGGCGGCATTCTTTTATCACTGCTTGTCGCCGTTTTAGTGTGGCTATATCTGCAAACCACTCGGGCCGGATTCGCTTTAACCGCTGTCGGAGCAGGAAGTGGAGCCGCCGAACTCGCGGGACTGCCCGTGCGGCGCGTCGTCGGCACGACCTTTCTTTTATCCGGCGCGCTCGCGGGCCTCGCCGGGGCCATTCAGATTTCCGGCGTCACCTATCTGCTGTCCGATAACTATTCGCCCGGCTACGGCTACACCGCGATTGCGGTCGCCCTGCTCGCCGATTTGAACCCGCTTTTGCTAATTCCGTCGGCGCTGTTTTTCGGCATGATAACGTCGGGCGGGTTCGCCGTGCAGCAAAAAGTGCCCGGTATTTCGCTTGTCGTCGTGCAGGTTTTGCAGGCCGTCACGCTGCTTACACTGCTCACTTACGCTTGGGCCAAAGAACGTCTCGCCGTCGTTCGGGCCGTCAACGAACAAGCCCGCCGTTCCACAGAAAGCGCGCCGACACCATGACGAGCGAACAAGCCGCCGGTTTTGTCGCGCAAACGCTCACCGCCACCGCGCCGCTTTTGCTGCCTGCGCTGGGTGAGTTGGCGTCCGAACGGGCAGGCGTCGTCAACATCGGCTTGGAAGGTTTGATGATCGCGGGCGCGCTCGCAGCCGTCGCCGGAAGCGTTTTGACGGGTTCGCCGCTTGTCGGATTGTGCGCCGCCGTGGCTGCGGGTATGGCGGGCGCGGGGTTGTTCGCGCTGTTCGGCGTTGTGCTGCGCCGCGACCAAGTCATCGTCGGTACAACGATCAACTTTTTGCTTTTGGGCTTGACCGGCGTTTTGTACCGGGCGTGGACGCAAAACACGGGCGCGCTCACGGCCCCGCCCCTTCCCCGCATTTTGGGCGAAGGCGGCACGGCTTTGAACGCGCTCACAATTTTCGCCCTGCTTCTCGTGCCCCTTTCCCAGTGGCTTTTGTTTCGCACCCGGCTCGGCGTGGTTGTGCGGGCGACCGGCGAAGTTCCGCAAGCCGTCGCGGGCGCGGGCGTCGCCGTGATTCGGCTGCGCGTTTTGGTGTGCCTTGTCAACGGGGCCTTGTGTGCGCTCGGCGGAGCCGCCCTATCTATCGGAATCGCCAACACGTTCACGGAAAGCATGACGAGTGGGCGTGGCTTCATCGCGCTTGCCGTCGTCGTGTTCGGACGCTGGAAACCGGTCGGCGCATTGCTCGCGGCCCTCGTTTTTGCCGCCGCCGACGTGGCTCAGTCCCGCATTCAGGCGAGCGGCGCGGTTTCGGTTCCCTATCCCGTGTTCCTCGCCGTGCCGTATGTCCTAACCCTCGTTGCCCTCGCCGTGCGCGGCGCAAACGTCAAAGGCCCCGCCGCCCTCGGCGAACCGTTCGCACAAAGTTAACCCCTTTTTCTCTGCGTGGCGCAAACACCCACAATAGGATTACCGTATAATCCATCAATTACCGTTGTCCGAAGGACAAATGGCCTTTGATGCCTAAGCATCAAATGGTCACTTAAACGTGGGTTTTCAACCCGTGTGCAAAACCCGCGTGCCTGTTCATGCCCCAAACCGGAGTTTAACCCTTGCCTAATCCAACAAAACCATCCGCCGATTTATTGGCTTACCCGACGCGCCGCCGCTTTTTGAGCGTTGGCCTTGCCGCCGCCGTTCTGCCCGCCGCCTTTCTCTTGTCCGGTTGTCCCGCGCCCGAAAAAAAGGACGACGCGAAAGACGGTAAAGACAGCAAGGGCGATAAAGGCGGGACGTCGCCCGCGCCGGATGCAAGCGGCAATACGACAGCGGCGGCGCGCGGCGACAAAGCCGTTAAAGCGGGCCTCGTGACCGATGTCGGTGGGGTCGGCGACCGCTCCTTCAACGCCCTCGCGTGGGAAGGGCTGCAAACCGCGCAAAAGGAATTGGGCTTCGAGGTCAAATACACGGAATCCAAGCAAAACGCCGATTACGTCAGCAACCTAACGCGCTATGCGCAAAGCGGCTACGACTTGGTTTTCGCCATCGGCTACGCGATGGAGGATGCCCTTAAAGAAGTCGCGCCGCGCTTCCCCAACGTCAAGTTCGCCATCATCGACGGCAACGCGCCCGATGGCGCGGCAAACACCACGTCGTACAAATTCCGCGAAGAAGAAGGCTCGTTTTTGGCGGGCGCGCTCGCCGGAGCCGTGACCAAATCGAATGTTATCGGCTTTGTCGGCGGCGTGGACGTGCCGCTTATCCGCAAATTCGCCTACGGCTACGAGGCGGGCGCGAAAACCACGAATCCGAAAATTTCGGTTAAAACAACCTATGTGGGCAAGTTCGACGATCCGCAAAAAGGTCAGGAAGCGGCCCTGTCGCAGATGGGCGCGGGGGCCGATATTATCTTCCACGCCGCAGGCGCGACCGGGGTCGGCGTGATTAAAGCCGTGCAAAACAAGGGCGCGGGCTTTTACGCCATCGGCGTGGACAAAAACCAAGACGGCGACGCCCCCGGTCGCGTTTTAACCAGCATGGTCAAGGGCGTGGATGTCGCCGTCGTCGATGTGTGTAAATCGGTTGCGGGCAACACGTGGTCGGGCGGAACGCGCGTGCTGGGTTTGAAGGAAAACGGCGTCGGTTTGTCCCCGATGGAATACACGAAAAAAGATGTACCCGCGCCCGTCTTGCAAAAAATCCAAGACTTGAAAGCCGACATCATCGCCGGAAAAATCACGCCGCCCGCAACGGCGGAAGCGTTCGCAACGTTCAAGCCCGGCGCGTAGAAAACGCCCCCCTGCCCCCCAATAAGGGGAGGTTCTGACAAAGGCATTTTTGTTTTTCCGCAAGTCTGACGGTTTAGGCAGGCTTAATCAGAACCCCCCACTTATTGGGGGGCAAGGGGGCTTGTATTATCTTCCGTCGGCAACGTCACCGTAAACGTCGCGCCTTCGCCGGGCGCGCTTTGGGCCGAAATCGCGCCGCCGTTTTGCTGGGCGATTTTTCGGCAAATGGCAAGGCCTACGCCGCTGCCCTCGTAGTCGCGGCTCGCCCCGTTCAAGCGCTCGAACACGTCGAAAATGCGCTCTGCCTGTTCTTGCGCGAAACCGATCCCGTTGTCCGAAACGACGATTTGGGCGAAACCGGGCGTGTCTTCCAAGTCGTTGCCGAAAACGCGAACGTAAGGGGCAGCGCCCGGCGCGTGAAATTTGAGTGCGTTTCCAATCAGGTTTTGCAAT
Source organism: uncultured Armatimonadaceae bacterium (assembly GCA_964241985.1). Taxonomy (GTDB): domain Bacteria; phylum Armatimonadota; class Armatimonadia; order Armatimonadales; family Armatimonadaceae; genus CAXTBP01. The sequence goes on along the minus strand of CAXTBP010000086.1, from coordinate 7,680 downwards.
AACTGCCGCATTTGCACCGGGTCGCCCCAAACGTGCGGAAGGACATCAATATCCACTTGCGCACTCGTGGCCGCCACGCGCACTTCCAAATCTTCCAGAACTTCCCCGGCGACGTGGTTCAAATCTACGTGGCGCAGCGCGCGGGGCTTGGTTGTGACGCGCCCGTATTCCAAAAGGCCGTCGATCAGGCCGCCCATCCGCCGCGACGCGCTCATCATACGGGTCAGATAATCCCTCGCGTCCGGTTCCAAACTCGCCCCGGCTTTGCGCTGAAGCAAATTCCCGAACGTTTCGATTTTTCGTAGCGGCTCCTTCAAATCGTGCGACGCGACCGACGCGAAGGCGGCCAATTCCCGGTTGCTGCGCTGAAGTTCCGCCGTTAAGTTTTTCAAGGATTCCGCCGCTCGCGTGCTCTCGGTGACATCGAAATTGGTGCTGATGCCGCCGATGATTCCCTCCGACCCATACAAAGGGATTACTTTGCTGGTGACGTTTTTCTGCATCCCGCTCGGGGCGCTGTACACCCATTCCATGTCGGGTGGTATTTGGCCGTTGATAACCGCCGTCACGATGCCTTTGCTGCGCTCCCATCGTTCGGGCTTGGACAAGCATTCCCAAATCGTTAAACCGATTGCTTGGCTGGCGGTTTTCTCGAACAAAATTTCCGCCGCCCGATTCCACGTCATGATACGCCCTTCTCGGTCATAGGCAAGACAAGCCGCAGGTAGGCCGTCGAGCAGGCGGGAATAGCGTATGGACGCATCGGCGAAACCCTCTTCGCTGGTGTGGAGCGCGGTTTGCGTTTCGCGCAATTTCCGCGCCAGCGTGTACCCCCACGGCAAAGCGAGCGCAAGCGTTAGCGCGCTGCCCAAGTAAAACAAACGGGCGAATTTGTCGTTTTCGTGAAGTTGATTGTTGATGGCGTCGGTTAAACGGTCGGCGGCATCACGCATCCCGTTTGCGGCTTCCCAACGCACGTAGCCGTTTTGGTTCATTTCGTCGCTGAAAACGGCCCACGCGCGGTCGGTGCGCGCCACTTCGTCCGGGTAGCGGGTGGTTAAATCGGTGCGAATGGACTGCATAGCGCGCCAGCGCGCTTCCACGTCGGGTTTGCTGACCAAATCGGACGCGCCATTTGTCGCCCCGTACATCCACAGCGCGCGATACCGAAGCGTGCTGCTGCGGTTGATGTCGTGGGCAAGCGTGTCGTTTTGCACGCTTTGCCACGCGGCAAGGAAAATGAGCGCGAGCGGAACGAGCGTCAGAAGCGCAAGCAGCGGCGACAGCGCCCGTTCGGCTTTTCGCACGTCCGAGCGCGCTTTTGCCGTGGTTTGGGGCAACTGGGTGTGCATTTGGCGCGGGGGTTTGGTTCGTAGCGGAAAACGCAGCGAAGGCGCGGTCATCAAAGCAATCTTTCTATATCAAACGATGGAACGCTTTGATTATCGGCAGGCTACCCGGTAAAATTTACACATGCCACGGCCCGACGAAGCACTACGAACCGAACCCAACGCTGCAAACGCCGCGCTTCTCTTGGGAATTGATATTGGCGGCACGAAAATCGCGGGCGGTTTGATCGACGCCCAAACCGGAAAACTGATTTCCCACCAGCGCGTGCCCACGCTCGCGCAAAACGGCGGCCCAGTCGTTTTGCAGCGCGCCCTCGATTTGGCGCAAACGTTGATTGACAAAGAACGGATGCGCACCGGGCGTATTCCACAAGCCGTCGGAATCGGCGCGGGCGGGCAAATCAACGCGCAAACCGGCGTGGTTTTATCCGCTACCGACCTTTTACCCGGTTGGGCAGGAACCCATCTCGCGGGCGCGTTTAGCGAACGCTTTAACCTTCCCGCCGTCGCCGACAACGACGTACACGCCCTTGCGGTAGGCGAGCAGATTTGGGGCGCGGGGCGCGGACTGCAAAATTTGGTGTATATCGCGCTGGGCACAGGCGTGGGCGGCGCGATTATCAGCAATGGCAAACTGCACCGCTCCCCGACCGGCGTCAGCGGCGAAATCGGGCATTTGATCGTTGACCCGAACGGGCCACTCACCAATTCGGGCACGCGCGGCAGTTTGGAAGAATACGCAAGCGGCCCCGCGTTGCACCGTTTGTATCGAGAATTGGGCGGAGAGGGCGAAGAGGCTACGGACGGCAAAAAAGAGCCGCTCGCCTGCCAAGCGTGCGCCGACCGAAACAGCCCCGCCGGTCGCGCTTGCACCCAAACCGGCGCGTGGCTGGGTATCGCGCTCGTGTCGCTCGCGCATTTGTTCGGGCCGGACGCCTTCATCATCGGCGGCGGCTTGGCATCGCTCGGCGATTTGCTTTTAGAACCGGCCCGCCACGTTTTGCGCAAGCGCGCTTTGCCACCCGTCAAAGAAACGCCCGTAGTTACCGCCGCTCTCGGCCCAAACGCTTCGGTTATCGGGGCCGCCGCGCTCGCTTTGCCGCATGTTTCTCTTGAAGGAGTTTGATTTTTTGCCGTCCGAAATTACTTCGCCCGCCGCTTTGCGCGTCGCCCTCGTGCCTCTCGACGAACGCCCAGTCAACACGCGCTACCCGCAAATGCTGGGCGCAATCGCCGGGGCCGACGTACTCCTTCCGCCCGCCGAAGTGTTGGGCAAGCAAAAAACGCCCTCTGACCGCGACGCGGTTGCAAATTGGCTTGCCGAAGCCGCGCGAACGGCAGACGCCGCGATTGTATCGGCGGAGTTTTTGCTGTACGGCAATTTGATCAATTCCCGCATCTCGCAGGATTCCGCCCTCGACGTACTGCCGCGCCTCAAACCCGTCGAAGCGATTGGCGCGAGTGGCAAGCCCGTGTATTTGTTCGGACTGATTACCCGCGTCTCGAACGCCGACGACTGCGTGGAGGAACCCGACTACTGGGCGACATGGGGCACGCGCTTTTACAAATTCTCCGCCCTTTTGCACAAGCAGGACGCGGGCGAACTCACCGACGACGAAACGCAATCCTTGCAAACCCTGCGCGACGAACTGCCGCCCGATTTAGTCAACGATTGGCTCGCCCGCAGGCTCCGCAATCATGCCGTGAATTTAGCGCTTCTTGATTTGGCGGCCCGCGCGCGCGTTCATTTTCTGCTTCTCACGAGCGATGATACCTCGCCGTGGGGCACGCCGTCGCGCGAAAAAGCGTGGCTTATGTCGTGGGCTAAGATTTTAGGGCCAGCCGTACAAAACCGCGTCCTGCTCCATCCCGGCGCGGACGAAGTAGGGTCTGCCCTTCTTGCCCGCTTTTTGTGCGAAGCGCGGAACGTTTCGCCGCGCATTTACCCGTTGTACGCCGTGCCGGGCGGCAAAGAAATCACGGCCCCCTACGAAGACCGGGCGGTGCGCTTAACCGTCGAGGGCCAAATCCACGCCTGCGGGGCGACGCTCGCCGCAACGCCCGAGGACGCCGACATCATCTTAGGCGTCACCCCGCCCTCGCCGCGCCGCACCGAATGGCGCACTGATTTCGCCGGAATGGAACGCGCCGACCGCGAAGGGTTTTACAAAAATTTCCTCAGCGAATTGGGTAAATGGCAACAAAACAAACCGGTCGCCATAGGCGATGTCGCCTATCCAAACGGGGCCGACCCGCTTTTGATGGAATTGCTTCTTGCCCCCGATTGCCCCGTTCAACCCGGCGCGCTCGCCGCGTTCGGCGCGTGGAACACGGCGGGTAACACGCTGGGCGTTGTGGTCGCGCAGGCCGTTTGCTCATTGTTCATCGGAAACGACCCGACCCGCCAAGCCGCGCAAAATGCCTTTTTGACGCATCGTTTTTTGGAAGATTGGGGTTATCAAACCCTCGTCCGCCGCGAAGCCCGCACCGCCAACCGCGCCGCGTTCGGCACAAACGACCCCAACCCGCAAGACGACGAACAAATTGCTTTTACGGCCCAATCCATCGAAACCGGCCTGCAAACGATTTTGACACGCTTGCAGGAACGCGGCGTCGGCGTCGGTCTTTCGCTTAAATCGGGAAGTGTCCGCTTGCCGTGGAACCGCACTTTCGAGGCGGATTTCGATTTGGAGCAGACCGGCGAGTAAATGTGGCGGGTTCGGAAAACACAGGAAGACCGGCAGGTGAATCTGCGGTCTACGGGGAGGCGAAGCCCGCCTGCGCGGGCTGAATGCCGAAACACGAAAGCCTTCCAGTTCAGCAGAGAGGCTTTCGTATTGGGAGCCGACGCAGGTCGGCTTCGCTTTCTGCGTAGACCGCAGATTCACCTGCCGGTATTTCCTGTCGGTCTTTTCGTTTGTGACGTTGCGGACGATTTTGGCATCCGGCGTTTACGCGCGGTATGCTTAAACCTGCATTGGAAAAAACGCCCCCATGTCAAATTCCGTTGACGCGCTTATTTTAGGCGGCGGCCCCGCCGGTTTGTCTGCTGCGGTTTATCTGGGCCGGTTCACGCGCAGCGTCCTCGTCCTCGACGCGGGCGAGGGCCGTTCGTCGTTTTTGCAGCTCAACGAAAACTATCTGGGCTTCCCCGACGGGATCACGACCCGCGAGTTGCGCGAACTGGGCCGCAAGCAGGCCGAGCGGTTCGGCGTTAAATTCGAGGATTGCCGCGTGGAGCGCATCGAGCCAATCGAAAACGGCTTCCGCGTCTTTACCACAAGCGGCGACTTCGACGGCGCGACCCTTCTTTTTGCGACCGGCGTCACCGATGTCTGGCCCGACGTTCCATTGATCCGCGACTGGATCGGCAAGCAGGTTTTTTGGTGCATCACGTGCGACGGACACAAAACAAAAGGCAAGCGGTTGGTATGCGTCGGCAACACGGACGAAGCCGCAACCACGACGCTCCAGTTTCTCCTTTTCACCAACAAAATCACCCTCTTAGCCGACAAAGAAAAAGCCCGATTTTCGGAAGAAAAATTGGCGGCATTAGCCCAGCATAACATTCCCATCGTGTACGCCCGCCCCGACCGCTTCGACTTTTCCGCAAGCGGCGACCAAATCGAAGGCCTGTGCTTGGACAACGGTGAGCGATTGCCGTTCGATATGCTGTTTTCCCTGCTCGGCGTGCGCCCCAATACCGGGCTGGCCCGCGATATGGGTTTGCGCCTTGATCCCGAAGGCTACGTCGTCATCGACGAGGAAGGCTACACGTCCATTCGCGGCGTGTTCGCCGCCGGGGATTTGACCAAACTGTACACGCAGCAGGTCGCAAGCGCCGTTCATGCCGGGGCCGAAGCCGCGCAAACCATGAACTATTATCTGTACGAAGCCTTTCAGCGCAACGTCGGCGACGAGGAGTTGGAGCCGCCCGCGTTGCCCGTGGAAGGATAGCGGCCTCTCAACGAACCCCCAATCGTTTATCCAGCCGCGCCAAAACTGGCGTTTTGTTAATCAGGGCCGACAGCGAAACCCGCTCGGCAAGCCCGTTGAGCGCGAGCAAAACCAGCGCCAAAACGACGCGACCCCAAACCGGCAAAACGCACACGCACGCAAGCCCCACAGTCGCGCCGAGCAAATTCGAGCCGGTGTCCCCGAGCATACCCCGCGCCCTCGCGTCCGCGCCCACTTCGCGCAACGCGGCAAGCACAACCGGCGCGAAAAGCAACAGGCCCGCCGTGGCGGGCAAAGCCGCGTTCGCGTTTGCGAAAACGACCGCATAAGCCGTTGCCGACGCCGCCACAAACGACAGCACGGCGAAGCCGAAAAACGCGCGTCCGGGCCGCAAATCCAGCAAGTTCAAAGCGTTGGCGGCGAGCGCAATTAACGCGGCATCCAAAAGCACGGCGAATAGATCGCCCGGCGTAGCGTAATCCGTAAGCCATGCGGCGACGAGGGCAAATAAACCGCCGCCGATAAGTTTCGCGCCGCCCGTCGTCGGTTTGCCGCGCAACAGCGATTTGATATGCCCTTTGAAGCCGCCCACCGCGCGACTGCCCCACTTGTCGTCAAGCAAACCAAGCAAGCCGAAGCCCGCCGTCGTCAACAAAAACGCGCTCGTTTGCCGCATGGAAAACAGAGGCGCGTTCGCAAAAAGCAGCGCAACATAAACCGGGCAGGCCGCAAGCAAAAACGTCAAACCGAGCGACGCGGGAATTTGCGTACCTTGAAAGTTCGGCTTCACCAACTCCCAGCGATTGCACAAAGCGCGGGCAGCGCGCGGCGCGAACAGCAAGCCGCAAATACCGACAGCCAGCACAATCAGGTAGCCGCTTGGCATTAGTTGTCGTCGCCCGGTACAACAGTTTCGGGCGACGATTTGCCCCGACGCAAAAGACGCGGCGCGAGGGCGAGAAAGACATCGCGCAACTGTCGGCCACGGTGCAGGCGCGCCGCAAACGATTTGCCCGTGACCCGGTGATCCATTTCGGTCGGCACTTCGAGGACGCGCAAACCGGCCTGCAACACGTCAATCGTGAGCGCGACCTCAACACCAAAACCCGGCGCGAGCGGCTGCGCGGATTCCCATGCGGCCCGCGTCAAGCACCGCTGCCCGGAAAGCGGAGCCGCCATCGTTCGCCCCGTTGCCTTTTCCACGCCCCATCGCGCGACCCGCACCACGCCGCCGAACCCGCCGCCGCGCCCCGGTCTGACGGGAAAGGTGGCAATCGTCATATCGGCGTTCCCCTGCGCGACGGGTTCCACAAGGGCGCGCGATAAAAACGCCGTTTTTTCCAAGTCGGCGTCCAAAAACAAAAATAGGTCGGTGTTCCGTGCGGTTTCGTCAGCAAGGGCGGCGCGAACGCCTGCTGTCAAAGCGTTTGCCTTGCCGCCGTTTTTGGGAAGCCGAACCAAGTTCGCGCCCGCCTCTTGGACGCGCAGACGCGTTTGGTCGGTCGAGCCGTCATCGACGACCCAAACGTGGGTAAGCCCAACACTGTCCATCGTCGCCTGTACGGTTGCGCCAATACGCGCTTCCTCGTTAAAGGCGGGAATAATCGCGGTTACGTGCGGAAAAATGTCGGGGGGCGGCATAGGCTACGGGGCCGCGCTCGGCATTGGCGATGCAACAACGGGCGACGGGGTTGGGGCGGGCGTCGGGGACGGTAGCGTCGTCAGCGAAACGGGCAAAACGCGCTCCGCTGTCCCTTTGTAGCCGTAGCTTCCTTTTTCGCCGGTCAGCGCAAACGGAAGCGCAATTTGGCCTGCCGCTCGGTCAATCGCGTCAATCGTGGAAATGCCCGCCGTTTGGTACGCGGGAACAAACGACACGTCGGCGTCCAGCGGTTCGCACCCCACCACGACAGCGTTCGCATTTTGCAAAGCGCGAATAAGGGGCACGTCGCGGGTTTGCGCGAGGGCGAGCGGCGAGGCGCTTTCGTCGGTTTTTGTCTTGCTTGCGGTTTCCGCGCCGCTCGCCCCGCCCGCAAATACGATGAGGCGAAACACGCCGGAAAGGTCGGTTTCGCCGTCGATTAATCCGTCGTCGTGCAAAGCGCGCACCGTGGCTTCCGTCGGATTGAGCAAAACGGGAACGAGCCTTTCGACGGATGCACTCACATCGCTGTCGGTCGCGTTCGCCTGCCCGTTTGCTTTGGCGTCGCTTTTGCTGTAGGCCGCATTGGGCAGCGAAACGCGCCCCACCGTTTCGGCCCCGGCGAGCCGCAGGGCGTCCGCAACCGCCTCGGATGCGGCAGGCAGCGTACCGGTTTGCACGACAAGGACGCGCCGCCCGGCAAGTTTGTTATGCACCAAACCGGGCAGCAGG
>CAXTBP010000085.1:0-21941 GCA_964241985.1 uncultured Armatimonadaceae bacterium | reverse complement strand
AGGGGAGGGGAAGGGGGGTGGGGGCGGCCTCGCGCGACGGGGAAGAGGCCTGTTTTCGAGAATTGATTATGCCCAACTACCGTTTCACCGTTTTCACCAAGCCGTGGAAGATGCCGCTTCCCGAACTCGCGGCCCATATCAAAAGCATGGGCTTTGACGGCGTGGAACTTGCCGTCCGGCCCGGCTATCCCGTCGATGAAGAAAACGCCGCCCGCGAATTGCCGCACGCCGTGAAAATTTTCGCTGATGCGGGCTTGACGATTGACAGCATCGCGGCGAATGCGACCGAACCGGTAATTAGGGCGTGCGGAAACGCGAACGTGCCGATGGTTCGAATTTGCCCCGGTTTACAAAAAGGCGAAACGTACCAAGACGGGGCCGCGCGGCTGACGCGCGACTGGGGAAGTCTCGTGCCTACGCTCGACGAGTGCGGGGTTGCCATTGGCGTGCAAAACCACAGCGGACGGTTCGTGCCCGTTCATGCGTTTGGGCAGGCGGAACTCCTCAAAAACTTCGACCCGCGCCATGTGTGCGCGGTGTGGGATGCCGCGCATAACGCCCTCGAAGGCGAAAGTGTGGAAATGGCGCTCGATTTAATTTGCGGGCCGCATCTCAAAATGGTGAACTTGAAAAACGGATTTAAGGAGCGCGTTGAGGACGGGCCGATGGGACAGGCACAGTGGAAAACGCGCTGGGTGGACGGCAAAAGCGGGTTCGCCAACTGGCCGCGCGTTGCCGAAGAACTGACGCGCCGCGCTTGGGGCGGCGTTTTGTGCTTGTCGGCGGAATACCGTGATACGGCGAATGTAGATACCCTTATCCAAGCCGATTTGGACTATGCACGGCAATCGTTTGCGGGCTAAGGCCTGCGTGGCACACGGCGCTTTTTGTAAGGAAATCTATGTTCTTTGTAAGGCTAATACACCCTTAGCATTAGTTTCCCCCTCTTTCTTCATGCTTGTGTGCTGGGATATAATAACAGGCAATGCCTGAGTTCCCAAACCGCGAAAACGAAGACATCGAGCAAACCGCAGCCCCTCGGATTTTGTCGGACGAACCGGACAGTTTATTAAACGACGATCCGTACCGCGCCTTGTTTGATGCCGTGGATGTCGGTTTTTGTATTATCCGCGTGATTTTCGACACGCAAAATACGCCGGTAGATTATTATTTCATTGACGCAAATCCGGCTTTTGAGCGCCATACCGGCTTGGTCAATCCGGTCGGCAAAACGGCCCTCGAATTGGTTCCCGGCTTGGACAATTTTTGGTTCCAAACCTACGGCAAGGTCGCGCTGACGGGTGAGCCGACTCGATTTGAAAATCACGCCCCCGCAATGGGTCGTTGGTTCGATGTGTACGCTTTGCGGGTCGGGAATCCCGAAGAGCGCATGGTCGCTCTGCTTTTTACCGAAAGTACGGCTCGTAAGGAAGCCGAGGAGGCCTTGCGGCAGTCGGAAGCCGATTTACGCAAAGCGCAAACGCTTTTGGAATCGGCCCTGTCGGCAGGTTCGATTGCCACAGGGTCGTTCGATGTAGTCAACAATCGTATCGTCCCCGATGCCAATTTGGCCCGCCTGTTTTCCATCGACCCCGACGAGGCGGCAGGCGGCGAACTGGCGGTTTATTTTCAGGCTATTCACGAGGACGACCGTGAAAGGGTCATGGCTTCTTTTGCCGGAGCCATCTTGCGTACCGATAGTTACGAGGCCGAATACCGGGTTGTGCTTCCTGACGGGTCGCACCGCTGGCTCATCGCGCGCGGCAAAGTGGAGCGCGACGCCAACGGCAACGCCCTATCTTTACCCGGCGTCGTGTTCGATGTCACCGCACAAACCGAGGCGCAGCAGGCGCTTTCCCGCCAGCAGGAGCGCGAGCGGGCGCGCTTAACCGATATTTTCATGCGTGCCCCCTCGTTTATGGTGGCGCTGCGCGAGCCACACCACACTTTCGAGATTGCGAACCTTCCTTTTTATCAGCTTATTGGGCGGCAAAACGATTTTGCCGCCCAAGCGTTGATTGGTAAGACGGTTTCCGAAATGCTCCCGGAAATGGCCGAGCAGGGTTTGATTCGGCTGTTGGATCATGTGTACCGAACTGGCGAACCATTTATCGGCAAAGACACGCGCGTCGTTTTTCAGTTGAACGGCGACACGGCGGAAGCCGAACATTTCGTCGATTTCACCTTTCAGCCGACGTATGACGAAGACGGAATCGTATCCGGCATTTTGGTTCACGGCGTCGATTTAACCGAGCGCAAGCGGCTGGAACTGGCGCAAGAACAGCTTCTTATCGAGGCCCGCACCCGTGCCGAACGGGAAGCGCTTTTGAATCGCATAGGACTTGCCGTGCGCGATTCGCGCGACACGGACAGTATTGTGCAAACCGTCGTCAATCTGCTCGGCGAAGGGCTGGACGTTGACCGGTGCTATTTCGTCCGCTACGATCAAGTCCGCGATGTGGCCCGCGTTGGGCAGGAATGGATGCGGGAATCCGCGAACCTCGCGCCGCTGGTCGGGCAGCGCCTGCAAATGTCGCGCTATTCGGTTGACCGCGACCCGCGCTATACCAGCGGAAGCACGCACGTCGTCAATGACATAATCGCATTTAACCCGGACGATGCGGCCCCGCTTCTTGCCCTCGATGTTCGCGCCTTGCTGCGCGTCCCGATTGAGGCGGGCAGCCAAATGACCGCGCTTGCCGTTGCGATGTCGGACGGGCCGCGCCAGTGGACGCCCGACGAGGTGCGGCTCATGGAAAACGCGGCCTCGCTTTTGCGCTCGGTTTTGGAATTGGCATCACTGGTTCAGCGCGAGCGCAATATCGCCCAGCAGTTGCAGGACGCTCTGCGCCCCGTGTCGCCCGGCAGTCCGCCCGGCCTTGCGCTCGCCTCGTATTATCAGCCCGCGCTTGCCGAGGCGAGCGTGGGCGGCGACTTTTTCGACGTGTTTTCCGTGGAAACCGGCTGTATCGCGCTTGTTGTGGCGGATTTATCGGGCAAGGGTCTTGCCGCCGCCTCGCAAGTGGCGACCGTTCGCAATATGCTTCGCCTTTCCTTGTACACGGGCGAAACGGTGTCGCAAGCGATTACCACCCTACACGACGCTTTGGTCGAGCACGACTTGCTGACGGGTTTCGCCACGCTGTTTGTGGGAATGTACGACCAAAAAGAACACACGCTGACTTACGTCAACTGCGGGCAGGAGCCGGGCCTTTTGTGGCGGGCCGACCAAAACGCGGTGGAGGCCCTTGTTCCAACCGGCCCGGTTTTGGGCGGGTTCGCGTCGGGCCAATTTGAACAGCGCACCGTCGATTTGCTCCGTGGCGACGTGCTGGCCTTGTTCACGGACGGCTTGACCGAAGTCGGCCCAACCCGCAAGGAACTTCTGGAAGTCGAAGGCGTCAGCGCGCTGTTTTTGTCGTGCTGCTCGGAAAACCGAGAGCGCGGCGTTTCCAATCCGCAGGCTATCGTGGACACCCTTATCGCCCGCGTGGACGGCTTCGCGCAGGGCGGCGTCCGCGACGACATCGCACTCCTTATCGGCGTCGCCGGGTCGGATTTGTAGCGGGTTACAGCGGCTTGGCTTTGATTTCCCCGGCCTTGCGCGGGTAGGCAGCGGGTGTCGGGCGGGTTTTGCGGTACACGAGAACGCGCCGGGCCGCCGCTTCGGTTTCGTCCCCAGTTGCGGGCAGCGCAAATGCTGTGTCGGTTTCCAAGCGCAAGCCCAGTTTATCCGCCGCCGTGCGCGCCCCGTTTTTTTCCTCGTCCACGTTGCCCGATTTCATAGCGACGAACCGCCCCCCGACGCGCGTAAGCGGCCCGCACCATTCAAGCAGAGTGGGAAGCTGCGCGACCGCGCGGGCGACAACGATGTCGTAGTTTTCGCGCTCCGACGGTTGCCTTCCCGCATCTTCGGCCCGCGCGTGAACGAGGGTGATATTCTCGCGCAAACCAAGCGTCTTCAAAGCGTCGTCCAGAAAAACGAGCCGCTTGTTGAGGGAATCCAGCAGCGTTATTCGTAAGTCGGGGCGCAAAACAGCCAGCACGACGCCGGGAAAGCCCGCGCCCGTTCCCACATCGGCGATGCGCGTTCCGATTTCCATACCCGGCAGGGCAGCGAAAACCGTCAAACTGTCGGCGAAATGCTTGACCGCCATTTCTTCGGGCGCGGTAATGCGCGTCAAATTGGTTCGGCGGTTACCGTCGCGCACCAAATCGGCGAACCGTGCGCACAGCGCGGCTTGCGCAGGCGTCACCGGTATACCGACGCTTTCTGCGCCACTCGTGAGGGCATCATAAAATCGGATGCGCTCGTCGTTTGTCATCGGCGCGGCGTTCGGTTCAGGTTCGGTTTCGTTGGGCGTCATCTTTGCCTATTCTATCGGCTTTCCCTGACGTAAAGCGATTGACAGGGTGTGAAGCCACGTGCTATCATTTCTGCACTATGAGTAATCTCAATAACGGTGTGGACACCGGTTCTCCCCGGCGCGTGCGCACCCGCTTTGCCCCGTCGCCGACCGGGATGCTGCATATCGGTGCGCTTCGCACGGCCCTTTTTTCGTTTCTGCTGGCCCGACATTTCGGCGGCGATTTCCTGCTGCGTATCGAGGACACCGACCAAGCCCGTTTGAAGCTTGGCTCGCTCGAAAACATCATTTTGTCGCTCAAACAAATGGGCATGGACTACGATGAAGGCCCCGATAAAGCGTCGGTAGCCAACCTCGATGCCGAAAAATACGGCGACGTTCGCCCCGATTTGCTGCCCGACAACGGCGGCAATTACGGCCCGTATTTTCAGTCGCAGCGATTGCCGCGCTACCATGAACTCATTCAGCAGTTGGTGCAGGGTGGCAAAGCCTATTACGCTTTTGAAACCGAGGAAGAACTCAAGGGGATGCGGGCGGCGATGGAAGCCCGCAAACTGCCCTTTCAGTACGACCGCCATTACCGCGATTACCCCCTTGCCGAAGCGCAGGCGCGCGTCGATAGCGGCGAGGCGCACGTCGTTCGCTTGAAGATGCCGACCGAAGGCGTTATCCAAACGACCGACGCCTTGCGCGGCGTGATCGATTGGGACGCCAAAACGCAGGACGATTTCATCATCCAAAAAGGCGACGGTTTCCCGCCGTACCATTTCGCCGCAATGGTGGACGATCACGACATGGAAATCTCGCACATTTTGCGCGGCGAAGAATGGATTCCGTCGTTCCCTAAGCACGCCTGCTTGTTCCATGCGTTCGGCTGGGAACTGCCCGTTTTCGTGCATACGCCCAGCGTTTTGGGGCCGGACAAGAAAAAGTTGTCCAAGCGGCACGGCGCAAAAGGGGTCGGCGAGTTTTTGGACGAAGGCTTCCTTGAAGAGGCACTTGTCAACTTTTTGGCGCTTGTCGGATGGTCGCCGGGCGATAACGACGAAGTGCTGCCCCTTGACGAAATCATTCGCCGCTTCGACGTGCCGGGGATTTCGGCTTCACCCGCCGTTTTCGATTTGGACAAATTGACGTGGATGAACGGCGTGTATCTCCGCGCGCTTTCGCCCGCCGAGGTGGTAGAGCGCGCCCTGCCGTTCCTGCAAAAGCCGTACCGCGACCCCGCCGCGCCGCTTCCCTTAACGGATAAGCCAGACGAACGGCCTTTCAAGCCCGCGCTGCTTCCCGCCGAAGTCGGCGCGGACGACAAGGCGTATGCCGCCCAAGTCATCGCGCTGGAACAAGAGCGCATGAAGCGGCTTGACGAGGCCCCCGCGCTTGCCGAACTGTTTTTCGGCGATTTGCCGCCGTATGTGGAAAAAAGCGTCAACAAATGGCTGCGCAAGCCGGGCGTGGGCGCGTATTTGTCCGACTTGCATAACGTGTGCGCCGATACAGAAACCGTGTTCGAGCACGACGCGCTGGAAGCGACCGTTCGCATGGTCGGGGCGCGGCACGAGCGCGAGCGCGGCGATTTGACGCATCCCGTGCGCGTTGCCGTGAGCGGGCGCGAAACCGGGCCGGGACTATTCGATATTATGGTGACGCTGGGCCGCGCGCGCGTCGTCCAGCGGTTGGAGCACGCCGTCACCTTGTCGGCACAGGAGCCAGCATAAGAAACGATGCCTGAACCAATTTTCGACTTTCATACCCTCTTCGGCCCGGTTCCGCCCCGCGCGTCCGAACCGGGCACGACTCGCTTGCAAACGCTCTTGACGCAGCACGGCGTGTCGGGTGCGGTCGCCTTATCCACGCGCGGCGCGTACCACAACGCCCACGCCGGAAACCGCGAAACGCTCGCTTTGTGCCAGCAAGTCACGGACGGCTCACTTATCCCCGCCGCCGTGCTTGACCCGCGTTTGCCGCAGCCGAATCAGTCCATCGCCGGGGCGCGGGTACTGTGCCTGCTGCCCGCGATGCAAAAATGGCCGCTCGATTTCGACCCGCTGTGCGACGCGCTGGAAACCCTCATGCAAACCGCCGGAGTCGCAAATATCCCGCTATGGTGGGAAGCCGCACGCATGGGCGACGCCACGCAAATCGCCCGCACCGTGCGCGATACCAAATATCCCGCGCCGGTCGTTTTGGGCGGCGTAACCGGCGACACGCTCGTGGAAGCCCTATCGGTCGCGCGAAGCAGCAATCAGTTTTTTGTGGCGACCAACGGCCTGCGCGGAATCGGCGAAGTCGGGATGGCGGCGACGGCGATTGGCGCGGGGCGCGTCGTGTACGCTTCGTCCGCGCCCGCCCGCTCGATGGGGGCCGCGCTCGCGCTTGTCGAACAGGCCGGATTGTCGCAAGCCGACGCCGATCTGGTGCTGGGCGGAAACGCCCGCAAACTGCTGAAAGGAGCCGCATAAGATGCCCGGCCCGATTTTCGACGTGCATTGCGGCTGGGGCGCGACGCCCTCCGCGCCGCAATGGAACGACGTGTCCGCCATCCAAACCGCGATGCAAACGCGCGGCATAACGCAAGTTTTTCTGTCGTCGCTGCTTGCCCGGCGCTATGATTTGCCGACCGGAAACGACGCACTCGCAAGCGCTTTGCCCAAACTGGACGACACAAGCGAAACGACCGACGTGCGCGGCTGGCTTATCGCCCACCCGGCCCGCACCGCCGATTCCGTGTTACAGATGCGTCGCCATTTAAGCGACGAGCGGTTTGTCGGCCTTGCCTTGTATCCCGACCCGTTGACCAGTACGCCGGTTTCGGCCCGCGATGCCCGCGAAATCATTACGTCGTTTCGCCGCTTTGGCAAACCGCTTTTGGTGGAAGCGAACACGGCGGCAGGTATGGCGGAAGTCATTCGCATGACCGAAGACATGGCGGGCGTGAAAATTATCGCGTCGGGCATGGGCGGCGAAGAATGGCGCGAAGCGATTGATATGGTCGCAAAATCGCTGAACCTGCTCCTTGATGTGTCCGGCTCGCTCGCGCCGGAAAAAATCGAGTACGCCTTTAGCGCCCTGCACGGTTCGCGCCGCTTATTGTTCGCGTCCGGCGGGCCGCAAACCGACCCCGCCGCCGTGCTGGGTTTGGTACGCGATGCCGACATCCCGAACGAAGACCGCGAGCGCATTTTGGGCGGAAACGCCGCCCGCTTGTTCCGCATCGGGCACGTCGCCGAAACCGCCGTTTCTCTGCGCGGCTTTGGCGACTCAGACGCCCCGCCGCCCATCCCCAACTACATGATCGGCAACGAGAACGTAGAAAACGCGGGATAACCCTGCCCTATTGGGTATCTTCCCATTATGGCGGGATTAACCGAAAACGACGTGCGGATCGGCACAATGGGCTGGAGCTACGAGGATTGGCGCGGGTCGTTCTACGAGGCGAATTTGCCCGCCAGCAAAATGCTGGAACAATACGCCCGCACGTTTTCGACCGTGGAGTTGGACACGACCTTTTACGGTGTGCCGCGCCCGACGACGCTCACCGGCTGGAAAAACGCCGCCCCGCCCCGTTTTCTATTTTCTGCCAAAGCGCCCCGCGCCGTCACGCACGAGCGACGTTTGGTCGGTGCGAGCGAATCCGCCCGCGATTTCGGCGATTTATTGCAGGAGCAGTTGGGCAAAACGCTGGGCGCGCTTCTGATTCAACTGCCGCCCGATTTCACCGCCGACGAGCGGCCCGCCCTCGAAACCTTCGTGCAGGGCATCGCACTACCGTCGGCGCGCAAACAAACCAATCCGCTGCCGTGGGTCGTGGAGTTTCGGCACGGCTCGTGGGCGCAAACCGATGTTGGCGCATTTTTGGAAGCGCACAACGTTTCGGTCGCCACGACGGAGCGGCTGGATTTGGGCGGGCCTTTGCGCTATCTGCGCCTTTTGGGAACGGAAAACAGCGTCGCCCGCTTCGATGCCAAGCAGTTCGACAAAAGCGACGCGATTGCTTCTTGGGCCGAGCGCATCCAGTCCGCCCGACAAACCGCCGCGCCCGATACCCCGCCGCTCCTTGTCTACGTCCGCAACTTTTTCGAGGGGCACGCCCCGGCGACAATCGCCGCTTTGCGCGCCAAATTGGGTCTGCCCGAAATCACGCCGCCCGGTCAGCAGCAAATGGCCCTCTTTTGAGTTAAACGAAACTTTAACTACAAATGTAGGCTCTACAAAATAGATGCTACCCTTGATTGCGTTTCTTTTGTTTGCGTTTGTGTTCGTTTCGCCTGCCTTGCCGCCGCCATCCGCGCGGCGGGCGACAAGCGCTCCGTCGATTCTGCCTGCGCCCCGCGCCGTGCGGCACATCCCCGGCTGGATACCCGGCCCACATTCCGTTGTGATATTGAAAGCCGCGACGCCTAACGTTTTATTGCTGCAAGTGGGAAATCGGCTTGTCGCTCTTGACCGAGGCGTGAAAGTCGAAAGCGTGCCGTGGGTAAAAGAGGCCGAAGGGATAACGCTTTCGTATCAGTCCATCAGCGCGCGGTGGAGCGTTTTGGGTAGCGTGTCCGTGCAAAACGGGAAACCCCTTGCTCCCCTTTTCGTGCTAGAACGCAAGGTACTTTTTACTCGCACAGATCCCAAGCCGCAAACCTACCCGCAGTACGAAACGCAAACCACGCTTTACGGAATCGACGAAGGGGGCCACACCAAATGGCAGTTTCCCGCAAAGGGCGAGCCGCCTCTCACTGCGATTTCTACTTTCCCGGATATGAGCGGGTTTTCCGTTCCCGAACCGTTCGCCCCCGTTGTGGGCGGATTGGTAACGGTGCGTGTGGGTAAAAGTGATGCGCTCACGTTTTTGGATGCGCAAACCGGCGCGCCTGTTGACACAAAAACGCCCGAAGGGAAAGCTGCCTTATCCGAAGCCATCCGTCAAAACGGTTCGCCTTTGCTGCAAACCCGGGGACAGTTGTACCGATTGGATACCGGCGCAGTCGTGTACAACGGCCCGCTTGGCCTCGGCTCGGGGCAGGTGCAGGACGCGCCGCTGGGCGTTTCCGCCGACCGGGCCTTTTGGCTGGGCGGTGGCGATGACGGTTGGACGGGCCACTCGGCCTATCCCACGTATTTGACGACCATCGACGATAAGGGCAAAATCGCGTGGGTTTTTCCCGAAAGCAAAGAACGTGACTACGGATACGGGGGCGGTGCGCTCGACCCAAGCCTTGAGCATTTCGTGCTGGCGAACGCCAAGCAAAATGGCGACGCGGTCGCCGTTGTGTCGGTCACACGCAAACTGAAAAACGGGGGCGGCACGGTATTTGGCTTGCAGCCCCGAACCGGCAAACCGATTTGGCGGCGCACCCTGCCCACACTTCTTGACCTTGTCGCACTTAAGCAAACCTCAAAAGGCGTTTTTGCGCTATACCGGGGCGGAGCGAAAAAGGCGCTGTATTTGGAGTATCTCAACGCCGCCACGGGGAAAACCCAAAAAGTATGGACGCTTCCCAAAAACGTAAATCGTATCGCCGCAACGGGGGACGACTTGCTGCTCATTGACGACACGGGCTTGATGCGGATTTATTCGTGCCAAACGCTGCTTGGAAAATAATATGAAACCCATCGTCGCTTTTCTTGCGCTTTCGCTCATGGTTGCGGCCTTGCCTCCGGCTCTCGTTTTTGCCAAGCCGCCCGCGAAGAAAACGGCGAAACCGGTGCAAAGCCTTTTGCCCGCGCCGCGCGCCGTTTGGCAGATTCCCGGTTGGATACCCGGCGAAAGCACGGTGGACGGCGTGCAGGCGGCGACTGAGCGCATGCTCGTTCTTGGCGTGACCCATCGGTTTAGAGACACCGTTTCCCGGCGCATCGTGGTTTTGAACCGGAGTAGGGACAACGTGCAGCGCACCTACGAACCCGAACGTATCAATCTGCGCGATCAATCCATCCGTGCGGATTGGCGCGTTTTGGGGAGCGTGGCCGCCCGTTTGGGAAACACAATCACCTATCCGCAACTCATTTTGGAGCGGCAGATACTTTTTATCGGAGCGCGAGCGAGCGCGGCCCGCGTGGAAACCGAATTTTACGGGATGGACGAAACGGGCCGGATTCAGTGGCAGTACCCGCCCGCCAACGCAACAGGAGAAACCGAAAAGCGCTCTTTGAGCGGCGCGCCGCTTTTCGGCAACTTGCTTCCGGTTCGCACGGAGGGTAGCGATACGCTTGAACTTTGGGACGCGCAAACCGGCGTGCCGATTGACCGCACCACCCCCGACGGCAAAGCCGCGATTGCGTCGGCGATTGGGCAAGTGGGTTCGGCCTTGGTGCAGGTCGGGGACAAATGGTTCCGCGTGGACACCGGCGCATCGCTGCCGATTCCGCATAAGCCGAGCGGCGATGAACAAATCGTCCCGCTGGGCGTGACGGCTGACCGCGCGTTTTGGCGCGTGGGCGGCGACGACGGCTTTATGGGGCACGGAGCGTGGCCCACCTATCTGATAGCGGGCGATGCCAGTGGAAAATTGGCGTGGCAGTTTCCCACGTTCAAAGACGCGGACTATCTAAGCGGCGGCGCGAACGCGCCCTCCTTCAACGGTCTGACAGTTTTGCAACCCCCAAGCGGAAGCGCGGTCGCCCTCGTTTCCCTCGCAAGCGGTGTATTTAACGCGCCCAACGCGCTGTACGGCTTGCGGGCGCAAGATGGCGGCATGTTGTGGAAACGAACGTGGACGGACGGGTTTTCGGTCGCCGCACCCAAACCAAACGCGGACGGCGTTTTCGTATTGCGCGTTCCCAACGAAAAACCAAGTAGCAACCGTTCAAAAAGCGCGCCGGTTTTGGAATACCTGAACGCGGCGACCGGCAAAACGCGCAAAGTGTGGACGCTCCCGCCAAACGTCCGCTGGCTTGGCGCGACTGGCGACGACGTGCTGCTTGGCGATAGCGCGGGCACGGTGCGGATTTATTCGTGCCGCGCACTGCTAAACGGAAAGTAAACGCGGATTATGCAACTTCCGGCGTGGCCGACGCCCGTTTTTTATTATTTGTTGTATGCCGTCGTTCTCGTGGGGCCGTGGGTTGCCGCGCTCCGTTTGCGGCCCGTGCCGGAGTTCGCCGACTTTCCCGCCCCGCGTGAAAAATGGGCGTTGCTTCTGACTGTGCTTTTGCTGCCACCCGCTTCCTATTTGACGGCGAAATCGGGCTATATTCTGCTTATCGTTGGGCCGATTTTTACCGTTTCACTGTCGGTACTACTTACTGCGATTGCGGGTCGCCGCCCCTTTCTTTATGCGCTTATTGTGAGTTTGCTGCACTTAATGGGCTTTCTTCTGTGGATTCGTACACTAAACGGCTCGGTCGATTTGGCGTCTTACTACGGTCTTTTCATTTTCCTCGGCTGCTTTGTCGCGCCGGTTTGCGTGTTCGGCTTTATTGCAGGTACGTTTTTGTTTTTGCTGTGGCGCTCGGAGACATCAACGGACGCCGCGCGATAAACTAAACAACCCAATGGAGCGACTCCGGTTCAACTTTCATAGACTTTACCGATTCTCAAACACACGAATTGGGCGTAACCAGTTAGGTGTTGACGCTTCATTGATCGCGCTCGCCGCCAGCATCGCCTTTTGTGTGTCCGTTTTCAATCACGCAAGAGACATTACTCGTCAAAGCAATCAAGACGAGGCGAATGGGCGCGCAATATGTGAGGCATTAGGTTTTAACTATACGGGCCTTTACGATAAAGTCGGGGACACGTATGTCGATAGGGGAACTGGGCTTCTGCGTGTGAAACCGGACGGGCCTTTTGACCGAGCCGGTTTGAAGGAGGATGACCGTATTCTCCTGAACCTCGGAACCGTCAAAACGTTGTTTATCCAACGGCGGGGAAAAACGGTCGTTCTACCGGTGCAGCGAGGAGAGCAACGCCAATTCACTGTCACGGTGACGGTTCCGCGCTTCGCCGTGCCTTACCCGGAGCGTGTGCCATCTACCCCCGTCGCGCCGGGGCTTTAACGGACGAACGCACGATACACTACAAACAGATGAACGCGCTGATTTTGTTTTCCCACGGATCGCTGTTGTGCGGGGCGGGCGAGGCACTGGACGCCCACGCGGCCCGGTTGCGCGCGCGCGGCGGCTGGGATTGGGTCGGGGTCGGCTATCTGAACTATTCGGCCCCGACCTTTGCCGAAAGTGTGGCACAAGCCGTGCAAGCGGGCGCGACGCGCATCACCGTGTTGCCGTATTTTCTCGTGCCCGGCTATTTCGTTTTGAAAAGCCTGCCCGAAACCGTGGACGCGGTGCGGCCCGATTATCCCAGCGTAGAATTTACCATTGCGCCGCCACTCGGAAAAAGCGACGCGCTTGTGGACGCCCTGCTTTTGTCCGCCCAAACCGCGCGGCCTCCGGGTGCGTGGGACGACAATTTGCAAAGGGCGACGCGCGCCTGCAAGCCGTCGCCGACCTGCCCGCTCTTTCAAACGCCTGAGTGCCCCAAAGCGCCGGGCGACCGACCAATAAAAGAAGACACCGAATGAACGCCCTTTTAGTCATGGTGCACGGCTCGCCGCGCCCGTCCGCGAATGCCCCGATGTTTGAGGTCGTGGAAAATTTCAAGGCGCGCCCTGACGCCCAAGACGCCTTTCCGCTCGTTGCAGTAGGCTTCATGGAATGCAACGAACCCGCCATTCCCGACGCGATTGACGGCTTGATTTCACAGGGCGCGACGCAAATCACCGCCGTACCCTATTTTCTGCACACCGGCACGCACGTGTGCGACGATCTGCCCACCCTGCTCCGCGAGGCGCAAGCAAAACACACAAACGTCACGTTCTTAATGGGCGACTATCTTGGGCTGTCCTCACGCCTCACCGATCTGCTCGCCGAACGCGCCGAACAAGCCGCCCTTTAGCGCTCATTTGTGGTGCAGTTGTTTGTGCCGCAGTTGCATAAAGCGTTCGTTGCGCCGGATTGTTTCGCTTTGCATTGTGGGGAGGCCGCTCAAAAGAATTAATCCCAACACAATAAATATCGCCACGCAGACAGGAACATAGCTGTACCAACGAAACTGCTTGGTTTTAACCGCCGCGACCACGAGAAAAACAACGGACGCGGCGACCAAAACAACGCCGAGCAGAACAAAGGAAAAAGCAGTAGTCATTGCAGGCCGAAGTGATGCTAAACCGGGGCGTTTTTGGGAACCATGACAATTACCGCGTCGGGCACGATTTCCACGGTAAACCGGGTATGCGGTTCTTCTTCTTCGCCGTCGAACTGCATGGGCTGGGGTTTGGACAACACGACCGACACCTTCTTGGCGCGGTGGTATTCAATCGCCGGATCGTCTTTTAAGCGGCGCGTGACCGTGCTCCAAAAGAGGCGTACCCATTGGCCGAGCGTTTCGGCCCGCAGTATGACAATGTCCAAATAGCCGTCGTCGGGCCGGGCGTCGGGAACCATTTCGACCCCCCCCTGCAATTTGCCCATGTTGGCGACCATCACGGATTTGGCTCGTCGCACGAGCGACAGCGGTTCGTTATCCAGCGTAATGCGGGCTTTCATCGGGCGACGCTTGAGGTTTTTGACGGCGGCGATTAAATACGCCCCCATGCCCATTTTGTTTTTGGCTTCGCGGTCGGCGTCCTTGATAATCCCGGCATCAAACCCCGCTCCGGCGAGAATGGCGAAATACTGGGCTTCGTCGTCGGGCTTTTTGTGCCTATCGAGCGTAATCTTCGCCAAATCAATCGCCCGCTTTTCGCCGAACAGGGCCGCGTGAACAGCATCGGGCACGGTTTTGGGCAAGCCCAAATTCAGCGACAGCAGATTGCCGGTTCCCGCCGGAAAGATCGCCAGCGGCACGCCCGTTCCGATGAGAGCCGACATGGTTTCCACCACGGTTCCGTCGCCGCCCGAAACGGCAAGCAAGTCCACGCCGCTTTCCAGCGCCTCTTTGGCGAATTCGCGCGCGCCTTTTTCTTTGGTCGTGATGAGTTCTTGGCAGCCGTAGCCGTGCTTGGCGAGTGCGTCGCTGATCGTGCGTTTTCGCTCTTCGGGATCGCCCTGCCCGGAAACCGGGTTGAAAATCAACGTGACGCACTTCTCCCCGATTTTTGCAGCGGTTTCATTGAGTTGCGGGTTCGCGTTATCGGGCAGCGGCTGGGCGGGCGTGGGCGGAAACGTGGCTTCAACGGACATATTGGGGTTTTACCCACGCGCCCGCTTGTTCACCCCGATTTTATGCCGATTGCAGCACGCCGCGCACAATCCCTTCAAGCCGGAACGGTGTGCCGACCGGAACAAACGGCGACGGATACGCGGTATCCACGCTTTCGGCGTGAAGCGTCGGGCCATTCTTGCTCATTCCGCTGTCGAATCGCTTTACGGTCATCGCGCCGTCGGTCAAGGTCGCAACAACAACATCGCCGTGCTCGGCTTCTTTGGCGTACTGCACGACGATCAAATCGTCTTCGCAAATTCCGGTTCGCGTCATGCTGTCGCCGGTCACGCGGAGCAAATAGTGCGACGTGTCGCTTGCGTCTTTCGCCCACGCCTGTACGTCGTAGTGTCCGCTCACATCGGCTTCCACAATCACGCCCGGCCCCGCCGCGACGCGCGCCAGCAGCGGTAAGCGCACCACGGCGTAGTTGTTATCGTCCGCCGCCGGTTTATTCACAAACCCGTTCACGCTTCCGTCGCGCCACGGGCACACGACGCGCCACGCTTTCTCGACGGGCGCAGTTTTCGTTTCGCCAAGCAGTGTTACCAACGGTTCCGTGAAGCCATAGTCCCCCACGAAAATGCGTTTTGCCGGAAGCAGCGGCGCGTCCCAAAACTCGTCGCGGGTTTGTGCTTTTTGCGCCGCGCGTTGCGCCGCGCGTTGCGCCGCGTCGGCATAATAGAGTTGGACGCTCGTGTGGTCGGCTTGGTGCAAAATCAAGCCTTCGCGGGTTAGCGGCAGGGCGGGCGCGCCCCATTCAAAACAGCCATGATGGCTTGCGATCATACCGAGTAGTAGTTCGCGCAGCGGCGAGCCGACGCAATTTCCGACGTTGGCGTAAACGGTCAGCATTCCGAGCGATGTGTGTCCTAAAAGTTGACCCATCGTGGAAAACCGGTAGCCGCAGGCATCGCCGGTAATTTCGCGCAGTTTGCCGATGTCGTGCAATAGTGCGCCGGTCAAAAGCAAATCGCGCTGAAATGGGCCGGACGCGCCGGGGTTCGCGTCGTGCATGGCGAGCGCCATTTCCGCGACCTCGATGGTGTGTTCAAGAAGGCCGTGTCGGTAGGCGTGGTGGTTCCGCACGGCAGCCGGGGCGTCATCGAAAGAAGAACGCCACTTTGCCCCCGGCGCGAAATACTTTTGGAGAAGGGTGGCAAGTTGCGGCTCACGCACTTGGGAAAGCAAATTTTCAAAGCGCGTAGTAAGCACAGCGAAGGGAACCGGCGACACCGGCAAAAACGGCGTCAAATCGGCGGGGCAATCCACAGATTCGGGAAACCGCGAAAGGTTGAGGCCCCATTGTTTATCGACCGTTCCCCAAACGCGGCAAAACTCCATCTCGCACGCTTGGGCGCGTTCGCCGGACGTGGGGTTGAAATGGCTGCCCGAAATCGTCCCGGTACGGTCGCCGAACTCGAAGCGCAAATACGCGCCGCCATTTCGGCTCGTTTTCTCCTCGCAGCGGCGCACCGCCCAAATTTGGGCGACACGCTGCCCATTTTGCAAATCTTCGATAAAAACCGTTCGCATGATACCCCACCAACTCTACCAAACTTAAATTTGCCTTTTGTGGAAATAGTATGCCGCACCCAAGCAAGCCTTGTCAATATGAAGAAGAAAAGCCGGTAATTAAGCACGGAATTGGAGTCGCACTCCGCGCCCGGTTCACAAAGCGGAAAGTAAATCGGCGCAGTTGCTAATAATTCCGTCCACGCCCATAAACACCAAATCGCGCATCGTTTGGGCATCGTCCACCGTCCACGCGAGAACGCGCACGTTGTGCGCGTGCAGCCGTGCGACACGCTCCGCCGTCAAAGTGGGCCATTCCCATGTAACGGCGGGCGTGTCCAAGCGGGAAAGTATGTTCTCAAAAGCCGCCTCGGTTTGCAGTTCGGGCGCGTTTCGCCCCAGTGAAAGGGACAGCGGCAGGTCGGATTGAAGCGCACGAAACCGGGCGCGGCTTTGTGCGCCTGCGCCGGGCACGATTTTTTGGCTGTTCGGCAAAGTGGAAAGCACGGCAACGACGCCCGCTTCCACGGCTCCGCCCTCGCATTTCATGTCCGCCATGACGGCGCAGCCGGTTTGCCGCGCCCAGTCCATGAGGCTTTGCAGGGTCGGAACGCCCTGACCCGCACCCAAATTCAGCGCGGCTAAGTCGGCGGCGGGCGTTTCGGAAAGGGAAAATGCTGTGCCGCTTGTATCGGTAACGTGCGGGTCGTGCGCTAAAACGAGAACGCCATCGGCGGATTCGCTCACGTCGCACTCGACCATTTGACAGCCCGCTTCCCACGCGGCGGCGAAACCGGCCAGCGTATTCGGGGGGAATTTATGGGGCCAGCCACGATGCCCGACGCGCAGCATACGTTTTGTACGCCCCCGTTTACAAATCTTGCAGCCACGCGGGCTGCGGGGCGATTTCTTCCTGCTCGATAACGACCGTTGTGCCCGAACTGCCGGTCAGCAAGTACACGCGGTCGCCTGTTTTAAGCACCATCGGCCAGCCGTGCCCCATCGAGCCTGCGGTCGTGAAGCCACGCTCCAATGTTGCCCGGTGCAGCCGATCCACAGCGATACCCTCACCGGTGTCCTCAATCCAGACTTGGATGAGGCCGCCTTCGCCGTCAGGCTTGCGGGCATGGACGCGGGCAATTCCGCCGCCGCCGTGGATGACGGCGTTCATCGCGGCCTCGCCGACGGCGGTTTCCAAATCCTGCCACCGATCTTCGGGCAGGCCCGTTTCTTCGGCGACGCGCGTCATGTGCTTTCGTAACTGCCGCAGCGACGGCAGCGTGAGTTCAATCGGATCGCCTGCCTGCGGAAGCGGGGCGGGAAAATCGTCGGGCGAATCACACAAGCGCAGTTTGCCTTCGCTCACATTGAACAAAATATCGCGCAAAAACACGCGCTGCTGCAAGCGGGTTTCTTCCAGTTGTTTTTCGGCCCGGCGCTGTTCGGTAATATCGACGACAAACGCGCCCATGCCTAAGAGTTCAGATGCACCGGGCGCGGTTACCGGGTAATACGAGGTCAAATACGTGTGCGTATCGGCCTGTATTTCCAAGCCTTCCAGCGGCTGACGGTTATTGATCACGCCGCGCAAGTGCGCAATCTGCGCATCACTGAGGGTGGGGCACACTTCCGGCACGGTTTTACCGATGTGCTCGCTTGCGGGTAGACCGTTCATTTGCGCCAGCGTCGTGTTGATGCGGCGATAAATTAAATCACGGTCTAAAAACGCGAAACCGACCGGTGATTTTTCGATAAAATCGTCAAGCAACGTAGCATATAGTTCGGGGTCAGCAGGAGGGTCGGAAGAAAAAGGCGGGTTTACATCAACGAACGGTTTCATAATAGGCGAATAAAACAAGGAGCGGGCTTTTCCGGGTTACCCAGTCTAAACCGGGTTAAAACATAACGCAGCAAGTTTTTCGTCCAAAAAACGAGCGGACAGCAGGGAAACTATCCCTTCTTGTTGTACCGAAAAACGGAAACCACCAAAGCGCAATGCACGACGACACCGCACAAAACGATTTTACCTGCCGTTTGGAATGGGGCTGGCGCGGGGCCGAGCGGGCAGCACGGCGCGGCGATTTGATCGTCGTTGTGGACGTACTTTCTTTTTCTACGACGTGCGCGACCGCGTGTTACCGCCAGTCCGCGATTATTCCCTGCTGCAGCGATGATGAAGCCCAAGCGGTGAGTGCGGTGACGGGAGCCGAGCGCGGCGTTCACCGGCGCGATGTGCCCGAAAAAGGCCGGTTTTCCTTGTCGCCGATTTCGTTTCTCGACGCGGAGCCGGGAATGACGGTTGCGCTTCCCAGTCCGAACGGCGCGACGTGCTGCAAAATCGCACAAGGCGACGCCGAAACCCGCGCCCTTGTTTTCGTGGGCGCGTTCGTCAATGCGCAGGCGACCACGCTTGCCGTATACACCGCCCTTGAAAGCCATCGCGCCCAGAGCGTGACCGTGCTTGCGTGCGGCGAACGCTGGGCCGACGGTGCAAGCAGCGGCGACGGCCCGCTCCGGTTCGCCCTCGAAGATTTTTTGGGCGCGGGCGCAGTGTTGTCGTTTTTGCCCGCCCATTTATCGCGCTCGCCGGAAGCCCGCGCCGCCCAAGCGGCGTTTATAGAAGCCGCGCCCGATTTGGAAACCACCCTACTCACGTGCGGAAGCGGAATCGAACTCGTCCGCAAAGGCTACAAAGAAGATGTCATTCACGCCGCTCGCTTGAATATCTACGATACGCCCGCGCTTTTGCAAAATAAACACATTGATGCCGTTCCGCTTTTGGGTTTGTGAAAAGAGTGTTTTCCGAAAAACGCCCTTTTAGCAAATTTCGCCGCGCGGCGATAGTGCCACCGAATACCCTTTTTGTTTGCTTGAAAGATAACTACCGAACATGACTGCTGCTGAAACCGACACCGCTTCCGTCCCGCCCGATTTTCTCGATTCCGTCACTATTCGCCCATTTGAAGAAAAGGACTATGCCGAACTCGTCGCACTGGAAAATTTGGTGTGGCCCGAACACGTCGAAACCGTAGACGAAATGCGCTGGGGCGACGCCAACCGGGCGGAAAAAATAAAATGGGGCCGCTTTGTCGCCGAACTTCCCGGTGTGGGTATTATCGGGCGCGGCGGTTACGGACAGTCCAATGATATGTACCACCCGCAAAAGTTCGGCGTAGGCGTTTTGGTACATCCCGACTATCGAAACCGGGGTTTGGGCACACGACTTTACGATACAGTCATGGACGCGATTGCGCCGTTCGACCCAATTCTAATCAAAGCGGGCGTCCGCGAAGACAAAGAGGGAAGTTTGCGCTTCGTCCGCCAGCGCGGTTACCACGAACTCATGCGCGACTGGGAATCGACGCTCGATGTCGCCGCATTTGATTTAGACAGCTATGCGGACGCCGAAAAGCGCACCCAAGACGCGGGCATCGTGATTAAAACCTACGCGGAGTTAGCCAACGACGAGGGCCGCGACCGCAAAGTGTACGAACTCGACTGGGCTGTCACGCTCGATATGCCCTCATCGGATACGATGACCGAGCCGGGCTTTGAGGATTGGCGCAAGCGCAATTTAGACCGGCCCTCTTTTATGCCCGATGCGTGGTTTATCGCCTGCGACGGCGATAAGTACGTCGGCATTTCGTTTTTATCCAAGTCGCAGGGCAGCAACGACGTGTATCAAGGCACGACCGGCGTTTTACGCTCGCACCGCCGCAAAGGCATCGCGCTCGCCTTGAAAATTCGCGGCGTGCGCTGGGCAAAAGAGGCGGGCAAAGACAAAATCATCACATGGAACGCAACGAGCAATCGCCCCATGCTTTCTATCAACGAGGCGATGGGGTTTGTCAAAAAGCCCGCGTGGATTGATTTCGCCAAAGATTTACAAAATAGCGACGCCCCGTTTTTCATTCGCCCGTTCAACAAAACCGACCGCGATTATCAGGCGCAGGTCGATTTGAACAATGCGTATTTTCCCGAGCACCCAGAAACGGTCGAACATTTGCGCTCGGAAGACGCCCGCCGCGACCCCAAACTCCAAAACGCGCGCTTTATCGCCGAAACGAAAACCGGCGAACTCGTCGGTTTGGGTTTGTACGATCAGCATTTGTGGAGTTACGACCCGCACAAGTTTTTCGTCTTGGTGGAAGTCGCGCCAAACAAGCAAAAAGAAGGCATCGGCAACGCCCTGTACGCTCACGTCTTAAACGCGCTCGCGTCCCTTGCGCCCAAAAAACTGTCCACGTTCGTGCGCGAAGATTTGGCCGACAGCGTTCAGTTCGCGCAAAAGCGTGGGTTTGTCGAAGAAATGCGCGAATGGGAATCCGTCCTTGATGTTCCCGCGTTCGATTTCGCGCCGTGGCAGAGAGCCCGGCAAAAGGCCGCTCAAAACGGAATTACGATTTGTTCCTACGCCGACCTTGCAAGCGACGCCGATCGCGACCGCAAACTGTGGGAAATGGAAACGCCCGTGGCCCAAGACATACCCAGCCCCGATCCCATCACGCCGCTTGACTTCGCGCAGTACGAGAAAGAAATTCTCAAAAACCCGCACTTTTTGCCCGACGGCTTTCTCGTCGCCGTGGAAAAAGCGACCGGCGCGTATGTGGGCGTGAGTACGCTGTGGAAACGCACGTCGGACGGCGACCTCAATCAAGGCCTGACCGGCGTGCTGCGTGACCATCGGCGCAAAGGAATCGCCCTTGCCCTCAAACTGCAAGGGATTGAGTTTGCCAAGTCGTATGGGGCGAAATCTATCCGCACGGAAAACGCGACCACGAACGAAGCGATGCTTGCGATCAATGTCGCGCTTGGCTTCGACCGGCAACCCGCGTGGATTTCATTCGGCAATGTGTTGGAGCCATCGTCGAGCGGCGATTCGGGAACGGCGTGACCGCAGCGAACCCCTGTGTGCGATTGCGTCCGTTTGTGCCAACCGATACGCCCGCCGTCGTTACGGTGATAAATCGGGCCGTGCCGGAGTTTCCCATATCGCTTGCCGCGTATCGTGACCGCGACGCGCACCGGCCCGAACACTGCGCGCTCGTGCGGTTTGTCGCGGAGGCGGACGGCGAAATTGGGGGCGTCGGGCAAATCACGCAGTGGGCCGACCAATATGACCCGCGCCGCTTCGTGATGAGCTTGTACGTGCGGCCCGAATGGCAGAACCGGGGCGTGGGCGGCGTAATGTACGATGCGCTTCAGGACGAACTGCGCGAGCGGAGCGCGGAAACCGTGCGCGGTTTCGCCTACGAAAACCGGCCCGGCGACGTACGTTTCTTTGAAAAGCGCGGGCACGTGGAAGTCATGCGCGACGGGAGCGCATTTTTGGAATTGGCGCGCTTCGATTTTCCCGCGTGGGCCGAAGCCGAAGCGCGCCCCGCCCAATTCGGACTGCGCTTGATTTCGTATGCCGACCTTATCGGTGACCCAGACCGCGACGAAAAATGGCGCGTGCTGTACAACACTCTTCTTGCCGACGTGCCCCCGCGCAACGAACGCACGCCACTGGATATGCGCACGTTTATTCAAACCCGCTTGCATCGAAGCGGCTTTTTGCCGGATGCACTTTTCTTCGCGGTCACGCCAAGCGGCGACTACGTCGGCGTTCATCAGTTGCTGAAGCCGCCCTCGGCGGAAACTGACGTTTTATCAACGGGTTTGACGGGCGTGCTTCCCTCTTGGCGGCGCAAAGGAGTCGCCCTTGCGCTCAAAGTGCGCGGCCTGCGCCACGCCCGCGAAAAAGGCACGATTCACACGGTCAAAACGTGGAACGCATCGGACAACGGGCCGGTATTGCAATTAAACGAACGCCTCCATTTTGTGCGCGAGCCGTGGCGCATCCATTTTTTGAAGACGCTTTG
>CAXTBP010000084.1:11817-21974 GCA_964241985.1 uncultured Armatimonadaceae bacterium | reverse complement strand
GGCCGGTGTAGGGCGTCAAAATACCCCACTCTTTGCTTAGGGTTTTGATCTGTTCAACCGTTTCCGTGCGGGTCGCTACCGGTAATTCGTCTTTGGTTAGGCTTGCCATCAAATACCCGATCTTGCGCGACGCCCACAAGCGCGGCAAAAACGCGGCCTCATCACTTTTGGCAGGAAACCGAGCGGGAAGCGTGATTATTTGTTTCTTGCCCGACGTTTCACCGGCGAGCGTGACGCGCACATCGGAGGCGGCCCCGGTATAACGGCCCACAATCACAGTTTGCCCGCCCGAAAACAAGTCGGGCATTTCGCCGGGGCGCGGGTACACGTCCGTAATACTTGCGCCCTCGACTTGCAGCGACACGTTTTCCAGTACGGGATTGCGCGTTTTCTCAACGAACTGCGATGTCTTGATTTCGATGTTTTCGTTGGGGCGCACGTAGTCGGCGTCGCCGCGCAGGGATTGGGCCAAGTTGTCCAGAAACGGCACGTCCACGTCGTAACCGACACCAAACACAAACGCGCGGGCACGGTTTTCGCCTTGTTTGAGGGCGTTGCGGACGATTTCCGCCCGGCTTGTCGTTCCCACCGTGGGTTCGCCGTCGGTGAAAAACAGGAGCGTGTTGCCGGTTTTCTTGCCGGGGAACTGGCGCAGCCCAGCAAGGAGGGCGTCGTTGATGTTCGTGCCGCCGTTCGCGTCGATGGCGTCTACCCATGCTTTGGCGCGTTGGAGCGTCTCTTTCGTGCCCAGCACGGCTTCGGGCGCAAACGATTCCACCTTATCCGAAAAGGTCAAAACGTTGAACGTATCTTGCGGGCGCAGTTTCCCCAGCGCGAACCGAAGGGCGGAGCGGGCCTGTTCGATTTTCTTGCCGTCCATCGAGCCGGAGCGATCCAAAACGAACACGACGCGGCGCGGCGGCACGGGCAGTTTGGACGCTTCTTTATTGGGCGTGGCGACGACGAGGAAATAGCCGCCCGGCGCGGGCAGCGACGTTTCGCTCGCGCTGGCGACCCGGGCTTGCCCGGCCCGGAACGTGAGAAGCGACAAAGAAACTGGCGCAGACGCATCGGCGGCTTGCTTCGCGGTGGATGTAGCGTACAACGTGAATTCCGGGTTTTCCGCAAGGCTTGCCTGCGAACCGGCGTTTTTGGCGTCGCTGCTCCATTCTGCCCACTGGCTCGTCAGAATTTCGCCGCCGTCCGCGATTTGCACGGCATGGGTCGGCGAGTACAGGGTTTCGTTTGCGCCGACGACCTGCACGCGCACACTGACCCGCTGTGGAATAACCGCGCCCGGCAAATGCGGCCCGGCAAGCGGCCACGAATACTTGACCGCGCCTTGTTCGCGCGGCAAAAGCGTCGTCAATTTCAGCGTGATTTTGCGCGGCTTCCCAGCGACAACCGGAAACACGCGGGCGCGCAGAAGATTTCGCCCTTCAAAGGTTAAAAGGGCTGGATCGCGGCGCTGGCGCACGATGGCTTCATACGTCGAGGTCGCTTGCTCCCGGTTTTGCATTTCCGCCGGTAAGCGCGTTTCACCGTCGAACAGGGCGAAGTTTTGCACGGTTGCGCCGGACGGAATGGGCAGCAAAAAATCCGCCTCGGCTTCCGGTCGCCCGCTTCGGTTTTCCAAAAGATACGTGACGGTCGTTTCGCCCACCCCGTTTTTCACAGTCGCCCGCACGACTTCCTCGGTCACGACAACGGACGAGTTGATCGGCGGGCGGGGCGGCACAATGAGCGGGCGCGGCATCCCATCAATGGGCGGCTGACGCTGGCTTTTAGCGAGGGCGGAGTCGCCGGAAAGAACCGCGCTTGCCGCTACGGCGACAATGGAACCGGCGGCAAAAACAACGAGCGGGCGAAACGGGACTTTGGACGGCATGAACGGAAGTCTCCTAAATTTAAGATGCTGGTAGTGAGACTTTGCACACGGCGGCTTGCTTCAAATGGAATGTGTAAGAAAGGCCTCTCCCTCAGCTCCCTTTCAGGGAAGGGGGCCGGGGGGAGAGGCCCGCCCTCGTTATCGCCCAAGTACCTGCGTTTGCCCCGTGTCGGCGGCGCGCAGACCGGCGGATAAAATAGCCTGTGCGTTGCAGGAAACGTCGGGCGCGCCGCAACCTTCCGGCGGTTCGCCGTTACGGAGACAGTGCAGGAAGTATTCCGGCCCGTTGCGGTATGGCGCGACGGAGGCCGGGGGCGTGATGGTTTCCGCTTTCTTGCCGACTTGTGTCAAAACGACATTGCCGCCAAGAAGGGCGATACTGCCGCCCGAGCCGTAGGCGACGGGGTTTGCGGTCGCGTAGCCCACGGTTTGCGTCCACGACGCTTCGGCGACCCCGAAAGCGTGGGCGTACTGCATGGCGATGATCGCGTTGTCGTCGGGGAGCGGGTAGTCTTTGGCGAGCACGGCACGCAGACCCGTGACTTTTTCCGGCAGGCCCAAAAAGCGGGCGCACATCGCGGCCCCGTAGCAGCAATAATCCATCAACGCCCCGGCCCCGTTTTGCTCGCCGTCGTACAGCCATTCGTAGAAGGCGGGCGTGCAGCCGATTTCTTTCGGCCCGTTGTGGGCGGAGCGGTACTTGAAATAGCGTACGTCGCCGATGTCGCCCGCCAAAATGCGCCGCTCCATTTCCTGATGGGCCGCGCTCCATTGCGTCGGCCAGTTCACGAACAGGCACACGTTGGCATCGTGGCAGGCCTTGACCATGCGGTCGGCTTGTTCAATCGTCGCCGCCATAGGTTTTTCTGTTATAACGTGCAGACCCAGTTTCGCGGATGCTTCGGTTATATCGGCGTGCTGATTGTTCGGGGCCGCGATTTGCACGATGTCGAGCGTATCGCCGATGGCATCGAGCATGGCCTGCCAGTTTTCGTAAACGTTCGTGGCGTTGGGATAATCGCGCGTGAACCGGCCGCGCTGGTCTTGGTGCGGATCGCTTGCCGCGACGATTTCCACGCCCGGCAAGGCCGTCCAGCACGAGAGTTCATGCCAAACGTGGTCGTGGGACAGCCCTGCCACGCCGATGCGGAGGGGAGAATTGGGTGTTTTCATGGCTTAGGGTTCGCGCCGACGCCGCCCGCTCCCTTCTCTAAAACAAAGCGAACGTCAAAACGAGAACGAGCGCGGCGGCAAACAAGGTGAGCGGCGTGACGATTGCGCCCGCCTTGAAAAAATCCCACGCGCCGATGGTTTCGCCTTTTTTGCGGGCGGTCGTGATAACGAGCATCGTGGCGAGCGATCCGGCGAGCGTCAGGTTCGGGCCGATGTTGCAGCCCAAAAGTGCGCCGTACATTGCGGGCTGAACGGGCATTTGCGGTAGCGTTTGATGTGCCTGCTGAACGACGGAAACGGAAAGGAGTGCCATCGGAATGTTGTTGATGACGTTCGAGCCAAGCCCCGCGCCAAAGGCGGAAATGAGCGTCGTTCCCAGCATTCCGTGCCCGTAACTCAAGCCGTGTGCGGCAAAGCGAGCCAAACCCAAATTTTCCACGCCGCGCACCACAATGAGCAAACCGATCACAAACGGAAACAACGGCCACGATATTTCTTTCACGATGTCGCCGCCGACGCGCTTTCGCATCAAGCCCCAAGCAAGTAGCAGCGCGCTTCCTGCAAGCGCAATAACGAACGGCGGAATGTGGAAAAGCGAACCGACGAAATAGCCGACGAGAACGGCAAGTAGCACCAACGTCGCGCCGCGAAAATAGGGTACGTCGGGCAGCACGCTTTTGGGTTCGGGCAGCGTGTCGGTGGGAAAGGTTTTGGGAAGTTCCCTACGAAACAGAAAGTACAACGCGGCGTAATTGACGGCGACGGCGATAAGCTGCGGAAGCGCCATGCGAAGCGCGAACGCGGCGAACGAAATCTGAAAGCCCGATTGAAAAAGCAAGTTCGTCAAATTGCTGACCGGGAGCAAAAGCGAGCCGGTATTGGCAACAAACGCGCAGGCGAGCAAAAACGGGCGGGCGCGCAAATTCAAGCGGCGAACGAACGCGAGCACGACCGGTGTCAATATAATCGCCGTTGTATCCAACGACAAAAAAGCGGTGACGAGTGCGCCCAAGATAAACACGTTGCGGTACAACGCTTTGCCGTTCCCGTTTGCGTCACGGGCGGCGTGAATGGCGGCCCAATCGAAAAAGCCCGATCGATCCAATAGGCCGGACAAAAGCATGAGGGCGAACAAGAAAAACAAAACGTCGCCGCCCTGCTTGGTTGCTTGCCATGCCTGCACCGGGGTTTCCAAGCCGAGCACGAGCATGAGAGCGGCTCCAATGCCGGTCGCCCATGCCTCGTGCATCTGGCGCGGACGCGCGAGCATGAGGCCCAGCGTTCCAAGAAAGACGAGCGGGGTGAGAATAAAAGGGAGGGGAACCGGCATGGATAGAATTTGCTACGCGGGCTGGGCTGCGGGCGCGATTTCGGAAGGTTCGGCGGCGCGAAGGCCGCGTTGAGCGCGGGCATTTTGCGGCTTGGTTTCCGGCATCAAGAAGTAGAAGAAAACAAGTGCGACGCCTGCGATGACCGCCATCGTAAAAAAGGCGGCATTGAAGCCGAAATGCTTGACGACCGCGCCGACTACGAAATTACTGGAAGCGGCCCCTAAACCAATGGCGGTGCTGAGTGCGCCCTGCGCGACGTTAAATCGCCGGGTTCCTTTAGTTAAATCCGCGACGACGAGAAGCTGCATAATACCGAAAATGCCCATCGCTGAGCCTTCCAAAAGCGCGAGGCCGACCAAATAGTAAGGATTATGGCTAACCGTATATAAGAGCGCCCGAATTGGCATCAAGCAAAACGGAATCAGGAACAACGTGCGGCGCGCGCTGATATTTGCCCGTCGCCCGATTACAATGCCGAGCGGAATGATGGCAATCTGGGCCGCAATAATCGCCGCCGACGTAAACCGCATCGCGCCGCCAGCCCCGACGGCTTTGGCAAAATGAAACAACACGCAGGAAAAAGCGAAAATAAGCAGGCGTCGGTCGGCAAAAATCGAAAACATACCGGCGACCGACGTTGATTTTTCGTCGGTTTCTTTTTCTTCTTTGTCCGCGCCACGCGCGAGGGCATAGTCGATGTCGCGGTCGCGGATAAAGGAAACGGAAGCAATGGTCGCCAGCGAAATTCCGGCGACGTACCAAAAAATCCCGCGCCCGTGCAGTGACGCGCCGACCACACCAACAAGAAGGGCGTTGACGATATTGCCCGCCGAGTTGATGGACTGGTTTTTCCCGACCTGCTGATCCAAACATTTGCGCCCCAGCAGACCCAGCGTAATTGCCGCGATGGCCGGGCCAAAAATCGCCCCAGCGACACCTATAAAGGATTGACACGCCAAAATCACCGGGAACGACGGCAAAAGCGCGACAGCGACGCAGGACAAAGCGATGAAACCGGCGGCGGACGCAACGATAAGCCGCTTTTGCTGCAACTGGTCAATAAGCGCGCCTGCGGGAAGTTGGGCCAAAACGGCGAGAATACCGCTGATGCCCATGACCAAACCGATGCGACCGGGACTCCAATAAAGTTCAAGCAGTTCAGTGCCTTGACGCTTCGGCCCCTGTCGCAGTCGGGATCAAAGAGCGAAGTGGGACGAAGGCGCATCGCTCCGGCAGACGTGGCTTGGTTCGGTTGAATCATCGGGGTTCCTGACAGAGCGGTACGCCGTATATTTCCTGCCGCATGACTTTCTAAACAAGTCGCTTCGTCACCGAATAAAGTTCCATTGCCGCAAGCGGTGGGGCGCTGAGACAGAAGGGGGGATGCATCAAGGACGCGAATATCTAACCATGCCGCACGATTTGCGCCGCCATCTTGGTTTGTTTCTTGAGCATTTATCGGTGGAGCGCGGCTTGTCGCACAACACGACATCGGCCTACCGGCGTGACTTGACGCAGTGGCTGGGCGGCGAAATCGGCTGCGATTTGACACCGCGCGGCATTGAGCGGTATTTGGCCCATCTGCAAAGCGATAGCTTGGCGCGGGCGAGTGTCGCGCGGAAGCGGGCCGCGCTTTCGTCGTTTTGCCGATATTTGGCGGGCGAGGGGATTCTCAACGAAAACCCGGTGCGTTTGGTGGACGGGGCCGCGCGCCCGCAGCAAAAACTCCCGCGCGTTTTGTCCGCCGATCAAGTGGGCCAACTGCTTGCCGCGCCGAACGTGAAAACTCGAACCGGAAGCCGCGACCGTGCCGTATTGGAAGTGTTGTACGCCTGCGGCTTGCGCGTTTCCGAAGCGGCGTCTTTGCGCATAGGCGACGTGGACGTTAAACAAAAAATGGTGCGCGTTTCGCGCGGCAAGGGCGGCAAAGAACGGTGGGTTCCCATCGCGCCCGAAGCATTGGAAGCCATAATTAACTACGCGCCCGAACTTTCGCAAAAGCGCCGAAATGCGTCGGCGTATTTATTTACGGCCTCCAAGAACGGGCCGCCGATTGGACGCGGACAGATTTGGCGCATGGTCAAAACGCAGGCCCGGAAAGCGGGGATTTCGCCGCTGCCGTCGCCGCACGTTTTGCGCCATTCGTTCGCCACGCATTTGCTGAACGGCGGCGCGGACGTGCGCGTGATCGGGGAAATGCTGGGTCACGCACAAATCGGCACGACGCAAATTTACACCCACGTCGCCCAAGATCGTTTGCGCGAAGCCTACCGCGCCGCACACCCACGCGCCTGAATTGCGTCCGTTCGCGTATTGAGCGGCAGGCCCGCAGTGCACGATAAAGAAAGCGATGCAAAAAAGCGATACGAGTGACACAATGGATCCCGGCGTTTTTACAAGAACCGAGCCGGGCGCGTTTTCAAATCTCGCCATCGAACGCGCGACGGAAGAGATCACCGCGTGCTTTTTGAACCGGCAAAATCAAACGGCAACCTTTTACCAAAATGGCGAACCAGTTGGATTTCGGGAATGGCTGGAAACCGGCGTTTTGATCATCGAATTGACGTACCGAAACCAGCGCTGGCACGGCTCCGAACGCCGCTGGCACGACGACGGGCGGCTGTACCACGTTTCGTTTTTCGTCGATGGATTCGAGCACGGCGTTTCGCACCAGTACGACGAAGACGGCAGCCTTATGGGAACCTACTCGATGCAGCGCGGCACGGGGCTTGATCGCTGGTTTCAAAAGGCCGGGTTCTTAGCCGAAGAACGGCAATTCGTGAACGGCGAAAAACACGGCTACGAACGCTGGTACGATGAGCCGTCGGAAGACCGCACGATTTGGCAGGAAGACCATTATAAATCGGGTGTAAACCACGGCATTTTCCGCGAATGGAACGCAAAAGGGCGCTTGCGGCGGGGCTTTCCACAGTATTTTGTGAACGGCGAAAAAGTAACTAAACGCCGCTATGGGACGGCCCAAAAGCACGACCCGTTTTTGCCGCAGTTCCGCGCCATTGACAACGACCCGCACCGCGAACCACTTCCGTTCTGAATTTCTTTTCGCCGCATTTGAACTTTTCTCGGCTTGCCAATGTAAAGAAGAAAATCGCGGTGCATAACTCAGCGACGAAAGAATGGTCAAGCGATGAAAGCAGCATTTGGTGGATTGGTTGGCGCGGCGGCGATTGCCGCAACCGTGGCGGGCACGGTTTGGGCGGGGCATAAACGTGACAGCGGCGCAACGGTTAAGGGCGGAACCGGAAAACCTGCGCCCGTTGTGGTGGAGTTGTTTACGTCGGAAGGCTGCTCGTCGTGCCCACCCGCCGATGCGGTTTTGGCGCGGTTGGAACAATCGCAAACCGTGCCGATTATCGCGCTCGGATTTCATGTCGATTACTGGAACCGCTTGGGCTGGGCCGATCCGTTTTCCACCAAGCAGTTTACCGACCGTCAGGGCGAGTATGCCCAAGCCTTCAAAAACGACCAAGTCTACACGCCGCAAATGGTCGTGGACGGCAAAACCGAATTCGTCGGCAGCGAAGAAAAACAAGCCGGTCAAGCGATTACTGCGGCGGCACGGCAGCCAAAAACGAGCGTCGCACTCGTGGTTAATGCGGGCGCGAACGGCGCAAAAACGATTCGCGCATCGGTTGCGCCACTTCCGCCGTTCGTGCGAGCGGGCGACGTGTTCGTCGCACTCACGGAAAGTGGGCTTTCGTCGCAGGTTATGCGCGGTGAAAATTCGGGGCGGCATTTGGCGCACGCCGCCGTAGTGCGCTTGCTTGTTTCCCTCGGTACGGTTGGCCCCAAAGGCGGCGACGCTGTGGGCAGTGTATCCGCAACGTCCGGCAGTCGTCCCGAAAACCTGCGCGTCGTCGTTTTTGTGCAGGACAAAGCGACGCATCGCATCGTCGGCGCGGCGCAAACCGGGTTTTAAGCGAACGGAATATGGGTTGTGTCGTTTGCTTTTGCGGGCGCGATAGGCGTACAATACGGCTGGGAATTTCGAGCAGGCAGCGAGGAGTTTTCCAATGGTCGTTGGTTCCTATCGCGCCCCGCATTTTCGCGCGGCGGCGGTTGCTTTCGGTGCGGCGTTTTGCGTCGGGCTTTCTTCCCATGCCTCGCACGCGCAAAAGGCCGCGCACAATAAATCAAAACCCGCGCCTTCCAAAACCGCAGGCATACCCGTTGGCGCGAAACCGGCATCCGGCTATGTGAAATGGACGGATCCCAAAGAGGGCGCGTTTACCGTCGAAGTGCCGGTCGGCTGGCAGGTCGCGGGTGGAACGAAGCGCGTCGGGCCGACCGACGTGCGCCGAAGCGTGGTCGCCCAATCGCCGGACAAAGCGATGACCGTTATCATCGGCGACGTAAGCCTGCCGACCTTTCTTACCATCGGGCCGCTCGAACAAAGCATGGGCGCGCGCGAAGGAACCCAAGCGCCCGGCAACGGGAATTTCGTCGCGGTCTATATGCACTACATGAGCGCGACCGAGTTCAACAAATGGTACATCGAAAACGCCCTGACGAGCGTCATGAACGATGTGGAAGCCCTCAAGAGTCAAGATTTTCCGCAGGGCGCGCGTTCGGTCGAAGCCGGTTTGCGGCGTTCGATGGCGGGCGGCGCGTTTAAGTGCAATGTGCAGGCAAGCGTCGCCTTGACCGAGTTTTCCGGTGTGGATAAAACGACGGGCAACCGCGTTACGGGAGCCGTGATGTCCGTGACCCAACTCTTGTACAACGGG
The DNA here is from genome assembly GCA_964241985.1 of uncultured Armatimonadaceae bacterium. Classification (GTDB taxonomy): domain Bacteria; phylum Armatimonadota; class Armatimonadia; order Armatimonadales; family Armatimonadaceae; genus CAXTBP01. The sequence goes on along the minus strand of CAXTBP010000084.1, from coordinate 12,834 downwards.
GCGACGGGCAATGGCGGGACGTGGCACGCCAATCCGATTACGGTCGGCTGCTTGGACGACGAGCATAAGGGCGCGAACATAAAAAAATCCAGCGCCGCAGCGCTCCGTATGCAGGCGACCCTGCGCGACAATCCGGTTTGGGCGAAAAAAGAAGCCGCGCGGCAAGCCCTTGCCGTCAAGCAAAACCAAGTCCGTTTGCAGGCGCAAATTCGCGCCGCCCAAAAAGCGAGCCGGAGCGGCGGTGGAGGCGGCAGCCGGTACGACGGGCACATGGCCGACTACTGGCGACGCCGCGCCCAGCAGGACGCGCAACACCACCAGTTCATTAACTATCTGCGCGGCGAAAAAGACGCCGTCACCATCGACGGGCGCGTCATTCAAATACCCAACGAGTAATACAATAAAAAACGGGTCGCCTGCGATTCGCAGGCGGCCCGTTTTTTGTTTGGCGTTTACTTCAAATTTTCGGGGTTGAGGCCCTGTAAGTCGGCGGGGATGAAACGACCGTCGCGGCGGATTAATTCGTCGTCGAAAAAGATGTCGCCGCCGCCGTATTCGGGACGCTGAATAAACACCATGTCCCAGTGGACTTGCGACACGTTGCCGTTTCCCGCCGTTTCGTAGGCGTTGCCGGGCGTGAAGTGGAGGCTGCCGTTGATTTTCTCGTCGAACAAAATGTCGCGCATCGGCTGCAAAATATACGGGTTGAAGGCCAGCGAAAACTCGCCGATATAGCGCGCGCCCTCGTCGCTGTCCAAAATGGCGTTGAGGCCTGCGGTATCGCTGCCGGTCGCTTCGACGATTTTGCCGTCTTTGAAGGTCAAGCGAACGTCGTCGAACGGCTTGCCCTGATACACGGTCGGCGCGTTGTAATGAAGGACGCCATTGACGGACTCTTTGACCGGGCACGAGAAACATTCGCCGTCGGGGATATTGCGATCGCCTTTGCACATCACGGCCCCGATATCTTTAATCGAGAACGTCAATTCCGTATCGCGGCCCGTAATTCGTACCTTG
>CAXTBP010000084.1:0-11807 GCA_964241985.1 uncultured Armatimonadaceae bacterium | reverse complement strand
GTGGAGGGGCTTTTGCGCCTCGCCCATTTTGGCGTAGTCGAGCGTACAAACGTTGAAATAAAAGTCTTCAAATGCTTCCGTGCTCATACCGGCGGCCTGCGCGAAGGCGGGAGACGGGTAGCGCAAAACAACCCATTTGGTTTTGTTGACGCGCCAATCGGTAACGGGCTTCCACCATTCTTTTTGGAACGTTTTCATTTTGTCGGCGGGCACGTCCGACAGTTCAAGGGCATTGTGGGAACCGCGCACCGCGATATAGGCCTGCATATTTTTCATGCGCCCAAGTTCATGCTCGCCGATAGCTTGCATTTGCGCTTCGGTTCCATTGGTGTACAAAGCGCGCAGCACTTTGTTCGAGCGGGTTTCCACAAACGGCGTCGCGCCTGCCTGATGCACGCGCTCCACAAGCGCGGTCAGGATTTCGTCGGGGGCGTCGAAGGTTTCGATCAGGACATTTTCGCCAGGCTGAAGTTTGGTCGAATGGGACACAAGCACGTCGGCGAGTTTAGCGACACGGGCGTCTTTTGGCATGGATTTTCTTTCAAAAATGTGATTGGCGATGTAAGAAGTGCGGAAAAGGAAGAACAAATAATTGTACCCCAGCCGTTTGTTTCCAAAGGCGGTTTTTCTTCTGCGGCGTGACTTGGTCAAGGACGCCGCCAGTTCGGTGAGATGCTTCAATAACTGCGAGTAAATCGCATTCCTTACGACCATTTTTGACAACGCGCGCATTTGGACGTATCATAAGAAGTCACGGGGGCGCGACGATTTTCGTCGCGCCCTTTTATTTTGTCTCCATGTTTTAGTGCGCTTGCCAAAGGGCGCGCCTTTACTTTCGTCGTTAAAGAAAAAAAATGCCAAAACTTCCCGGAAAATCTTCCAAAAAACCGCTGCCTTACGGGGCCAAACCGGCGGGCGCAAAGCCTTCCTTCGCCAAACCCGTTAAGCGCGCCGCTGGCCCTCCGCCCGCCCAATTTGCCAAATTTGCAAAGCCCGCGCCAGCCATCGAAATCGAAAACGAATATGTGGATGCGCCGCCGAAAAAAGTGAAGAAGCCGCGCGTGGAAGCCACCGCGCCCGTTGAGATTGCCCCTGTTGCAACGGTTGCCGCCGAGGCCGACGCGCCCAAAGCCGCGCTAAAACCCAAGCCGAAGTCGCCGAAAGCGGAAGTGACGGCTCCCATTGCCGACGATACTGCGGCTGCCGCGCCTGTGGAAACTGCCGACGCGCCGAAAGAAAAAGAACCTGCCGCATCCGTTGCGCCGCCCGTACCGGTGGAGCCGACAGGGCCGGTGTTCGACGATTTAGGGCTGGAGCCGGGTCTGCTCAAAGCCGTGAAAGACGCGGGCTTTGAATCGCCGACACCCATTCAGGCCCGCGCCATTCCGCCGCTCCTTGCGGGCCGCGACCTCATCGGACAGGCGCAAACCGGAACCGGAAAAACGGCGGCGTTTGCCCTTCCGCTTTTGCAAAAAATCGATGTATCCCGGCGCGAAACGCAGGCGATTGTCCTTGTTCCGACCCGTGAACTCGCCGTGCAGGCCGCTGAGCAAGTGTACCTGTTTTCCAAACATCTGCCCGGTTTGCGCGTCGTGCCCGTGTACGGCGGGCAGCCGATTGACCGTCAGTTCCGCGCCCTCAAAGATGGCGCGCACGTCGTCGTTGGCACGCCGGGGCGCGTCCTCGACCATTTGCGGCGCAATTCGCTGAACTTGAGCAAGGCGACGTTCTGTGCCCTTGACGAAGCCGACGAAATGCTCGCCTTCGGTTTTATCGAGGACATCGAAACCATTTTGGCCGAACTGCCCGAAGGCCGCCAAATGGCGTTGTTCTCCGCCACCGTTCCGCCGCGTATCGCCGCCCTTGTTAACAAGTTCGCGCCCAAAGCCGAAAAAATCACGATTTCGAGCAAGAAGCGAACGGTCGAAAGTGTCGTCCAAACCTATTACGAGGTTATGCCCGGCAAAAAGCGCGACGCCTTGGTGCGCGTTTTGGATATGGAAACGCCCGGCCCGACGATTGTGTTTTGCCGCACCAAAGTCTCCACCGCCGAACTTGCCGAAACGTTGCGAATGCAGGGCTACCAAGCCGATGCCCTCAACGGCGACATGGCGCAAAACGAGCGCGACCGCGTGATGAACCGGTTCAAATCGGGGCAAAGCGATTTGCTTATCGCAACCGACGTTGCCGCGCGCGGATTGGACATCGAGACGGTCACGCACGTTATCAACTACGACCTGCCGTTTGACACCGAGCAGTATATCCACCGCATTGGGCGCACGGGCCGCGCGGGCCGCACGGGCGACGCCATCACGCTCATTGAACCGCGCGAGCGACGTAACCTGCGCTCTATCGAAATGGTGACGGGCGCGAAAATCTCGCCGGTTCGCATCCCGACCGTCGCCGATATTGCCGCCCGCAAACGCCGCGCGTTCGTGGACGGATTGCGTGGGCGACTTGCGAAGGACGGTTACGACGCCCAAATGCAAACCGTGCAGGAATTGTCGAGCGACTACGACCCCGCCGAAATCGCCGCCGCCGCACTGCAAGCCCTTTGGGAAGCCACGAACGGCGTCAACACCAAGTTCGAGGCCGAGGCCGAAGCGGTTTTGGAATCGGGGCAGCCGGAAGCGGGCATGACGCGCCTTTTCGTCAGCATGGGCCGCCAAGACGGCTTGCGCCCCGGCGATTTGGTCGGAGCGATTGCCGCCGAAGCGGGCCTGCCCGGAAAAGCGGTCGGCGTGATCGAACTCTTAGCCCGCACCGCCTTTGTGGAAGTCCCCGCAGGCGAAGCGGATCGCGTCATCGCCGCGCTATCCAACACGAAACTGCGAGGCAAGCGCGTCAACGTCGGGCGCGCCGACCGCCGCGACTAACTGCAAGCCGTCGCCAAAACCAAAAACGCCCCGCAGATTTGCGGGGCGTTTTTGGTTTTTTGTCAACCGATGGTCAGTCGGCGGGCACAACGTTGACTTCGGCGAGCGATCCCAAGCCCTGATCGGAATACTCGCTTTTCCAAACGATTTTAAGAAATCGAGTCGTTTGCGGGGCGGGGAGCGCGACGATTTGGATGGTTCCCGAGTTCGGTAACGTGCCTTGCAAAACCGGCATACCGAAGTTCACGCCGTCGTCGCTCAGATACAGTTCGTAGTCACGCAGCCGACCGTTTTCGCCGTCCGGGCGCGGCATCAGCGTGACCGCTTTGATGCGGAGTGGAGCCGCCATATCCACGACGATGGTATGGGGCAGGTCGGATTTGTTGGGGCTGTATTCCGAATGCCAAATCGTGTTCGGATCGCCGTCGGTGAGATGGCGGGTTTCGCCCTCGTTCTTTTGAAAACTGCTTGCGGTCGCTTTCCACGCGCGTCGATCAACAAACGGCTCGATGGGAACGACGCCCGCCAACTTTTGACCGCTCGGCGACGCACTTCGCACTTGAAGCAAGCCACCGGACGCAAACGCGAACGGGGCGGAGTAGGGCTGCCACGTCGCGCCTCCGTCGAACGAGTACTCGGTCGCATCGCCGTTCGCGTCCAGCGAGATTAGGCCGGACGCATCGCGTGTCGCCAAAACCGGCCACGGGCGATTGGACGGGGCAATCGTGCGGGCGAATGCCGCCACGTACGCTCCATCGGTTTTGGCGGGCAGCAGGCGCAATCCGTAGGAAAAGGTAGTTGCGCGCGAATTAACCAAATACTGCGGCAACGGGCGCGGGCCGCAGCTTGCCGAACCGACGCCAAGCGTTTTCGAGGCAAGGCACAGTACCGTTGCGCTGGATTGCGGCATATCGACGGAGTATTCGACGTTTTCCATTTCCTCGTCGCGGTACGGCAGCGCGGAAAACTGGAGCGGCGCGCCTTCGGACTGCGCGAGTAGCAGGGGCATGTCGGCGCTGCCGCTGACGGCAAGCCAGCGCGCGTCCTCGTGGTTGCCGCAATCCATCGGTTTGGAATAGGGCGTCAGCTGCTGGGCGATGGTGCTGGCATAGCGCCCGATATCCGAGCCGCGCGAACGGTCGGAATAATTTTCCATCGGGCCGCGCGCCAAGTAGTCCAGTTGTCCCAACCGTTTGTCCAGCAACAGGCGCACCCCGACGCGGGCAAGCACGAGGTTCGGCCCGCTGGGCATCACGGCATTATCCACTACGAGCGAGCCGTTGCCGTAAATGGTGTAAGACGCAAAGTGAACGACGGCAAAACCGTTTTTCCCACTGTATTGCGTGGAAACGCTCACGCGGGCCTCCGACGGCGAAACCGGCTGGGCATCAAACAAAAGCACGCGGGCCGAAAGATTTTTCAGCCCCATTTGTTCCCAGCCCGCGGCGGCATAATTGTCGTCATTGCGATGCTGGGCGCGCCATAGATGCAAACGCGGCCCGCCGTCGGGAAGCAGCACATTCATGCCGCTATCGCTTTGCGCGAGCCGCGTCATTTGGCCCGTTGCGGAATCAAAGGAAAGCGTGAAGCCGTCGCCGGAAACCGAAACCACGTTCCCGTTTTTGCCTACGCGCACCGGCTTCATTTCTTCAACGACGGGGGGAAGGCCCGGAGCGAATTGGGGCATTTCCATTTGCGCGCGGGCGACTTCGTACCCGGCTTTTGCCCAATTCGTGGTTTTGCCCAGTGCGAACGCAACGCTCAAATGATAGCGCGCGCCGGGCTTAGGCCAAAACGCGGCGACCGGTACAGTGACAACCGTTTCCTTGCCCGGTGCAAGATTGAGGGCGGGCAGAACGCCCTTTTGCACGGCCACGCCGTCCGCAATCAGCGTCCACGAACCGGTGAAATCGCGCAAATTGAGAAAGGCGTATTTGTTCTTGATTTTAATCCGGTTTTTCGCCAGATCGTCGGGTGCGAAACCAATCCATTGGTAGGCGCGTTTGACTTCGGGATAATGCGGTTTCGGTTCGCGCTCGGAAAAAACGACGCCTTTGTGGATAAAATAGTGGTCGTTGGGCGCGTCGCCAAATCCGCCGCCATAGGCGAGGTACGGACGCTTGGGGTCGCGCTTATTCCACAAGCCCTGATCTTCCCATTCCCAAATCGCGCCGCCGAGTAGGGCGGGGTATTTGTCGAAAACGTCGTTATAGTCGCCCAGCGATCCCATCGAATTGAACATGGCGTGGGCGTACTCGCACAAATACATCGGTTTGGTCAAATCGCCGCGCTCCGCGATCTCGCTCAAACTACGGGGGTTCGTGTACATTTGCGAATCAATACTCGCTGGGTTATTTGTGCCGATACCAAACGCTTCGTAGTGCGTGGGGCGCGTCGGGTCGAGGGCGCGCACCATTTTTTCCGCCGCCCGCATATTCGAGCCGCCACCGCACTCGTTGCCCATCGACCACAAAACAATGGATGGGTTATTTTTGAAGTTCTCGACGTTTGCGACGTTTCGGTCAACAATCGCTTTTTCGTAGCGCGGTTCCCGGTCAAGCACGTTGTAATAGCCGTGGCATTCCACATTGGCTTCGGCGACCAAATATAGACCGTATTCGTCGCACAGTTCGTACCAGCGCGGGTCATTGGAATAGTGCGAGGTGCGAACGTGATTACAGTTGGCGCGCTTCAAAAGCTCGATGTCGGCAATCATCCGCGCTTCGGTGACATAGTGCCCGGTGTCCGGCCAGTTTTCGTGCCGGTTCGCCCCTTTGAGTTTAATCGGCACGCCGTTAAGGCAAAACAGACGCCCTTTGATTTCAATTTTGCGAAAGCCGACGCGATGCGAGAGCAGTTCGTCGTTTTGGGAATCGTTGCCCAAGCGCAGCACGGCGGTATACAGCGAGGGCGTTTCCGCCGACCACTTGGCGGGATTTTGGACGGGAAATGCGACACGCACTTCTCGCTCTTCGCCGGGCGCAAGCGCGGGCACGGCAACCGTTGCGGTCGCGCCAGAAATCGCTTGGCCGCTTGGCGAGTATAGCGTCGCCGACAACCGGCGGGCGGGAACGCTTTGCGTGCCGTAGTTACGGATGCGGGCCGTAACGCCCAGCGTGGCATCGCGGTAGGAAGCATCCAAATTGGTCGTGACACGGAAGTCGCGCACATGCACGGCGGGCGCAGACCAGAGCGTGACGTTGCGGAATATGCCGGACAAACGCCACATATCCATGTCTTCCAAGTACGAACCGGCGCAATACCGGTAGACTTCGGCGGCAAGCAGGTTCGGGCCTTTTTTCAAATACGGCGTGATGTCGAACTCGGCGGCATTGCGCGAGTTGACGCTATAGCCGACCTTTTGCCCGTTGATCCACAAAAAGAAGCCCGCATCGACGCCGTCAAAGGTAAGAAAAACGCGCCGACCGTTCCAGTTTGCGGGCACATCGAAGACGCGGCGGTAACTACCGACGGGGTTTCGCTCTTCGTAGGCGGTGTAGTTTTTGGGCGGCGTTCCCATCACGTGCGGCCAGTCGCGCTGAAACGGGTAGGTGATGTTGGTATATATCGGCGTACCGTAGCCGTGCATCTGCCAGTTGGACGGCACGGGAATGGTTTTCCACGCGCGGTCGTCGAATTCGGATTTGTAAAAATCGACCGGGCGCTGTTCGGGGCGGGGAACCCAGTGGAATTTCCAGTCGCCGTTCAGCGAGCGCGCCCACGAGGACTGGGCGCGGTTCGCCTTGACCGCTTCGCCCATCGTGGCATACGGCATGAGGGTCGCGTGCCACGGCTCTTTACCCACGCCCAAAATCTGTTCATTCTCGATTTCGGGCGGCAGCGGCGCGTCGGCACGCGCCCCGCATACCGACATGGTCAACAAGGCGGCACTAAGAAGGAAGAAGAACAGGATGGTTTTCATAAAGATAATTCAAACGAATTGCGCGACCATGCGCGTCTTGTCCGGTTTTGCCCGGCGCTGGTATTGTATAACCACAAACGCTTTGGAGCCGTTTTTAGCGCGTGGTTCCGGGATCAGTGGCGGAACGACGGCTGAAGTCGCGGTTTTGTTGCTCCCTCTGCTCCCTGATCGCGCCATAGTCAACCTTCTTGTAGGGAATGGGGCCGCTCGCGGCGGGATCGCTGGCTCGGGCAAAGTATACGATTAGACCGGCGACTACGACAACCGCCACCGCTCCAAGTACCAAAAGCAGCTTCTGCGTAGCGCCTTCTTTGTCCGCATTTGCTTCTTGCATTGTTTTGAATCCTTTTGTTGATTTGCGAGGAAAAGGGCGCGGCGTAGGAACACGCCGCGCCCTGAACTACTGTTATAAACTGCGAAATTAAGGAGTGTCGGCAGGGTACGTCCACCAGCGGCCCCAAAACTCCTGCATTTGCGATGCTTTTGTTCCTGTTCCGTTGGGCACTCTGGCAGCGGGTGAAATGTACTTGGTCTCGCACGCTCCGTAGGTCACATCGCCGCCAATAATACTTTTCAGAGGCACGGCTTTGGCGTGCCCGTCGGCAAAGGCGGTAATTAAAAACTCGGAATGGTAGTCTTTCGCGCCTTGATAAACGTGGTTGTAATCCCAGCGCCCGGTGTTTTTGTAATCGTTGACATCGGCGCACGACGAGCGCGCTCCGTCGGCCCAGTGCATACTGTACAAACCGCCCGCCCCCGTGTTGTTTATGGGGTCACCTGTGGCAAAAAAAGCGGCGCGTGTGGCCGGACTGACGATATTATCGGCGAGAACCATTTGCTCCGAGCTATAGTTGGCATACGATGTATACCCCCACCGGTTGCACGCAATCGTCGTACTCCAACCCCATTGCCCGTTCGGGTCGATATCCACGTAAGGAACCGACCGCTGGGCATCGAAACAAACGTTGGTGGCTTTTATGTAAGGCTGAAGCAAGAGACCCCATGGGCGATAATTCACACTGCCGTCATTTTCCCACAAAACGGTAACGCCGTCGTAGTCCTGCTCGTACATTTTTGCCGCAAGACCGATCTGCTTGAGATTGGAAATGGTCACGATGTCGCGCGCCTTGCTGCGAGCGCGGGCGAAAACAGGGAACAGTATGGCGGCGAGAATAGCAATAATAGCTATAACAACTAACAATTCAATCAGCGTGAAACCGAAGGATTTGGTTTCTGACGCGCGGCGTGTGCCTAAGCGGCGTTTCATAGAAATATCTACTCCCTAACTTCTGCGTTATATGGGCATCGTGCGATGCACCGAGATGGAGATTCCGAAAACGGACGAAACGCGCTTTTTCCGCCCTATTTCCGTTTGCCCCGACGCCGGGGCAATTTGAAAACAGTATAACAATGATACGCACAAAGCGCAAGCCCGCTTTTAATTTTTTGTTCAAGAATTTTTGAGATATAACAAATCATCCATGCCTCGAATCCCACCGAACGCCGCTCCAGACGCCGAGCCGGAAGTGCACGCCAAACCAATCACGATGGAAGCGATTGGCAAAATGGCGGGTGTTCACAGCCGAACCGTCGCCGACGCCCTCAAAGGCAAAGGACGGGTCGCGCCCGCCACGCGCGAAAAAGTGCTTCGCATCGCTAAAGAACTCAACTACGTTCCCAATGCCGCCGCCCGCGCGCTGGCGACGGGGCGCACGGGAACGGTCGCGGTTTTAAGCGGGCCGTTCAACGAGTCGTACTATGCCAATATGCTGCATTTTTTGGAAAGCCAGTTGACGGCGAGCGGCTACGAAATGACCTTGCTGCACGCGCGGCGTCCGGTGGGCGACTTGCTGCAGGCGACGCAGTCATCGCTGGTGGACGGCGTGATCATTATTGGAAGTAACCATTTTCCCGAAGCGTTTTTGCGCGCTCGAAGCAAATCGTCCCCACCCTGCGTTCTTGTGGACACCGCCGAACCGGATTTCGCCGACCACATCACCCTCGATTTACGGCCCGCCGTCGAGGAAGCGCTGCAGCTTATGCTGGCGGCCCGCCGCCAGCGTATCGCCTACGTTGCCAACAACCGCGACCAAGCCGCACACAACGAAATCCGCATGAAAACGTATCTTCAGGCCATGAAGCAGGCAAACCGGGCGGAAGAAATTATCGATGTAGACACCCAGGCGCCTCCCGAAGCGCGCATACGGGCGATTAAAACCGCAGTTGAGGAAAATGGTTGTCCCGACGCGCTGTTGTGCCAAAACGACGAAACCGCGATTTACACGTTTCGCGCTTTGGTTGAGTTGGGGTATCGCATTCCAAACGACGCACTGATGGTCGGCTGTGACGGGTTGCCCTACATGGAGTTTTTTGAGCCGCCGCTCAGCACGATTGCCCTGCCGACAAGCGAAATCTGCGCGGTCGCTGTGCAGTTTTTGCAAGAGCGCATGGCCGACCCGAACGCGCCCTTGCAGCGCGCCACTATGCAAGGCCGCTTGATGGTCAGAAAATCACTTCAAGTCACGCTTTAATTCGCTACGCTTGCGGCAACGGCGTTTCGAGCGCACTCAGCGCAGACCTGATTTAGAGCGCCCAAAAGTTCGGGCAAATTGGAAATCGCGTAGATTCTCGTTTCCCACACGGCGTTTTGCGGCGTCAGTTTATAAAACTGCCAATCCTGCCCGTTGGAAACAATACCGTAAACGTCAATTTCCCGATTGTCCCGTTGATTATTCCAGCGACACGTCACCATTTCGCCGATGCACTGCGCCCGACCCTGCACAAAATCGTCTTTTTTCGCTTCGGCGACGCACAAAAGCGGCGTCGCCGCATACATTCGTCGCGGCGCGAAAAGATAATCCGCGACCCCCACTAACATATCGCTTTCCAACGGCTCGGATTTCCAGATTTTGAGCGGGGGATGGTGGGGGACAATTTCCGCAAACAAAGCATCAATCAGCAAGAGTTTCGCCGCTTCCGAGTTGGTCAAGTCAAAAACTTGCAGGCGCTGTAAATTGTCCGTCAGGGTCGCACTGGGCGCGAGCGACGGGCCGGGCAAAACCCACGGCTCCACGTTTTCGGCGGGAACCATTTGCATTGCCTCTTTGAGCGTTAACGCGGAAAAACTTCGCAACATAGTTCTTGCTATCCGTGCTTTTCAGGCTTCAAGAGCGGGAAAAACAGCACGTCGCGGATAGATTCCGCGCCGGTGAAGATCATGGACAAACGGTCGATGCCGACACCAAAACCGCCAGTCGGGGGCATTCCGTATTCGAGGGCGCGGAGGAAATCCTCATCCATCGGCTGCGCTTCGGGGTCGCCTGCGGCTTTGAGAACGGCTTGCGCCTCGAAGCGTTCACGTTGATCCAGTGGGTCATTGATTTCGGAAAAGGCATTGCCCAATTCCTGCGTCAAAACGTAACTTTCAAAGCGGCGCGTTAAGAACGGGTCGCCCGGCTTTTTGCGGGCGAGAGGCGATGTTTCGAGGGGAAACTCGGTGATAAAGGTCGGCTGAATGAGTTTCGGCTGCGTGTACACTTCGTGCAGTTTTTCGATAATGCCGCCGACAAGCGTTTCCTTGGTCGGATCGATGCCCGCTTTGCCCAATGCGGCTTTGGCCGTTTCCAAATTGGCGAAAGCGTCGCGCCCGGTGCCCGCATATTCTTCGATGCCTTCTAAAATCGGGAGCCGACGCCAAGCCGCGCCGAAATCAAGCTGCGTACCATCGGGCGTAGTCAAAACGTTTCCGCCCGTGACGGTTTGGCAGACGTGGCGGAACATTCGCTCGACAATGTCCATCATGCCTTCCAAATTGGTGTATGCTTGGTACAACTCCATCATCGTGAATTCGGGATTGTGCCGGGTATCGACGCCTTCGTTGCGGAACACGCGCCCGATTTCATAGACTTTTTCCAGCCCGCCGACGATCAGCCGTTTCAAATGCAGTTCCAGTGCGATACGCAAATTGAGGTCAATATCCAGCGCGTTGTGATGCGTGACGAACGGGCGCGCGGACGCGCCGCCCGCCGACGTTTCCAAAACCGGGGTTTCGACTTCCAAAAAACCGTCGCCATCCAAAAACTCGCGCACGGCCCGCACGATTTTGGAGCGCGTGATGAGCACGTCGCGGGCGTCGCGGTTGACGACCAAATCGACGTACCGCTGCCGATAGCGCGTTTCCACATCGGACAGTTTGTTTGCCGCGCCGTGCCCGCCCTCGTATTCTTTGCCAAGCGGCAAATCGCGCAGGGCTTTGGCGAGAAGGAGGGCGTCTTCGGCGTGAACCGACGGTTCGCCGGTTTTCGTGTGGAAAACGTAGCCCGACACGCCCAAAAAGTCGCCGATGTCCAAGCCGGTTTTAAGCGTGTCGAACACGCCATCGGGCAAAGCGTCCTTTTTGATATAAACCTGCGCCCGGCCTGACAGATCCAAAATATCCAGAAACGCTGCTTTTCCCATCCAGCGGAGCGCGCCGACGCGCCCGGCAATGCGAATGGTTTGATTTTCCAGTTTGGCGAAGTCGTCGCGCACCGCCGATGCGGGATGCGTGCGGTCGTAGGTTTCCGGCGCGAACGGGTCAACGCCCGCTTCGCGCAGGGCTTTCAGTTTCTCCAAACGGTGGGGCGCAATGCCTTCCGGGGCTTCGGGGTTCAAAATCGGGTGGTCGGTGTTTTCAGTGGGACTCATGGAGCGAAAATAAGGGCTTTCCAAATAGGTGTTCGAGTAATTTATTTCAAAGGTTACCAAAGGGTATAATACCCGCATGGACTTGTTATCCGCACCCGGGGCGGCGCGCGATTTGCCGTTCGACCCCGACGCCCTGCCCGGCGTACAAAATGGAATCGACGTGCTCGCCCGCGATAATTTCGCTTTGCTGGAAAACCAAACCGTCGCCCTCGTCACGAACCATACGGGCCTCACGGTCGGCGGACAAGCGACCGCCGACGTGCTCCATCGCGCGCCGAATGTGCAACTCAAAGCATTGTTTGGGCCGGAGCATGGTATTCGCG
>CAXTBP010000083.1:21800-22051 GCA_964241985.1 uncultured Armatimonadaceae bacterium | reverse complement strand
CCGTTGGGCTGACCGGACGGCGGCGGCGTAGGCGTCACGATTTGCGGCAGCGTTTGCGGAGGCTGCGCCGGAGTTTGGGGCTGCACCGGATTTGGCGCGGGCGACTGCACCGGGGTTTGCGCGACCGGCTGGGCCGCAGCTTGCGCGACAACGCGAACCGGGGCTTGCGGCGTCGCCTGCGGGGCGGTTTGCGCGGGCGCGGCGGCTTGCACCTGTCCGACTTTGCGCAGCGACAAAGAGCGCGTTTTTGC
>CAXTBP010000083.1:0-21790 GCA_964241985.1 uncultured Armatimonadaceae bacterium | reverse complement strand
AAAGCGTGGGCGTAATCGACGGTGTAACCGTGGACGCGGGCGTTTCCGCGAAAGCGGCGGGCACGACAGATAAAGCCGCTCCAGCGGCGAAAAAGGAAAGCGGCGCGAACCGGGGACGACGAGAAGCACGAGTCATGAACGAGGTTCCTCTTCGGCAGCGGTCGAATCGGACGTAGGGGCATCGCCCGCCAAATCCTTTTCCACACGCGCCAATCCTTCTTGAAAACGGGTCATAAAGGTTTTGAGACTGCTGAATTTGCACAGCATCAGGGCTTTTCCGCCGGGGTCGCTCATGATGAGCAGTTTGTCGCCGGGGGAAATATCGAAGCGTTTGCGGGCATCGGCGGGAATCACGACCTGTCCGCGCTCCCCAACGGTCACGGCCCCAAAGAAATGGTCATCCCACACGGATTCGGTTTCAGCCATTGACACACCGCAATTTATGCAAATTCATATTTTTCATACGTTTCTCACTTTACGCCTGAGTCAACGATTTTACAAGCAAAACGTCACGCCGTTCCCGAAAAATTTAACTGGCGAGTAAATTATTTTTCCGACGCTTCAAAACGCATGGATTCCGCCAAAACAAAGCCAACCATGCCATAGGACGCGGAAACACCGTAGGACTTGACGCCGCTTTCCAATAGTCGCACCCAAACATCGGATTCGTCTTCGTATTTGAAGGGAAGCCAGCCGTAATTTTTCCGCTCCTCGAAAACGTCCTGCCAAGTTTCGAGGGTTCGTTCAATGGGTTCCTCTTCCACGTCGAACAAAATAGTGCCGAAATTGTCGTTTTGAAAATGGTACGCAAGCACGTCGTCGAAAACGACGTTCGTGTATTCGGATTGGTCGTCGGGGCGTTCGTACAGTGTGCGGAAAATAATTTGCCGCTTGGCGCAGTCAATGGACAGCGATAAAAGAACGTTGTCGTGAACGGATAGCGGCGTGGACACGGTATGATTTCCCTCGCTTGCAGTGTACCTTGCAGTGTACCTTGCGCGTTGTATGGGCGACTCCCCTTGACCAAACGCCCCGCGCCGCGTATACTATGCGGCAGTAGATTCACAATTTTATAGCGACTTCTAAAGGCGACGACAAAGACAGTACGCCCCGCTAAAATTCCCTACCAGAGAAACGCGCCGACGTTTGCGACAAGCAAATCGGGCTGGAAGCGCGCCGGGGAAGCGCGGGCTGCGGAAAATGACTTTCGAGCTGCGCGTGCCAAACAAGCCTTCGGGCAATGGAGTAGTGCGCGCCGGAGTGGACACTCCGTTATCAAAACCTGTCCGTTCCCATTGCGCGATTTTCGTGCGGTGGCTGCGGTCGCCGAGGCCCCGCTTGCAAAAGCCGGGGCGAAGCAAGGTGGTATCACGACGTTTGCGCTCACCGAATGTGCCCAACGCTCGTCCTTGTTTTGTTGGATGAATTGCGCGTGCTTACCCGCTTGCGGGTTTGCGCGTCAACCAAAAACAAAGCATCAGGGCGGGCTTTTTTGTTGCCCGCCGCACAGCGATTATCAATTCTGATAGCCGCGCGCCCGCGATAACAAATCGAAGGATTAACCAATGGGATACGTTTTGGGAATGCGCTGCCGCGAATGCGGGGCGGACTATGAAAAAAGCCCGACGCATGTGTGCGAGTTGTGTTTCGGCCCGCTCGAAGTCGCCTACGACTGGGACGAAATCAAAAAGCACGTGTCGCGCGAAAGTATTGAGGCCGGGCCGTTTTCCATGTGGCGCTACGCCGATTTGCTGCCGCTTGACGGCGCGCCCACGGTCGGCAAGCAGGTTGGCTGGACGCCGCTCGTCAAAGCCGAACGCTTGGGGGCCGCGCTCGGTTTGCGGAATTTGTATGTCAAGAACGACTCGGTAAATCACCCCACCCTTTCGTTCAAAGACCGCGTCGTTTCCGTCGCCCTGTCCAAAGCCCGCGAGTTCGGCTATACGACAGTTGCGTGCGCCTCGACCGGCAACCTTGCCAACTCGGTCGCCGCCCATGCCGCCGAAGGCGCGCTGGAATGCTTCGTATTTATCCCGTCAGATTTGGAAGCCAACAAAGTACTGGGCAACCTCGTTTACGGCGCAAACGTGATTAAAGTGGACGGCTGCTACGACGACGTGAACCGCTTGTGCGCCGAAGTCGGGGATAAATACGGCTGGGCGTTCGCCAACATCAACCTGCGCCCCTTCTACGGCGACGGCTCAAAATCCTACGGGTTTGAAATCGCCGAACAATTGGGCTGGAAAACGCCTGACCATCTGGTCGTGCCGTGCGCGGGCGGAAGCCTCATCACCAAAATCCCCAAAGCGTGGTACGAGCTGGAAAAACTGGGCCTCTTAGACGCGCCCGTGACGGCCAAAGTCTACGCCGCGCAGGCGAGCGGCTGTAATCCGATTACGTCCATGATCAAAACCGGGGCCGAAGTGATGCGCCCGCAACGTCCGAACACGATTGCCAAGTCCATCGCTATCGGGAACCCCGCCGACGGCTACTATGCCGCCGACGTGTGCCGCAAAACGGGCGGCGGGGCCGAAGACGTGACCGACGACGAATGCGTCGCGGGAATCGAACTTTTGGCCCGTACCGAAGGCATTTGGACGGAAACGGCGGGCGGTGTAACCGTCGCGGCTGCCAAGAAACTGGCGGCGCAGGGCAAGTTCGGGCGCGACGATGTCGTAGTTATCGCCATCACGGGCAACGGCCTCAAAACGCCCGAAGCCATCAAGGAAAAACTGCTGGCAAGCGACAGCATCGCGCCGTCGCTCGCCGCCTTCGACCGTGCCTACGAAGAGCGGTATCGCCTGCCCAAAGCCGAAGAAGTCGGCTTAGTCGCCGCGTAAACCGATTGTGCGGTTAAAAAGCCCCGGCCTCCGCCGGGGCTTTTTTTGTGACAATTTACTTTTTTCATTTTTCCGATTCTGCTCGTTTTTCGTGTATACTTTTCGTGAAAACAAGGGTGGCTCGCTTGCCATTGTTTGTGCGCGGTCAATGTGCGGAAGGATTGCAGACATGATTACTGTTGTAGAGGATGGGCTGCCGCTGCCTTGTGTGCCAACACGCAAGCCCGATGCCGGAAACGTTTGTGCCGGGAAAAAAATACCCAAGCGGCGACGGTTCGGGACGGCGGCGTTGACGCTTTTGCTGCCGCTTACTTTTTTGATTCCCCACGCGGGATGGGCGCAGTCCACATGGACGGGCGGTGGCGGTAGCGGTAACACCAACTGGAACAATGCCAGCAACTGGACGGGAGGCGTTCCGAACAGTACCAGCACCAGTGCCACCTTTGTTAGTGGCGTTGCCAACCTGACCGCGCTTTTAAATGCCAGTTATTCGGTGTCCTCCCTTATCTTCAACAAAAGCGCGGGCGGGGCCAGCAGTGCGTTCACCATCACCAACGGCGGGACGAACACAAACACACTGACCATTGGGTCGGGGTCGGGCGGCATCACCAACAACACAGACGCTACTCAAACGCTTTCCACCAGTCTTGTGCTGTCGGCGTCCGCGACGTTTACAAACGCTACTGCATCAGGCAGTTTGGCGATTGGAGGAACGGGAACCACGATCACGCTGGGCAGCAACACGCTGACCGTCGGCGGACTGGGAAACACGTCGGTTTCCAGTGCCATCAGCGGCACGGGAGGGCTGATCAAAACAGGAACCGGCACGCTGACCCTTAGCGGCGCAAACGTCTATTCTGGCGGGACAACCATCAGTGCAGGAGCCCTGCAAATCGGAAGCGGCAGCACCACCGGGAGCGTGACAGGCAATATCACCAATAACGCAGCCCTTTCCTTTAACAGGTCGAACGCGGTGACGTATGGCAGCGTTATCAGCGGAACCGGAAGTGTTACCCAAGCGGGAGCGGGAACCCTCACACTTACCGGCGCGAACACGTATTCCGGTGGAACCACGATTAGCGCGGGCACGTTGCAAATCGGAAGCGGCGGCACGGTGGGCAGTGTGGCGGGCAACATCGTCAACAACGCCGCGCTCACCTTTAACCGGTCAGACGATGTTTCCTACGCGGGGGTTATCAGCGGGCCGGGCAGTTTGACAAAAACTGGGGCGGGAAATCTCATCCTTTCCGGCGCGAACACGTTCAGCGGAACGACGACGCTAAGCGCGGGCGGTTTGACGCTCGCCAACAGTTTGGCCCTGCAAAACAGCGTTCTGGTTTACAATACGGCAAGCACGGCATTTAGTTTCGGCACGCTCACGAGCGCAACGCTGGGCGGCTTGTCGGGCAGCCAAAATCTGGCTTTAACCAACACTTCCTCCCAAGCCGTTGCGCTCACGCTGGGCGGCAATAACAACAGCAGCACGTATAATGGAATTTTGACCGGGGCGGGCAGCCTAACAAAAACAGGAACCGGCAACCTGACGCTGACCAATCTGAACCAGTATTCCGGGACGACGACCATCAATGGAGGGTTTATCACGCTCGGTGTTTTGGGGGGAACCACAAGCACCGCCCAGTTGGGACGCGGCGATATCACCATCAACAACACAGGCTTTTTGAATGTTCTCGCGCGCAGCACTCTTTCAAATAATATCAGCGTCAATGGGGGCGGCGAACTGGATTTTGCCGACACCGCGTCGGCAGGCAACAGCGCAATCGGCAACAGCGGAGTGGTAGCCTTTAATGGCAGTTCAAGCGCAGGCAACAACAGCATTACCGTCAAAAGCGGCGGGCAGCTCAATTTTTACGATAATTCGTCCGCAGCCACAAGTACACTCACGGTTAATAGCGGCGGTGGCCTGCGTTTCGGCGGGTCGTCGCAAGCCTTCAGCAGCGTGATAAACAACAGCGGCATGGCCGAATTCACCGGAGCAGCGACGGCGAACAACGCCCGTTTTACCAACAACGCGGGCGGTTCGCTTAACATCAGTGGTATGAACGGGGCGGGGTTAAGTTTGGGCGCATTGTCGGGGGCAGGCAGCGTCACACTGGGCGCGAAAACGTTGACAGTAGGAGAATATGGCAGCGATACCACGGTAGACGGCATTATCAGCGGAACCGGCGGCTTGACTAAAACCGGGAGCGGCGTTTTAACGCTTTCCGGCGCGAACACCTTCAGCGGAACAACGACGGTCAGCCAAGGAACCCTGACGATTGGCAATAGTTTGGCCCTGCAAAACAGCACCTTTGCCTTCAACACGGGCGACGACACGTTCAGTTTCGGAACGCTGACCAGTGCGACACTGGGCGGCTTGGGCGGCACGAAAAACCTGAGTTTGACTAATGCGGCGTCGGGCGCGGTGGCGCTGACGCTGGGCAATAACAGTAACAACTCGGATGTTTACAGCGGCGTGCTTTCCGGCAGCGGCAGCCTTATCAAAACTGGAACGGCAAACATGGCCTTAACCGGCGCAAACACCTATACGGGCACAACGACCATCAACTCCGGCGGTATCCGCGTCGGCGTGGTCGGTGGAACCGCAAACACGGCGCGTTTGGGCACGGGAGCCGTTACCATAAACAACGGCGGTAGTTTGGCGTATCACGCGGCCTCGTCGGCAAACAGCAATGTTTTCACTGTTAACAGCGGCGGCCAGCTTTCGTTTTTGGGCACATCCACCGCAGGAACAAGCACCATCACGAATACGGGCACTGTTTTCTTTTTTGGAAACGCATCGGCGGACAGCGCAACCCTTGTCAACAACGTGGGCGGGACGTTGGACATTAGCAATTTGACCGGCACGGGCGTGAGTATCGGCTCGCTTGCCGGGGCCGGAAACGTGACACTGGGCGCAAAAACTCTGACGATAAGCGGCTTGAACAGCGCCGATACGACGATTAGCGGCATTATCAGCGGAACCGGCAGTCTCGTCAAAACGCAAACCGGCGGCGTCAATGCAACCACGTTAACCGGCGCAAACACCTATTCCGGCGGAACCACGGTGGGCGGTTCTGGCACGTTCGGCAATCTTTTTGTCGGGGTTGCCGGGGGTTCCGCCACCACCGCGAGTTTGGGAGGTGGGCCGGTGACGGTTTTGAGCGGCAGTTTGCTATTTCAAGCGGCCTCTTCGGCGGGAACAAACAGTATTTCCATCGGTAACGGCAGCGAGGTTGGTTTTCTAAACACGTCTACGGCAGGCAGCGCAGCCATCACCAACAATGGGATTCTTCGCTTTGCCACAGACGCGACCGCTGGGAGCGCGGTGATTACCAACAATAGCAGTCTTCAGTTTGCCAATGCGTCCACGGCGGATAACGCCACTATTACCAATAACGCAGGCAGTGCGCTTAGCATTAACAATCTTTCCAATGCGGGCATCAGCGTGGGTTCGCTGGCGGGGGCGGGAAATGTGTCGCTCGGTTCAAGAACCCTGACGGTGGGCGGCTTGAACACCACAACCGTTATCAGCGGTATTATCTCCGATGGCGGGAACGGCGGCAGTTTGGTCAAAACGGGAACGGGCACGCTTGTTCTAACCGGCTTGAATACTTACACGGGAACGACCACCGTCAACGGCGGGAAGTTATGGGTGGGAGACTTCCAAAACCCCACTATTGCGGCAAGTTTAGGAACCGGAAACGTCACGGTCAATACCGCAGGACGACTGGATTTCAACGGAAGCACCTCGGCGGGTGCTCGCGCTCTTTCCAACAGCGGCAATACCGGTTTTTACCAATCCTCCACGGCGGGCAGTGCGACGATCACCAACAATGGAAGTTTGCTTTTTTCGTACGATGCGACGGCGGGAAATAGCAGCATTACCAACAACGCGGCGGGAACGCTGACGTTCGGCCTCGCCTCCACAGCGGGAACGAGCAGCATCACCAATAATAGCACCAGCTTCACTTTTAACGGCACATCGACGGCGGCAAGCAGCACGATTGACAATAAAGGGACGGTTTCCTTTCGCAATGGGTCGTCTGCTGGAACAAGCAGCATTGCCAACAACATCCCCACCAATCCTAACAATAATAGTGCATTGGACTTTTACGACACAGCAACCGCAGGAACCAGCAAGATTGACAACAGTGCATCCGGCTTGGTGCGATTTGGCGGCACATCCACCGCAGGAACAAGCAGCATAACCAATGCCGGGGGGCTTTCTTTTTACGGGTCGGCGTCGGCGGGCGGCAGCACCATAACCAACAACGCCGTTTATACCTCCAACGGCTCGAAGGGGCTTTATTTTAGCGAAAACGCCTCGGCGGGAACCAGCACCATTACCAACAATGGAACCCTGCGCTTTGACGGGGCGACTTCGGCAAACAATGCGACCATCGTCAACAACGCAGGCGGTTCGCTCAATATCACGTATTTGACCAGCGACGGTTTGAGCGTCGGGGCACTGTCGGGGGCGGGCGAGGTTTATTTGGGATACAAAACCCTGACGCTGGGCGGGTTGAATACAAGTAACACCATCAGCGGCAGCATTCACGGCGGCGGCAATTTGGTCGTGACGGGAACGGGCACGCTCACGCTGTCGGGCGCGAATGATTTTTCGGGAACCACGACAATAGACGGCACGACGCTGAAACTGACCAATAGCCTCGCCCTGCAAAACAGCACCGTCAGTTACATCAATGGCGGCAGGCTTGATTTTGGAACCCTGACCACAGTGGCACAGGGAGCACTGACCGGCAGCCAAAATCTGGTTTTAACCAACAGCTCGTCGGCTCCCGTCGCCCTCATTGTTGGCGGCAACGACACAAACAGCACCTACAGCGGAACCATTTCCGGCGGTGGTGGCCTGACCAAAACCGGCAAAGGAACACTCGCCCTGACTGACAGCAGCACCTACACCGGCACAACCGCGGTCAGTGGTGGAACGCTGCAAATCGGGGCCGCGCACCCTGCAATGGGCAATTATTCGACCACGCTTGCCAGCAGCGTCGTAACCATCGGTGCGGACAGCACTCTCATTGGTAACGGTACGTTTGGTGTTGCCTCGGTCGTCAACGGGCTTCAGATCGGTTCAGCGTCCGTTTCCGCAAGCGGAGCCGGGGCGCGATTGCAGGGCAATGGCTTGTATGGTGACCTGATTCTTGCACAGGGCGCAACCCTTGCCCCCGGCAATTCCATCGGGCAAATTCATGGAACCAGTCTTGTCATCGACGGTGGAACGACATTAGAGTATGATTTAGCAACCGGCGGGCAAAGCGACACGATTGCGCTATCCGGCGCGTTTAATCTCAATGCCTCAAGTTCCGGCAATATCACGTTCGCCTTCGCGGTTCCCGACGGCGCGCTGGACTTTGGCACTGCCTATACGCTGGTTACGTTTGGCAGCACCAACGTCACGCAGGCCGAGATCGCCAGCGGCGACTTTGTCGCCGCCCCGCGTGGGCAGTTGGCGAGCATTAATGGCAGTTTCGCCTTGACCGCTAACAGTTTAACCTACACCGTCAACGACGCCGAGATTGCGCCAGAACCGGCTTCCATCCTTTTACTGCTGCCGGGTCTCTTTGCCGGGAGCGCCCTGTTCCGACATCGGCGCAAAAGATATTTACTTTCTATTTCCGTCGGCGGCGGATTTCACGGGCTTCGCCACGGCAGCGGCGAGCAACGCGCCCGCGCCGATTAAAAGCGCACCGGTTAGGACGGGGTGCAGGCGACCGTTGGTGTACAAACTGATGGGCCGCACAAAACCGGGATAATCGCCGCGCTCGGATAGTCGCTCGGACGGGGCATCCAAAGCGTTGCTGGGCAGTTTGGGTTTGCCGGACGGCGTATTGGGGATGACGAACTTTTCACCGAACTTGTCGGCGAGGCGCGGAACGTGGTAGCCCATGCTGGCGTTGCCTTTGCCCCCGCTGCCCACGAAAATATCGCGGGTCGGGTTTTCCGCGCAATGGCAAATCGCATCCGCGACGGTTTTCGGATCGTACACGGGCGGCACGTGCTTCGGCTCGGAGTCCAAATAGTTTTTGGCGTTCATCGGGAACGGCGTATCAATCGCGGCGGGTTTGATCAGCGTCACGACGATGTTGGCGTGTTCGGCTTCCAGTTCCATGCGCAGGGCATCCGTGAGCGCCTTGACGGCGTGCTTGGTGGACGAATACACGCCCTGAAGCGGAATGACCGCTTCGGAAACCGTACTGCCGATGTTGATTAGGGTTCCGCCGCCCACATTTTTGAAATGCTTGACGGCTTCTTTCGACCCGTAGACCAAGCCCCACACGTTGGTTTCATACAGCTTTTTCATGTCGTCCACGGGGATGTCTTCAACTTTGCCGTACATACCGACGCCCGCGTTGTTGATCCACGTATCGAAGCCGTCGAACGCGGCCTGTGCGGTTTGCGCGATGCGGGCGACATCGGCTTCGCTGCTAACGTCAGCGACCACATACGCGGCCTGTCCTTTGCCGCTTTGGTTAATTTCGTCCGTCAGTTCGCGCAGCGCGTTTTCGCTACGGGCGGCAAGGACTACTTTTGCCCCTTTTTCCGCCATCATCCGTGCGGTCGCAAGCCCAATTCCCGACGACGCCCCGGTAATCACGACGACCTGTTCATTTAACTTTTTCACGATTGATTTCTTTCTTGGATGACAGACACACCGTAAGCGGCGGCGTGCTGCCCTATTCATTTCCGCTTTAGTCCTTTCGTACCCATCCAAGCCGCCGCATTGCTTGCCGACGGGCATTTGGCCTGAGGGGAAGAAGCGCAAAAAAAAAGCGTCCCAACAAGCAGGACGCTTTTTTACGGGTTTTCGCCAATTTACTCGGCGGGCGACCAATCGAAACCGACCGCGTTTAAGAACGCGCGGGCAAGCGCCATGTGCCCGGTTTGGCTGGGATGTACCCTATCCCAAGCGAGCGTCGCCGCATACAGATGGACAAGGATTGGATCAAAGGCATTTTTCTGCGTGTCTACGAAAACGGAGTCGAATTCTTGGGCGATTTGTTTGACAATCGCGCCGTATGCGTCCATCGTTTTTCGCATAGGGTCGCTTGGATTCGGCTCGATATAGAAAGGCGACATCAAAACGAGGCCACCGGGTAAAGTCGGGCGCGTTTGGACGACCAAATCGCGGAGTGTTTTTTCGTATTCTTCTTCGTAAACATGACTCGCTTTTTGCCGGGGCGAATCGTATTGCCGCCACACATCGTTAATTCCGATCATGATACTCAACCAGTCCGGCGATTTGTCCAATACGTCGGTTTGCCAGCGGGCGGCAAGGTTGCGAACCGTGTTGCCGCTCGTGCCCATATTGACGACGCGCAAAGCGTGGCCGGGGTAGGCCGTGTTGATGAGGGCGTCCGCGAGCGCGACGTAACCGCGACCCAATGCGTCATTGCGCCCCTCGCCGACGGGCTGGGCGCGTCCGCAGTCCGTGATGGAATCGCCGATAAAAAGCAGGGTTTGGTTTGGTTGAATAAGCATTATTTTTCGTTACGGCACGAGCACGGCTTTGATGTCGGTTTCGCCGGGATGGAGCATTTGGTACAAGGCCGCGTCGCCTTCCGTGAGTGGGAATGATTGCACCCACGAATGTCCGTCGATTTTACCCGAAGCCATTAAGTCCAGCGCGTCGCGTACGTCGGGGAGCGTTGCAGCGTAGGTTCCCCAAATCGCTTTTTCGGACAAGGTTACATCGAAGGAATTTATAGAAACGGCGTTGTCGTGAATGCCAATCCAAATTGCGGCCCCGCCCGGCCTTAGCGCGGCGATACTTTGCCGTTTGGTGGATTCTCGCCCCGCCGCGTCGATGACCATATCCACGCCCTCGCCGTCCGTTAAATCGTGCACGGCTTCCACAACGTCCACATCGGGCGCAAGAAACGTTTGTGCCGCCCCCAATTTTTGGGCGATTTGCAGTCTGCCCGCGCTCACGTCGGCGACAAACACGCGCGTTCCGTAAATGGCTTGGAACGCTTGCTGCGCGAATAATCCAATCGGCCCCGCACCAATTATAAGTAGGGTCTCCGGCGGACGATGCGCAGCAAGCCGGGCCATGTGAACGCCGTTCGCGCACGGTTCGGCAAGCGCGGCGGCTTCGCGGGGTAAATTTTCGGGCCACGGCAACAGGGCGCGAACCGGAACGCACACAAATTCGGCCCACGCGCCGGGTCGGTGCATCCCGAAAAGTTGACGATTGGCGCATAAATGTGTGTCGCCGCGCTTGCAACGAACGCAGTTCTCGCAGCCGACCAACGAATTGCTGACGACTTTGCGCCCGACGAAAAACTCGCCCGCGTCTACCCCCGGCCCAAGTTCCGCTATCGTTCCGCAAAACTCGTGGCCCATCACGCGCGGTGGAACGCGCCGCTCGCTCCGATTTTTGACGGCTTCCAGTTCGCTACCGCAAATCCCCGCCGCGTCTACACGGAGCAGCACTTCGCCCGCTTGCGGAACCGAAATAGGCGCATCGGCAATTTGGAGCGTATCCCAATCCGAATACAAAAGCGTTTTCATCATCGAAGTCTTCACAATTCTATAAGCCGATGCGCGACACGAATTCGGGTACGCCGACGGGCGGTGGAGTTTGCGCGTTGGGGTTCGGGCGCAAACGGAACAAAACGCCCGCGTGGGGGCCGTCGTTTTCGCGCTCGCCCCCGCCCGCCGTCGTCACGTACAGGTCGGAATAATTCGGCCCGGCGAACAGCGCGGACGAAACTTTGGGGCACGGAAACGGGAGTATGGCTTTTTCGCGTCCGTCGTTTTGGTCGTGGCACACTAAGCGCGAACCGCCCCAGCGGGCCGACCATACATCGCCGGATTTATCCACCGTCATGCCGTCAGGAACGCCGTGCCCAGCGTCGGGCGAAACGGTTGCGAAAACGGATTCGTTGGTTAGCGCGCCGGTTTGGGTGTTGTAATCGAAGCGGACGATGTAACGGGTCGGCGTGTCGGTGAAATACATCCGCTTTCGGTCGGGAGTAAAGCCCATGCCATTTGCGCAGCCGACGTTTTCACGGACGATGTGCAAACTGCCGTCGTGCTCTAACCGGTACAGCCGCCCTTTGCGCTCGCGCGTCGGCATGGTTCCGCAAAACACGCGCCCTTCCGGGTCGGCGATAACGTCGTTGAAGCGCGTCGTTTGTTCGCCCTCGATTTCGTCAATGACGGTTTCCATGTCGCCGTTCGGCTTGCGAATCTTAATCGCGCCCCGCGCAAGAAAAAGCAAAAGGCTTCCGTCGGCTTGCAGTGTCAATCCACCGACCTCGTCGCCTGCCCAAACTTGCTCACTCGTCCCGCGTCCGTTATTGGCGTTTGGGTCGTAGCGCAAAACGCGGCCCGTGGGAATATCGACCCAGTACAAAACCTGCTCGCCCTCGTGCCACAGCGGCCCTTCGCCGCACCGGCAGGCGAAATCCGCGACGGGTTCGGGCGGCAAAAAACCATCAAACGAAACGGCCTCACTCATAGATGAGGTTCGTTTCGTCGAGGTGGAGTGAGTTTCCTTTATTGGTGTCAGTGTCAGGGACATGAACGTCCCTGACACAAAGGATCTACTCTTACCCGCCGTATTCCAAAAACTGTTTGAACAGGGCGTTTCGGAGGGCCTTGTACGCGGCTTCGGCGGCTTTCTCCCGTGTGCTCGACGCGGGCGCGATTGCTGCGGCAGGCGCGAACGGCGAATCGGTAGAGGCAGTCGTTGTTACGCTCGCGGTTTTCAAGGGGGCGGTTTTGCTTGCAGGAGCGGCGGGCATTCCGAGCGTCAAAACGGCGTCGTCGGGTTGGGCCGTCCAAACGGTTTCGCCGCGCACCAAAACCGACGCCCCTTTGCGCGTCACATCGTACAACTGAATGTCGTCGTTGAGCAGGCCGTCCAGTGTATTGGCGGATTCGTCGGCCCGGTCGCGCGACGCGGTGCGAAACAACGGGCGATTGTCGAGCGTGACTTCCGAGGCCGTTTTGTCGTTGCCAATCGGCACGGTTTTCACGGCGACTTTCAGCATATTGGTGACGGCCCGACGCTGAATGGGTACGTTCATCACCGTTAATTGCTTGGTAATCGCTTCGGCCCGCTGCTTTTCCGGCGGGTGCGTGCGGAAAATGCCTTGATCGATGTCGGGGCGCATTCGCTGGTCACGCTCCAACCGCTCCATGAACGTCAGCATTCCGACCGGATTGTAGCCCGCTTTTTCCGTGAAAATTACGCCGCCGTGGTCAGCGTCTTTTTCCGCCGTTTGCCCAAACCCGTTCAGTTTTTGTATGGCGACAAGCTGCAAGCCCTGAATAACGTTCATCGCGTCGGCGGCGGGCACGCGGGCGACAAGGGTAACCAGTGCGCCAATCAGCATTTGATTGTTGATTTTGCTCTGCTCTTTTTGCAGGCGCAAAACGTGGTGGTGCGCGGCGTGCGTGATTTCGTGCCCAATCACCCCGGCGAGTTCATCGTCAGACTGGACGTAGTTAAGGAGGCCGCTGTTGATATAAATGTAGCCGCCGGGCAAACAAAAGGCGTTGATGTCGGGATCATCGACAACAAAAAAATGGTAATCGTAGGGAACGAGGGTTGCCGAGCCATACGCGGCATCGACGGGCGTGACGCGGGCAATATCGGCAAGTTTCTTCCCGATGCGCTCGACGCGCTCCATGACTTTTGGGTCGCGCACGAGTTTAATGCCGTCTTTGAGCATTTCCTCGTGGGCTTCACGGCCCATCTTGATTTCGGGGTCTTCTTTGGCGGGCTTTGCCGCAGGGGCGGTTTGCGCGTGGGCCGCCGTTAGGCGAACCGGAGAAAAACCTGCCACGCCGAGGGTAACGGCAGCAAAAAGCGGAGCCAATGCGCGCCGCGAAAACGAGGAAAACATGGAGAAAAGCCGAGCCTCCTTGAACCGCGAACGAGCGAAAAACGCCCAAACTCCGCGTGAAGTATTGTATCCCCGGCAAAAGTGCGTGTCAAAAATAAAGAAATTCTGAAAATTAACAAAAAACGCGGCCCGCTTGATATATCAAGCGGGCCGCGTTTTAGCGCAGTCTTAATTTTTTGGTGGCGGTTGAAACCGCTCTGATTTCTCGCAGGGCGACAGGTTAGCGCGGGCGGCGCGCACCGGCCCAGTGGTTGACGTAATAGGCGGACGATAGCGACGTGACCGTGACGGCATGGCTGCCGGACGAGGCATGGACGAAGTGCCCGTTGCCAATATACACGCCGACGTGCGAAACGCCGTGCTTATACGTGTTTTTGAAAAATACCAAGTCGCCGATCTGCATATCGGATTTGCTTACGGGTTTACCGTGGCTGTATTGCTCGGCAGCCGTGCGCGGCAAATCTTCGCCTTGCTTGCCGAACAAGTACTGGGTGAAACTGGAGCAGTCGAACGCACCGTTCCCGGTCGCGCCAAAACGGTACGGCGTGCCGCGATAGGCCAGCGCGCTACGCACCAGTCGCTCGGATTTGAGTTCGGCGAGCGTCGGAGTGTACGTCGTTGTTTCGCCATCGCTTGCATCGGCGGCGCGCATTTCGCGCAGTTCCTTTGCTCGCTCAATCGCGGAAAGCGCGGCGGCGTTTTGCTTGGCAAGCCGTTCGGCTTTTGCTCGCGCCCGTGCTTGTTGATTGGCAAGCCGGGCCAAATGGCGGGCGTTTGCGTTCGCTTTGGCCTGCGCGGCGTGCAATGCGGCCTCGGCGACGTGCTGCTCATGGAGCGCGGCGCGCGCCCGCAAATTTTGCTCGTGCTTGGCTTTCTGCGCGGCGACATTCTGCTCATGCCTGGCTTGTTGGGCGGCAACCTTAAGTTCATGCAGCCTTATCTGCTCGGCTTTTTTCGCGCTGACCGGGGGCTTGGAAAAAATCGCCTTCGCCGGTACGGATTTCGCTGGAACAGGAGTATAAATCACTTTTTTCAGCGCGGGCGCGGCGGCAACAACGACCGTTTTGTGCGGCTTGGGTGCGGCTTTTACTGCAACAATGGTTTTGTGCGGTTTAGGCGCGACGTGAACGACCACCACGGTTTTATGTCGTTTCGGGGCGGCTTTGGCAGCGACGACGCGCTTTTTCGCCACCGGCTGGACGCCGTGATCGACGACGGCTTTTTTGGAAACGCTGAGCAAATCGCGGCGTACCCAGCCGGTGCGCCCACTGTCCAATCGGAGTTTCGCCCAGCCGTCTTTGCGCTCGATGACTTTGGCGTAGCGGCCCGCATCAAGAAGCGCGGTTGCTTTGCTGTCTTTGCCCGGCGCGGAGCGCAACTTGGCGGTCGATACGCGGACAAGGGCGTGGTGAACGAGGTTCGCATCGTCGCCGGAGGAATGGGAGCGGCGGGAAGACTTTCCGCTTTTGCTCGATTTAGGAGCGTTACCGCTGCCCTTTTTATGGGCCTTGTGTTTGGGTGCGGCAAACGTTTGGGGCGCAAGCGCCGCCGTGGTTAAAAGAAGAACGCTGACGGTGGCCGCCGTTGTTCGAGATAAACGCAACTGCAAATTCAAAAATCCTTTCACAAATCCTCGCGGATTCGTGGGCTTTATGCTCTTTGTGTCGGTCTGTACAACGCAAATTTTTAGCAGGAGTTCCTACCAAAATACGCGCCGCACACAAGCCGCCCGCCGTAGGATCACGTGGGGGCCACCGCGCTCAATCGCTTCGCCGTGTGTTCAAACGAACGTCCGCGAAGCGATTACCGCTGAGGCAGTGTAACATACACGCATCATGGCCTGTCAACCAAAAAGGCAAAAAAATCGTAAAAAAATCGTAAAAAAGTTGAAACGTTTTTGTTTGAAACTACCGGAAGCGCGGGAATAAACAAAGCCGGAACTTTGCCGAGGGACGTTTCGTCTACTGCCTTTGGCGCTTGTTTCACGAAGTCACCGCATACAACCAGCAAAAAACGGGTATGTTCCCGAATGTTAGAGGTTGGCTGTGGCGTGATACAATAGGCGTCGTGTTCGTCGCGTTGTTTTTAATGGATAAACAACGCGAGGTAGTTTTCTCGCCGCCCGCGACGCAGCGTGGTGTTGTCACAACGTTTTGCGACTTACTACTTGGGTAGGGTCGCCGCTTGATACCGTATTGCGCCGGTTCAAAAACCCAAACGAACCGGCGTGTCGATCTAAGGAGTGTGTGATGATAATTCGCTCAGGGCGTCGCCGTGCAGCCGCGCAGGCCTTTACGCTTATTGAACTGCTCGTCGTTATCGCCATTATTGCGATTCTTGCCGCTATTCTGTTTCCCGTCTTCGCGCAGGCCCGCGCCAAAGCAAGGCAGGCCGCCTGCTTGTCAAACATGAAGCAACTTGGCTTGGCAATTATTCAGTATACGCAGGATTATGATGGCGTCATTTTGCCCTCGGCCCGTGGTACTGGTACGCCAAGCCCGACGAACCCGCTTGTGTCTTGGCCCTCGTTGATTTATCCGTACGTTAAAAGTCAAGGGGTTTACGTTTGTCCCAGCGCGAACGATGATGTTTTCTCCCCCGACACAAAGTACATAACCGCAACCACGAATAAGTATACCGGCGTCACCGACACGAAGTTTAACAATTTCAACGAATGTGGCGATGGATCGGCCTACGGAGCGGGCAACCAATCCTTGTGCCAAGTTAACAATTTGTCTTACGGGCGTAATTTTATCGGCAATCAGCGCGGAACCAGTGGGTGGACGTATTCCGATTTTGGAACAACTGCAAACCCTAAATGGGGATTTGCAGGTTCCGGCTCGTCGGGAGGGGTAGGAACCACCGCAGATATTTCGGAAAGCGAAATTCCGGCTCCCGCAACTACGATACATATTGTGGATGCAATAACAGGAACCGCATCTACAAATAACAGCCCGCGTGGTCAAGGCAACTCCATTCGTGGCATTGGAGCCGAAGACCGCACTGACCGTTATCCGACCGCTACCTCAAGCAAAGTGGATTATCGCCACAACGAAGGCTTCGTTGCCTTGTACGGCGACGGCCATGCCGGTTGGAAAAAATGGGGTTCCACGAAAGCCTGTGACTGGTCGGTTCAAGACGACACCTGCCCGTAGCTTCAACGTTTAACGAAACCAGCCTGCCGCTCCGAATACTATCGTTTGGGGCGGCAGGTTTTTTTGTGCCCCGCGCCGAACCGCTTTGCGATACAAAAATTAGGAACACTGAACCAAACCGAAATGACGCTACAAGAAATAACCCTGCGTACCGTGCCCGTCGTGGAGCCGTCCACCAGCCTCGACGAGGTCGTTTACCTCATGGAAAACGAACCGCTTAACGTCGTCGTTCTCGTCGGCGACGAGCAGTACATGGGCAT
The DNA here is from genome assembly GCA_964241985.1 of uncultured Armatimonadaceae bacterium. Lineage (GTDB taxonomy): Bacteria > Armatimonadota > Armatimonadia > Armatimonadales > Armatimonadaceae > CAXTBP01. The sequence continues at coordinate 4,655 of CAXTBP010000083.1, read as the reverse complement.
GTTCACGCCCGACGCCTTAGCCAATTTAGTGCCGCCCGGCGTAAAATTATCCGACCTTGAGGTCGGCCCGTATGTGCATCCCGTGCGGGTTATCGGTACGCCGGATATGGAAGCGAGAGATGCGCTCGAACTCATGGGGCGCAAACATCAAAGCGTGCTGCCCGTTGTGGAGCGGCGCGTCAATTATTTGGGAGTTTTAACGCTCGCCGATGTCGCCAGCGCAGCGGGTCAATCCTAAACCGTCGCGTCTTTTTCCAGTTTCTCCAGCCGGGCAGTGTCGCACAAGCAAATGAGAAGCGGAATGCTGCCCACCGCGCCGAACGCGCAGTCGATGATTTGCCAAAAAAGTGGAATGCCGCGAATCGGGCCGCAAATAAGTGCGAGCGGAATGACGAGGGCGCAGGCGGCAAGCCCGGCCTGAAACACGAACCGATTGCGCACCGGGTCGCGGAGCGGGCCGATAAAAAACAGGGCGATAACGATATGCCCAAAGGCGAGCCAGTCCGTCCCGTAGGCCAAAAACGGGAACTGCCCATCGGTTTCCGTCACGCCAAGCCGCACCGTGGCGATCCAGTGACGCAAAAAATCGGAATAGGCGGCGGGCGGCAGCGCGGGGTCAATGCCAAGCAAGCGGCATAGTAAATTAATTTCCCAAACCAGCGGAAACGCGGTCACGCCGCTGACGACAAGCCCGACGATAAAAACCCAAAGGAGCCTTCGCACCCGCTTTTGCAGGCGGTTTACTTCTTCGATGGGTTGATCCAATGGCATTTTTTTATTTTCCAAAATTTCTTGAAAATTAGTGTAAGAACTGCGCCGATTTTTCGTAGTGACTTTCAAGCCAGTAAGCGACTCCGCGCGAAACCCTTACTCTACTGTTGACCGCGCGGGCCGCTTATTGGTTGCACCGAAACGGATGGAACCGGAGGACTGGTGAGCGACATGGCGGCTTTTTCTTTGCGGGACAACTGGGGCGTGGGCGCGGCGGCGGGGGTTGCCGTCTCTTTGTGTGTGGGCGGCTGGGCGTATGCCAGCATGAATCGCCATCGGGCCGGACTGAGCGCGGCCCCCATTCGCCCAAAAGCGGCGACGGCGAGCACAAGCGCACCGGCGACGCTGGATTTAGCGGCGGGCGGATTGGCGAAAGTGTCCGCAACGGTGGGCGCGGGCGCACCGCCCGATACTGCCACCCTCGTCGTTCACGTCACGGGTTCGGTGAAAAAGCCCGGCGTTTACAAATCCTAACTAAGGACTATACGTTGTACCAGACATGGCTTTGCCCAATTATTCGGTGCGGAATATTTAGACAGCGGGTTTAGTCGTGGATTGCAATGAGGTGGATTGAAGCAGATCCCGCAGGAACGAGCGAAATGGCGGTAACGGCAACCGTCGCACCCGTCGCGGACAAACTCGTAATTCGATAGGACACATTCACTGTGGAGCCTACGACGCCCGGCCCGGCTACCGTGTAGGACGTGTCGGCGAACGGGTTGACCGCGCCTTGATGCGTCCAAGTCAAATTGATATTTGTTGTCAGTCCAATCGCAATCGCGGGAAGTGGGGCGCGGGCCGTGCGAAACAAAGGAAGTGCGTTTGTACCGTCTTTTCCCGCCGGGCCGACGATACTCAACCCGTCTTTTCCATCCTTGCCAGCTGGCCCGACAATCGAAGCCCCCGCAGGCCCGGCGGGGCCGACGATGGAAACGCCGTCTTTCCCCGCCGGGCCGGTCGCGCCCACTATGGACATTCCCGGCACTCCTTGCGGCCCGCGCTCGCCTTGTGCAGGCGCAGGAAACACGAAATCTAAAATGGCGTTCGACATCGTTCCGCGCTGGCTAACAAGAGGCATTGAACCGACCGCGCCAATCGAAACATTCCCTACGCTGATTGTCGCAGGGCTTCCGTCTTTTCCGTCCTTGCCAGATGCACCCGCCGGGCCGACAATCGACATGCCCGGCACACCCTGCAAACCGCGCGGCCCGGTAAAGTTGGCACGGAAAATCCAGCCGCTCGCCATCTTCTCGTACACGTCGTTGGTTGCCGTGTTTAGGTAGCTGTCGCCTATGCCGCCTAAAATTGCCGGGGGTGCGCCGGTTCCATAGAGCAGACGCCAATTCATGCGCCGATTGCCGGAAAGCGTACCCAAATAGATGTCCCAGTTCGTTTCGTCCACGAACTGTTGTCGGGGCAGAAGCGGCCCCAAACTGGAAAGCGGGCCGCCTTTGATTTGCACCGTGCCGGGCCGGATCTGCGCCTCGGCCTGAAGGGGCGCAGACGCCATCAAACAAACAATCGCCGCACTGCAAATAAACATTCTTTGCATAGTTAAAGCTCCTACATAACCATGTTTTCGTCGATACCAAAACCGTCGTCTTCGCCGGGCGCAATGGGAGGAGGCGTGTACGGGTAGTTGTGCCCTCCGTCCACGCTATAAATCGTTTGCAGCGTTCCGTCCTCGAGCCTGAACGCCAAATAGACCCTCTGTGTCGCGTGTTCAACCCATGATGTGATTGTGTCTTCTGCGACGTTTGACGCGACAGGTGTAAGCAATCCGCCGCCCAGCGGGAAAACGTGTGCCAAGTCAGGGCTAACGATTTTGCTTTGAATCGCGCCCTCGTCCGTTCGCCAAAAATGGCACTGTAAGCCGCTTTGCTGAATACAAAATGTTGGAAACTGTCCCGTGCTGTTTATAGTCGCCATGCCGTCAAAACTCCGACCTTCCGTTGATGTCCACGCCGCCCCGATTGCCCCGCCCGTTTCCGCCGTTTGGAACGAAGCATAAAGGTAGCCGTTCAATCGCGAATAGCGAACACAGGGGCGGTAGGCAGTCAGTGCCGTTTCGACTTCCTCCCATTCCTGCGCGGTCGTGTTTTTGGCGAACTCGAGCATAAGCAAATCGTCTGCGGTATAGCCACGCACCATGCGCGATGCAATGGACGCATCGCCGGTTAAGCCCTTACCAAGCGTTTTGTCGGTTGGAACAACGAAAACAATACGTTGCCGTTTGCGTCCGTATGCTTTGAATCCCGCCGTGAGGTTTCCCGTTTTGGCGAGCGCGGGCTGCACCGTTTTTGCAAAGGGCGCGTCGTGCATCACGTACAAGCCATCCACACCGGATAGCCCCGACGAAACCAGCGCGCCCGGCGAGGGTTCCCCCTGCCGCAGTTCCACCGTTTTGCCGCTGGCCGCTTTCTTTGCCGTGGAGATAGTGAGGCCTTGCGCATTGCCGCGCAAAATGCCCGCCGCGCGCAAAATGAGCGTTTTGCCGTCACCGCCCCCGAACCCAAAAAAGTCGCCACAGCCGGGGAACCCGTCAATCACATCAAACATCTGCTGCGCGTCGTAGCTGCCCAGTGGCCTATCGAATCCGTACTGCCATCCCATTTCCGCAGTCGGCTCCACGCCAAATTGACCCTCTCCGCCCGCCGCCATCGCGCCGCCGCCAAAAAGCCACGTCGCGGGGCGGTCGCTATTCAGATAGCAGGACTCGAAATCGGGCAACGCGACATCGCACCCGCTCGTTGGCGCGGGCTTGTTATCCGTTGCCGTCCATCCGGGGTTGACCAAAACGCCGTTCGCGTTCGTTTGCTTGACGCTATCCACCAAATCTTTAACGGAGGATTGCGACCAACTAATCGCAAAGCTGTTTTCCGTTTCCGTGACTTGGCACGAACTGTCTTTTTCCTCCAGTCCCTGCCGCCCCGACACGTGAGCGAGCAGGAACCGCCGTGCCCAGTAGCGCGTTCGATTGGGCGTTTCGGGAACGTTATCCTCGCCTTCGCGCGAATCTTCGTAGCCATCGTCCTCATCTACGCTCCCCGATAAATCTTCACGCAATGCGCCATCGTCCGGCGGTTGTTCATATCCCCCGCCGAAATAGCGCGTTTCATATTCCCGCGTAGGCCACATGCGGTCAAGGTCGGTCGGAGGAAAGTCAGGCCCGCGCCGATAAATCAGCCTGCCCCGGTAAAACGGCGGGCAAAACGTCACCGTCGGCGGCGCAGCGGAAACGGTGTCTTTGTCGTAAAATCCACGGCGCGACAATTCCACGCGCAGGATCGTGACCTCGGTCTCGCTCTTTGAGGCGGTCAGTGTGAACGATTTGCAGCGACCAACGCCCAAATAGCTCTTTTCGTATCGGGGCAGTTCGTCGGAAACGATGGCCGGAAAATAATGCCGCTGCAAAAGCCACTTCGAGCCTGCCGCGCTGACCTGCGGCCCGTTCGTTTCGGCGCACAAATCTACGAACCAATAATCGCTTGTGCCAACCCGGCGCACGGGAAACGTTTTGCCCCCGATGCCGATTTGCAGGTTTGGCGCGGGCGCATCCTCGTCCGTGGGCGGCGCGATGTGTAGGCGCACATAGCGATACGAACTGAGGCTCACGTCGTGCGTGAACGACCGGCGCACCGAACCCGTGAACCGAATGCCGCCGCCCGCCGAGGTGGGCGCATCGCCGCTGCCGACCGCTTCCCACACGCCTTTGAACGTGCCGCTGGACACGTTCAGCGCACTGCAATCGTCGATAAGGAAATCGAGCGGCAGAGCGAGCGATAAAGCGTTGAAGCGCCTGCCACGAAATTGAAGCCGGGTCGCACGGGGCGGGCCTTGTTCGGCGAACGGATCGACCGCGCCCGTATCGGGGTCGGGAGGCG
>CAXTBP010000082.1:18977-22374 GCA_964241985.1 uncultured Armatimonadaceae bacterium | reverse complement strand
GGCTGCCGCGATTGGCTCTTAGCCTATGCCGAATATCGGAAAAGATGGATTCTGTAACGCAGTCTTTCCCGTATAGCGACCGAGGTTTAATCGCTGTGGAAGCGATGGCTCAATTCATGTCCCAAAATTTTTCAAGCGACATCCATGCGCCCCAAATTGCAAATGCCGCGCACCTGCACCCGAATTATGCGATGGTGCTGTTTCGCCAGCACGTAGGTATGACGCTTTCCGGGTATCTGACCATGCAGCGGGTCGCTCATGCCCAGCGGTTACTGGCAACGACCGATGAGTCAATTATTGATATTGCGTTGAGCAGCGGTTTTGGGTCTGTGAGCCGCTTTTATGAGGCGTTTCGCAAAAAAACGGGCACGTCGCCTCGCCGCTTCCGCAGATATCTGGAACAATCCTAAAGCGAGTATCCATCCGCATTCGTATCGTTTTTGAATCGCTGCAAGCCCGGCCTTTTTCGGCTTTTCGCGTTCCGCCGCTTGTCTTCTTCCCTGCTACCCGTCTCGCAAGGGGTTCGTCGCGTTCAATCCTGGAACGTCTTGCGGATGCTGCGAGCAAACCTGCCATTGAAACCCAAACCACGGCACTTTTCGTAACGCTGATTGCAAACATTTGTTTGCATAGCATAGCACAAAACTCGATATTTTCAAACCAAAATTGATGTAAACAAACGCATTTTTACTCCGGGCCGAGTTTGCAAAGCAGAATTACAAAATATACCGCAACGGCCCTCTTGGGCTGGCGGGTTCTCCGCTTCAACTATAGTTCCGTTGACCATCACATAAGGGGTTACATTGAGGCACTCGGAGGGGTGGCACAATGGCCGATGATGTAAGGGGAGAAAGCACCTAAGGGGGAAAGCAAGGGTGAGTCGCGCGCAGGAACGAAAGGACGCCGCTAAAGCTTATGGCCCCTGGTCGTACAGTTTCTATCCGCAAGTCCCAAGCCCTCAAAAAGGCTGGATTAACCGAGAAAATCAAACGAAACGACTTACGGAGGTGGCGATAAATCCCGTTCGAGCAGTTTGAGTGGTTGCGGAAGGTAACTTCGCGCTGGGACGTGGACAGGTACATAAACGTGGTGTTGGCATCGCTGTGCCCCATTGCGCTTTGAATAGTGCGTATTGATGCACCGCGCTGCATAAGGCGAGTGGCGAAGGCACGGCGCAAAGCATGGGGCTGTATGTGTTTCCGATCAGCAAAACCCGCTATGAGTTTGACCTCGTGAAGCATTTTGAGCAGTCCGCCATAGGCAACCCGACGGCGACGATCGAATGCAAAAAGGTAGCTCGTTTCGACGTTTTGACCGCGTAAGGCGATCCAATTACGAAGTGCCACCATAGTGTCGGTCGTCGGATACAACGTGCGCGATTTTTTGCCCTTACCTTGTCGCACAGTCAGCGTGCCACGGTCAAACGCCACATCGGACATTTCGAGGTCTAAAACCTCCATGGCGCGTAGCCCGGTGAAAATCAACGTGTGGAAAATGGCGCTGGCAAGCGCTACGCGCCTTGGTGAGCGCAGGCGTTCGCAAGCGGAGAGAAGGGAGGCGCACTCCTCATCCGACGCGACGGGGCGAACGGGAGCATCTTTTTTTGGAAGTTGTATTTCTACCACGGGATTGGAAGAAATTACGCCCTGAGCTATCAAAAAGACGGATAGGGCCTTAATTGTATGGAAAAGCCCAGCAATAGTCCGTGGGCGTTTACCCAAGGCGGATTGGGCGTAAAGATATCGGCGCAACATGGGAGTGGAAAGCGCTGTGAGATCCGGGGTTGGGCACCCCCCGTCCGTTTCCAACCACTTAGTGTAGTGTCTTAGATTGGCTTGATACGATTCGCACGTGGCAAGCGTCAGGCCCAGCCCGTGGCGTGCGTGCTTAATATAATCCGCAGCGGCATCTCGCAGTAACATATTTCCTCCAGCTTTCTAAATGGTGGAAGCGGGGGAGTTCCTGCGCACAAAACGCGGAGGCGAAACAAAAACTCCAACCCATTCGGCACGTGGCAAAACGGATTGGGGTTCAGAAGCGAAATCTATGAATTTTTGAGCAAAAGCGCGTTCCTCAAGCGGAAGCAGCGCCTAATCATCACTGCGCCCGGAGGGACTCGAACCCCCGGCCAAACGGGTAGAAGCCGTTTGCTCTAATCCACTGAGCTACGAGCGCGCACGCCAAAAATCGGCACACTTATTATACGCCAAAACCCTTTGTTTGGCCCAACCAAGGCAAAAACGGCGCTTTCCGCTTGACACTTGAAGCGTTTCAAGTTAAGATAGTTGAACCGCTTCAAGTAAATAGAAGAGCGGTTTTTAAGGTAACGATGCCTTGTGACGCGGCAGAAGAATACAATTAGCGCAGAAGCAGCAGAGGCACGCGACGACGCGGCAATTTCGCCCATCGCTTCTCCAAAAGCCACGACCACTGCGACGATCAAAGACGTCGCGCAGGCGGCGGGCGTTTCGGTCGGAACGGTCAGCAACGTGTTCAACAATCGGCTCGCGCTCGTGCGGGCGGATAAGCGCGAGCGCGTTTTGTCGGCGGCCCGCGACCTCAACTTCCAGCCGAGCGCGGCGGCGCGAACGCTGGCACGGGGGCACACGCGCACGCTGGGCGTTCTTTTTTATCGCAGCAGCGGCGCGATTGTGGTTGACCCCTACGCTTCTATTGTTTTGCAGGGCATTTTGAACGGCGCAGCCCGCGCGGGCTACGGCGTGCTGCTGTATCCCGAGCATTGGCGCAACAAAGAGCAGGGGGCCGCCCTTTTTTCCGACCGCAGCGTGGACGGCGTTTTGGTGATTGCGCCGCGTGTGGAAACTATTCCCGAATTGTCGCAGTTGGGCTTGCCGCTCGCCCTCGTTTCCGTTCGCTATGACGAAGGTAGCAATACTTCGGTCGCGCTTGCCGTGGATGTGGACAATGAGGCCGGGGGACGCATCGCTACGCAGCATTTGCTCCATTTAGGCCATCGGAAAATCGCGCATTTGTCGGGAACCCAAACGCAGCGTAGCGCCCACGAGCGCGAAGCGGGCTGGCGGGCCGCGCTTGCCGACGCCCAAGTCGATCCGCCCGCCGCGTATCGTATCGAGTGTGACTATCAAGGCGCGACCGCTTACGAAGCGACGCGGCAACTGCTTGCTCTGCCCATTCCGCCGACCGCGATTTTTGCCGCCAACGACCAAATCGCGTTTGAAGGTTTGCAGGCCGCCCGCGATACCGGCGTTTCCGTGCCTGATCAACTTTCCGTTATTGGCTTCGACGACGTGTTCGCCGCCACGCTCGTGACGCCGCGTTTAACGACCATTCACCAGCCGCTCGTGCAAATCGGCAGCGCGGCGGTGGAAGGCCTTATTCGCCATTTGCAAAGTGATGGTACGTCCGTAAACAATCC
>CAXTBP010000082.1:0-18967 GCA_964241985.1 uncultured Armatimonadaceae bacterium | reverse complement strand
CGTGTTTGCTGTTCACGCCGGAACTGGTTGCGCGCGGTTCCACAGCCGCGCCGCCCTCGGAGCCGTTGTTGCCCCGTCCACTTCATCAACCCAATCATCCCATCCTTCAAGGAGTGCTTAAATGATTTCGTCTTCGCATCGTCGCCGGGCGGCTCGCCCCTCCAAATCAGCATTCACGCTGATTGAACTTCTCGTCGTTATCGCCATCATAGCGATTCTTGCCGCGATTTTGTTTCCCGTGTTCGCCCAAGCCCGCGAAAAAGCCCGGCAGGCCGCGTGTATCTCGAACGGAAAACAAATCGGTACGGCAGTTATGATGTATTTGCAGGACTACGACGAGGTGTATCCCAGCGTTGACCTGCAATCGCCTTCAAAAGCCAGTCCCGTTTTGCCGACACTGCCGACGCCGGACGGCGGGACATATACAGGGCAAATGGTTTGGGCACTGCAACTCTATCCGTACATCAAAAGTAAGCAGGTTTTCTTATGTCCTAATGACGACGAACCCGGTTACACGGTGGGCACGACGCAATATAAGCGCCCTTTTGCCATGAGCTACGGCATCAACGAGTCGATGGCATTTTTTGGCTCCACGGATGGCGCGGGTTTTGGCCCTACGTATCTCGCCGCCGCTACGCTTGCTGATGTCCGATTTCCGTCCAGCACCTACTATATCGGCGATACCCATTCGCGTCAGTCGCCGACATGGGGACAAGGAAGCCAAACGGTCACGTCCAGTTCCACTTTCAACCGGCTGCGCTTTCCCAAGCCATGTGGGGCACAAACAAATCCCGTAGATGGTACGGGCGGCGTATTGGCACTGGCTGCTAATGCTCCCAACCCGGACGCTTGCACCCGGCACAACGGGGGCAACACCATGATTTTCACCGACGGACACGCCAAGTGGATGAAATGGAGCCAGTATCTTGCTACGCAGGCTAAGTGGCAACGCCTTACCGACTAATCGTTAATCCGTAAAAACAAGCCCCGTCAATGACGGGGTTTGTTTTTTCTTGCCTTTTTACCCGTGCGCTACGGCATGTCTTCCCATTTGACGTGCCCGTCCACGTACACGACGGCCCGCCCGCCCGGCACGGTGACATAGCCCATGACGGTTGTCGCGGGCATCGGGATCTTCGCCAGCGGAGCGGTTGGACGCTGAAACGTGAAGCCGCTGAACATGGACGGATCTCGGAGGTAAGGCGACACCCCTTCTTCAAACCGATCCGACAACGGATATTCTTCGTCGTAGTCCTGCACGTACATCAAAATTCCCAAGCCGACCTGTTTTCCTTGCTGCATGGCTCGTTGCTTACGCAGCGCGGCATACGCGGCGGTTTTGACGCGCACGAGCGGGGTCGCATACACGGCCCCACCGGATTGGTACAACACCGCGCTTTGATCCGCTAAAATCGCCCCGCCCGGCGCGTCGGGCGCAAGAAGGGCCGCATTCTCGCCCGGTGACGCCGAAGCCTCGGCAGAATCGTTCGGGGCCAAATACAGCGGATGAAAAACCGTGCCCGTTTGCGATTTTGGGGTTTGCGCGGGCGGTTTCGTTTGGGCTACGGGCTTGGTGGCGACGGGCGCGGTTTGCGGCGTGGCGGGCGCAAACGCTACGTCGCGTTCTTCGGTCAGGATGCGCGACCGGGATAAGTTGGCGGGTACGGGAAGCGCGCCGATTTGCAGCGTAATCGGAAGCGGCGCGGGCGTCGGTTTCTGCGCGATCATGGCCTTGGTCGGTTTAGTTTTGAGTGCCACGGCATCGGGCGATTTACCGTCCCATTCAAACCAATGCTCGACACGCTGCCGCTGTGTACCCGTTGCGTCTTTCAGATAGTCATATTCTTCTTCATAAATTGCCGTGCCCGCTTGGTTCCATCGGTCAAAATAAACGCGCGGCGATAGTTCGCGTGCGGGGCCGAGCGCGCCGCCGGGCGCACTTCCCATGCGAATGCTTTTATCGCTCCAAACGACAAAAAACGGTTTTATAGGCGACACGCTGATGAAAAAGCCGTCCGCCGATGTACCGAGAACGCGGGGCGTCAGGCTTTTGGAAAAGTCGTAAAAAAGCAAGGTGGCGTTGACCGTTTTGCCATTGACAAAAAATTCCGACCCGTAGGTGTCCGTCAAGTCGTTGTTTACATCGACGGAGGAACTGCCTTGTGCCGAATCGGGGGGCGGAACATCGCGCACGACCACGAGGGCGCAATCGGTTTGCGCAATCCAGTGGACGGAATCCACGGTATGTTTGCCGCCGTCCGCGCGACGCTGCAAAAGCACGCGGGTTTTGTTCAAGCGGGCGTCGTACAGGAAAAGCGACATCGCACCGGTCGTGGTGTTCCCAAGCAGCGGGCCGGGCGGCAGCGACCGCTCCTGCTGCGTCACGAGGGCGTAGCGGCCCTGTGGATTGGGCGTGAAATTGGCGTTTGCGGACGCGACCATCTGCGTCGCGCCGACGAGAAACGCCTCGTCCCGGGTGACAACGACCTGCGGCGCGGAAGGAAGCGCGCCGGTTTGACAAAACGCCGACGCCTGCGCCCAAGCAAATAAAGCGATTCCGACGCAGGCCGCCGACGCGCGGGAAACTCCAAAAATTTTCATGCCACAAAACCCTTTTCTGTAATACAACGAAAAACCGCGCCGACTGGTTACGCAGCAATTGTATTGACGCGCGTGATTGCCGCATTTTACCCTGTTGTTTCCGCATTTGGCGCGGAGGCACGAGTGATAAAATAACCCCGTGAATGTCCTCCCCGAAACTCCGCAAATCGTCCCCGAAGCTGCGCCAAGCGACGCCCCCGACGCGCTCCGTGCATCGCTCAAAAAGTGGTGGGGGTTCGACGATTTCAGGTCGGGGCAGCGCGATATTGTGGAAGCCGCCGTTTCGGGACGGGACACCTTAGCCGTTCTGCCCACCGGTGGCGGCAAATCACTGACGTACCAACTTCCCGCCATGCTCGCCGACGGCGCGACGCTGGTTTTATCGCCCTTAATCGCGCTGATGAAAGATCAGGCCGAAAACCTGCCCAAAGAGGTCGCGCCGCAGGCGACCATTATCAACTCGTCGCTGGATATGAGCGAAATGGCGCGGCGAATGGCATCGGTTCGGTCGGGGCGGATTAAAATGGTCTACGCCGCGCCCGAACGCCTAAGGCAAACCGCGTTTTTGCACGCCTTGCGCCGGGCCAACTTGCAAACGATTGTGGTTGACGAGGCGCACTGTATTTCGCAGTGGGGCCACGATTTTCGGCCCGATTACCGCGCGGTCGGGCAAGCCGTGCGCGCGCTCAATCCGCGCTCCGTGCTTGCCGTCACCGCGACGGCGACGCCCCAAGTACAGGACGACATCGAAAATCAGTTGGGCCGGTCGATGGAGCGTATCGTGCGCCCGACGTGGCGGGACAATTTGTATTTGTCGTGCCAAAAAGTCACCGGCGAAGACGAAAAACTACAAACGACGCTTGATATTTGCCGCAATACCGAGGGCGTCGGCTTGGTCTACGCTGGGTCGCGCGAAAAATGCGAACAATTGGCGCGGATGCTCAAACGCTATGGCGTCAGCGCGGGCTTTTATCACGCCGGTTTGCCGCCGGAAGAGCGGGCGCGGGCGCAGGACGATTTTATGACGGGCCGCGTGCGCGTGATGGCGGCAACGGTGGCGTTCGGCATGGGCGTGGACAAGGCCGACATTCGTTTTTTGGTGCATTATCATCCGTCCCGAAGCTTGGAAAACTATTATCAGGAAGCGGGCCGCGCGGGCCGCGACGGCAAGCAATCGTCGTGTACGCTCCTCGTGTCGTCCGGCGATGCCGCCAACTTCACGCGGCACTTGAACGAAGACGTGCTGACGCTGGATCACGTCGCGGGCGTTTATAGAACGGTGCGTGGCATGGTCGGCAAAAAGCGCATCGGCCCGGTCAATTTCGAGGAACTGACGCAGGAAATCGGCGGCGACGAAGGCTTGGTGCGCGCGGCTCTGCCCCTTCTGGAAGAGGCCGGTTTGTTATCCCGTTATGTGGACGTTCCGCGCCGCGTCGCCCTATCGCCGGACTGGAATTTCGAGGGCGAACCCGCCGACGGCTGGGCCGATTTTTCGCAGGCGGTTGGAAACGGCGGCGATTGGGACACCAGCGAACTGTCGGAGGCGACCGGCATCCCGCTCCCCGAACTCGAAGATACGCTCCTTCGCTTCGGCGACGCGGGGCAATTAGCATATCGCCCCTTCAACCGCGAACCCCTCATCGAAATTTTGCCGCCGCCCCCGGATGCCAAAGGCCAAATGCAGCGAACGCTCGCGCACCGCGCCCACGGCGCAAAGGAACGGGCCGACGCCATGCTCGCCTACGCCCGCAATCCCAAATGCCGCCACGGGCAAATCGCCCGCTATTTCGGCGATAGGTGGCCGCAAATCTCGTGCGGAATGTGCGATGTTTGCACGGGCAAAGCGGGCAAAAAAGGCGTGGCCTCGGCTCCATCCGCTTTTGCGCAAGCCACCGCAAACGCCGCGCCCGCCGATCCTGCCTACGCCCCGCTCGCCGCGCTGCAAATCGTCGGGGAACTCGCGCAAGGCTACCGCCCGTTCGCGCTGGGGAAAACCGGCCTTTTGCGAACCCTGCGCGGCACGCCCGACGCGCCCGTGCAGCCGGGCCGCGTCAAGGATTTCGGCGCATTGGCAAGTTGCAAAAAATCCGAAGTCGAGCGTTTGATTGAAGCCCTCATCGAGGGCGGCTACCTGTTCCGTGACGAAGAAGACGAATACCGCAAACTCTATTTAACCGGCACGGGACAAGCCGCCGTCACCGAAGGCGTCGCCGATATTGAATGGCGCATGAGCGCGCCCTCGTCTTCTTCGGCTTCCACAAAATCAAGCAGTAGCAGTAAAAGCGCGTCTTCGTCCGCGTCTTCTGAACCGCTCGGCGACGTAGACGAGGAATTGCTCACCGACCTCAAAGCGTGGCGGCGCACTTTGGCGAGCGAAGAAAACGTGCCCCCCTACGTCATTTTCGCCGACAAAGTGCTGAGCGCGCTCGCCGCCAAAAAACCGACCAACGAATTTGACCTCCTCGACATTTCCGGCATCGGCCCCGCCAAAGCCGCAAAGTTTGGCGAAGCGGTTCTGGACTTGGTACGCAAGCACTTGGGGCCGCAGTAGCGCAGAAGAAAAACAAGAGTGTTTACTTTTCTGTGGAAACGTTGGCAGGAGCGACAAAAGCAGATCCGTTTGGATAGAGCGTTTTGGAATGCCCTAAACGGATCGCATGGCACTCCACCAATCCTTGACAAATTAAACGTTCTTTTGAAAGAGGGGGCGAACATCAATAGTCGCTGTCCCTCTTTCAACTCCAAAAGCCTTTGGGCAGTTACGCCACTGGGGCAGGTGACCAGAAATCCATTTTGCACAGCGGATACCGTTCGATTTTTGCTGGAAAATGGAGCGTGCGTTTCTTTGCTAGACGGAACGGAGCAATCTGGTCGGACGCTGTACTTCCCGTGAGCGGCACACGGCGGTGGGATTTATGCTGAGGAAAAGTTTCGCCTGCTCTTTGCAGCTGGGGCAAGTCCGAGTGGTTACGCCCCTTCAACTGGTCGCTCCGTATTGTGGGAAATGACTACGTGGGCAAGCGACGGCCTCATAGAAAGCGCCCTGAAACGAGGCGCAAATCCGAACGTGAGTGCGTTTGGTGGTTTTGGTTGGATGCCGCTGCATCTCGCCGCATGGGGTGGGCGCGATGCGGTCGTTTCTTTATATCTGCGTCACGGAGCCGACCCGCTTGCACGCGACAAAGAAGGCCGCACGTCGCGTATGCTCTCTGAAACCCGCGGGCCAATTACGAATTGGACAGGACGCTGGCCGTACATTCCTAACGTCGACGAGTGCGTTCGACTTTTGCTTGCCGCCGAAACGAAAAGAGGCGCATAATAAGGCTATGCCACTCAAAACTTTTGCCGAACTCTGCGACGACGCCAAAACCCGCGTCACGGAAACCACGACGGATGCCGTGGAAGTCAAACTAAACGACCCGAATGTCACGCTTATTGATGTGCGCGAACAGGATGAATACCGCGTCAGTCACTTGCCCGGTGCGCTCGGCGTGGGGCGCGGCATTTTGGAATACCATATTGCCGATTTGGTTTCCGACCCCGACCGCGAGATTATTTTGTATTGCCGGGGTGGAAACCGTTCCGCGCTTGCCGCCGACTCACTGCAAAAAATGGGCTACCAGAACGTCCAAAGCATGACCGGCGGTTACCGCAAATGGAACGAAGAAGCCCGCCCCGAAACCACCGACGGCGAACCGATTGTGCATTAAAAGCAACGCCATGTCCGCTCCCGAACCCATTGCCGTTCCTGCACTCGCCGCGCTTTTGACCCACCGCGCCACAAACGATCTTGTTGCCCTGCTGCAAGCGACGCCCGACGATAAACTCGCGTGGACACCTGAAAATACGGGGCGCTCCGTATTGGAGCAAGCCAAAGAGTGTGCGATTGTCCATTATATTTGGGCAGTGATAATCCGCGAACGTGGTCTGCCCATTGAAATGCCGCCCGAATTTACCGCCTTTGCTGAACAAGCGATAAACAGCCGCGAAAGCGCCATCGCTGCCCTGCAAACAACGACGAACGCGCTCGTTGCCGCCATACAAAGCGTCGCACCGGAAGAAACGGGCGTCGCAGTGCGGGTCGATATGATGAGTGATCGGAAGGTCGCGCTTGCAGAATGTTGCCTGTATCCCTATTGGCATACGGTGTATCACGAAGGGCAGGTAAACTATTTGCAAACGCTCTACGGCGACACCAAAGACCGCCATAAATACCACATGGACGGCGAAGGCGAACCCGCCGCGTCGTAGAAAATCGGTATAAAAATGGGGCCGCCGTATCCAACAAGCGAAGCGCAGCGTTATTTAACCGAACGCTTCGGCTTACGCTGGGACAATCAAATGCAGTGTTGGCCGGTAGAGGCGGTCGATGGCGAGCATCTTGCAGCGTTCTGCGATGCCTACGAAAGCGGAATGCCCGACGCAGATACGCAATCGGCCCTTATGCACTGTATTCTTTGCGCGCTGGACGATACTCTGCGGCGCGAAGGCGCGCCCTCCGTCGCCACAGAAATGCAGGCCGACCCCATTGCAGGCTGGCTTCGTGCTGATTTTGACCGTTATGCCAAAATTATCGAGTATTGGCGTAGCGGGGTAGACCGTACTCCCGACCACGGTTTTGCTATTACGCCCATGATGCGCCGCGTTTGGAATGATTTTCATGCGCCGAGCTATCAGGATTGGCAAAAGCGTGAAGCCGAACGAAGTGCTGCAAACAGTGAGCAAGAAGAGGGTACTGGATCCACGAAGTTTTCTACGACAGCGATGGCGCGTATACGTGGATGCAAGACCCCGTACCTGCGACCGGCGACGACACAAGCGATCTTACCGAATATCTGGAACAAATGGCCCAAGCGCTTCAACATCCCGTTTTAGACTACGACACGGGAAATGAAATCAAGGTATTTTTCCAAACAGTATAGATACCGAAGTCAAATGGAAGCCATCGTAGTAAACAAGGCGAAGCGGAATACTTACTTTTCCGCTACGGCTTCCATTTCTCGGATCATTTTTTTAACAATAACCGGCCAATCGAAATTGGTGTCGTAAAATTCTTGCGCTGCTTTACCCATCTTTGCACGCAGCCCGGCATCATTTTGTAATTCCAGCGCGCGTTGCTGCAGCGCGTGCGTATCGGACACCATCGGGGCGAAAAGTGCCGTCCCTTCATACTTTTTGATAATGGAATCTGAATGAATCCCGACCGTACCCACAGTGGGAAGTCCGTGTTGAATGCCTGCCATGAATGCGCTCCGGCGTGTTGAAATCCCGTCCGAATAAGGCGTCATATAGATGTCCATTGCCTGAATACGTTGGGCAACCATGTCGGATGAAAGTGCCCCCGTATCCATAATGGGGGCTGCATCGCCTACAGCCTCCCGAACCGCACTTCCATGCGGGCCGACGTAAAGCAAAATGGTATTTTTATCGTTTTCCCGTAAGCGGCGCAACACATCGGCGACCGAACCGAACATCCGGGAAATGTGCGCCGTTCCGAACAGACCGACTACGAAAGCATCGGAATCTATTCCTGCCTGCTGCCGCGCTTCGGCGCGGCTCAAAATAGAGCGGTGCATGGCCGCGCCCACCGGAAGGTGGCGGACGGGAATTTGGGGAAACCATTTTTGAAATGTTTCGGCCCATGCTTCGACGCTCAAAAACATGAGGTCGCTTGCTTTTCCAATTTGAAAGAAAATTGCGCTCTGCCAAATTGCCATTACCGTCGATTGCGGCGAAAACGAAGCCGTGAATGTTTCGTGCGCCATAACGGCGATGTGCGTTTGGGGCAATTTTTTCCGCAGTTGGCGCACAACGGCTGGGGTTTGTGGATTCCATCCTCGTTTGCCGTAGCTGAATGGATTGTATTGCAGCAAAATCCAATCGGGTGGTTCCGCTACAATCGGGGCGACAATACCAGAAATGCTTTGCGAGTCATTCTGGGTGAAAGCCCGTTGTATGCGGACATTTTTCAGCGGTTTGGCGTCGTCGGTTCCCGTCAATAGGGTAATTTCGTGCCCCTGATGCGCTAATTCTTCGCATAAGAAAGCGGTGTAGTCACCGATTCCATCCAAATGGGGGGGCAGGGTCGGGAAAATAATGGTTATTTTCATGATGGCTTGCGTATTTTGCCCATCATTATTCAAGCGGCGCAGTGAGCGCCACCTAAATATGGCACTCTTTGTATATCACAGCGAGCGCGGCGTAAAGTTGCAACCGCTCGATTGAAACAAGGTGCGGCACATCGGAATAATTGGGTAAACCAATGGCGTCATGCGCGAACAAAGCCAAAAAGTAAAAACAAGCGACAGCGCAACGCTCCATGTTACGGTTTGGGAAGCGGATGCAGGGCAGTACCGGGAACCGCCTCGTGATGTACTCATTTTACACGGCTGGCCCAACGCGGGCGACGTGTGGCGGTATTTCGCCGAAGCCCTTATCCTTGCCGAAAACTGTCGCCTCGTCGCGCCGGATTTACGCGGCTATGGGCAGTCAGACAAACCGGACGCGGGCTATACCAACGTGCAGTTCGCCGACGATGTGGTTGCGGTCGCGGATGCGCTCGATCTGCGCCGGTACGCGCTTGTTGGACATGCGATGAGCGGGAAAATCGCGCAGGTCGCCGCCGCTCAAAAGCCCTCCGAACTTGCGGCGCTTATTTTGCTTGCGCCCACGCCGCTTGCTCCACCGCCATCGCCGCCCGAAGCCATCGCAAAGCAACGCGAAATGTTCGGCGACAAACCGGCGGTGGAGGCTTTCCTGAACAAGATGACGGCCCGCCTGCTGCGTCCCGAACGTTTGGCCGTGTTAACAAACGAGGCCGCGCAGGTTGGGCAGGCGGCGTGGAATGCGTGGGGCGATACGATGCGCGACGAACCGCAGGGCGAACTTGCGTCGCAAATCACGGTTCCCACCCTTGTTATCGCGGGGGGCAAAGACGCATTGCGAACCCCGGAAGCACTGCAAACGCAGGTCGTGGACAAAATCGCGGGCGCGACAATGGAAGTTTTGCCAAACGTCGGGCATTTGGCACACGTGGAAGAGGCGTCTGCGCTCGCCTTACTTGTCGCCAACTTTTTGGATACGGCGGTTCCGATCAAATGACGCAAACGCCGCCGAAAAATCCGTGGCAGGACGAGATAGGATTTATCCCGCATTTGCCGGAAGCCCCCGACGCCATTAATTCCGATTCGTTCGACGAGGATGTTTTGCAGTCGTCGGTTCCGGTTTTGGTGGAGTTTTGGGCGGCGCGATGCGGGCCGTGCCGACGTCTTGCACCGGAACTCGCGCACGTCGCGCAAACGTTCGGAAGCCGCGCTCGTGTTTTTTCCCTGAACGTGGACGACGAACCCGAAGCCGCCACCCGGTTTGGCGTGTTGTCCATCCCGACAACCGTGGTATTTAATAACGGGGCGGAAGTTGCCCGTTTGCACGGCGCGCTGGATCGGGCCGCGCTTTTGTCCGCGCTCCAACCCTATCTCAAAATCGAAGGAACCTAAACCCATGCCCAAAATCACTTGGGACGACACCGAAGACATCGCTATCGCGCTCAGCGAAAAATACCCGGATACCGACCCGCTGACTGTGCGTTTTACCGATCTGCACAAAATGGCGACCGAAGTGCCCGACTTCGCCGACGATCCGCAAAAAAGCAACGAAGCCAAACTGGAAGCCATCCAAATGGCGTGGCACGAAGAATACGAAGACATGAAAAAATAACAAAAGCCGTCCGTTTATGGGCGGCTTTTGTTTTTGTTCGTTATTTCACCGAATCGGCGACGCGCTTTAATTGGTCGTCGGGTAGATTGCCGATGAGCGCGAAAAACAAACCGTTACTGCGCCATACATAGGCCCGCTCGGTTCCACGCAGCGTTACGAAGCCCGTTTGGTTCGGGCCTAGCGACCCGGCGAGCCGCGACGGAATCGGCAATTTTTGCGCCGTTTGCGTGAGGGATAAGACGGTGAGGCCGTTGGCGTAGCGTTGTGTCACGCGCAAGCGGGTGGGCGTTTTGCTGTTCACAACCTCGATGACGCGGAGTGCAAACCCGGTCGGCAGGTATGCAGGCCGCGCTATGGCTACATTCGCTGCCTGTGCGGCCTCGTCGAACGAACGGAACGAGCGCCGGTCGCTGCTACTACCTCCGCGCGTGGGCGGGTTTGTCGAAGCGTTCGTCCCGCTATTCGTGCTGTCGCCTGTAAGCGCGCTATCCGGCGGGGCTGCGAAATCGTCGCCGCTGAACCGGGGAGCCGTGTCCACGAAAACGTAGTACGACGAGGCGAGGGTTCGCCCGTCGGCCCCGACCTCTTCCATTTTAAGGCGCAGGCCGGATTGCCGGTCAATCCAAATCCGGCGAGAGGGGGCCGCGACATTTGCGGGCGGGCCGATACGCACGATGTCGGCCACTCGTCCGGCGACTTTATCTTGCCCGACCCATTCGGCTTTTAACTCGCCCCGCGTGACGCGCCCCAAAACCTCACCAATGCGTCCCTGCGGTTTGGGCAAAAGGGAGTCTCTGCGCGTCCATCGCCGCCCTTGGGCGGAAAACACATATTGGCTCTTGAAATCGTCGATGAGCAAATCACCGGGGGTGGGGCGGATGTTTTCCACACGCACGCCCTTACGCGGCTGCCATTTAACCCACTGCTCGGTTTCTTTGCCGTTGGCGGTCAAGGTGATTTCGCGGGCCAAAAACGGGCGATTGAAGCCGGTTTTGACCATGCGTTGAAAAATCCGCACCGCGTCCGGTGCTTTCGGCTCGTTTTCGCGCTTTTTAGGCCGGGGGGAATTGGCGGCTCGGTCGCCGCGCGAAGGCCGAACCGTGGGCACATTCGGTGGCGGCAAAAGCGGCCCTTGCGCCCGCGCAAACGAAGCGACAGCAAAGGGCGCGGCTACGGAAACGATTGCCGCCGTAAATAAGGCGCGTTTTTGAAAAGCGAAATTGTGCATAAAAAAGTCTCCTTTTCGCGCCATTACGAGCGGATAAACTACAAAGGTCGGTCGGGCGCAGAACCGCCACCGCTTGTGCGTGCCGAAAGCATTCCCGACGGGTCGCCGAGCGGCTCGGACGCGGCATAGGCCACGTGGTCATTCAAGAGTTCGTCCAGCGTTGTGTCGCGGGCATCTTTGCTGGCGTCGGCAACGGGCGTCGCAACGGCGACGGTCGGCGATACGTTTTGATGCGCTTGGTGCGTGAAGGCGAAAAACGCGACCGGTGCGAGGGCGGCGAGTGCCAAACCCGGCCCAAAAACTGCGGGCCGCAAGTGCAATGAGCCGAACGCATCAAGGGCGCGGTTCCAAAGCGGCGCGGACTTGCGCGGGGCGAGGGCTTGATCCGCCAAACGTTTTGCCAGCGCAGCCTCGAAGTTAGAAGACGGCTCCAACTGCGGCAGCGAGCCGACAAGGCGGGCAGTCGCGGAAAAGTCGCGCACGATTTGGTCGCACACCGCGCAGGACGAAAGGTGCATTTTAATCGTCCACGCCCGGTCGTTATCCAGCGTACCGTCCACGTACTCGCTTAAATCGGTTTGTATTTTTTTACAATCCAGCATAGTTGCCATAATAAACGGCCTGTTCTTTCCCAACCCTAAACCCAACAAAAAACGTTACGCTTCCAAATACGGGCGCAAATGTTCGCGCAAAGCAACCCGCGCATTGAAGATGCGCGATTTGACCGTGCCCAGCGGAATGCGTTCGGCCTGCGCGATTTCTTCGTAGGCCAAGCCTTCTACATCGTGCAAAATAACTGCGGAGCGCAATTTGGGCGGCAGTTTTTGCAAGGCGGCTTCGATATGCGCACCTAATTCTTTGCGCCCGAACAACTTGTCCGGTTCGGCTGACCAATCGGGAACATCGCGCGACGCGCCACTGTCTTCGTCGCTTCCCGCAACCGGCGCGTCCAGCGACATCGTGCCGCGCTCTTTTTTGCCGCGCCGGAATGCGTCCACGCACAAATTGCCCGCGATACGAAACAGCCATGTGGACAGCGACGCTTCGGCCCGAAACGATCCGATGCTCGTGTACATCCGCACGAACACTTCCTGCGTTAAATCTTCGGCATCGTCCGCGCTTCCCGTCATGCGGTACAGGTAGTTATAAATTTTCCCTTTGTACCGGCCCACGATCTCATTGAAGGCGGCAATATCGGATTTTTGACAGCGGGCGATAAGCGCGGCATCGCTGCGGTTATGCGGTGTCAAAGCAAGGCTCCGTGTCAGGTGCATCATCAAATTAAACTCCGCTTCGTTGGCGAACTGTCGGGCGTTCGCAGCAGGAAACGTTTACAAATAGTTCGACGCGCCCGCGCCGAAAAGGTTCAGTCGAATCGGCGCAGGTAGAATATAAATACTATGCCAAGCCGTAAAGAAGCCGCCGAACTTTTTGCCCAGATGGTTTTCGACAGCGGCTACCGAGAAGGCGTAAAAGCCCCTTTTGATGCAATGGCGGAACCGCTCGGCCACGAAAAAGAAAAATGGCAAAAGGCCGCCGAAACGTTTGCGCGTCTTGACGACGAAGAAAAAGCCTGCTTTCGCTTTTTGCTGGGCGAGGCCGTCCACGCTGCGCTTTTTCATGTTTTGGTTGATTTGGACGGGGCGTCTGGTTATCACGAAATCGGCGGACGGGACGCCGAATTTACGCTCGGTCTACGGATTTTCGACAGCACGAGCGCGGACTCCGAAACCGGCCCAGTCGCGGAAGAAATCGCTATTGCGCGGACGGAAGAAGGCGAAGATTTGCACGACATTTTCGCGGGGTTGGTAGACGACGCGCAATAAAAAGGGTGTGCTATTTCAAAAAGCCCGGCAGGAAATCCTTGCCGGGCTTTTTGATTTTTATGTACTGCAAACTGCGAAACGATTTTTTACGCGGTTCGTGCTTTGCGGCGACGGCGGATTGCGCCGAGCGTACCCGCTCCGCCCGCGATACCTATGCCGAACAGGGAAAGCGAACCGGGTTCCGGTGAGCCCATTGAGTTGGGAACGGTTCCATTAATGGCTATGGAATTGAAGCCGCTGGTGGAGGTTGTCGTTGTGCCGTTGTCAATCAGGGTGTAAGCGGGAAGGGAATAGCCTGATCCATTCATGGCTATTGGTGGGGCAGACGCTAAACCGTTTTCCGCACTCCAATAGGCGTCATCGCCGCTTTCGTAACCCAGCAGGAGTACATAGCGCGTGCGACTGGCGAGGTTAAAACCCGACGACGGGGTGAATGTCGTTACCGGAGGTCGGGTCGTGCGCAGATTGGTAACCGTCGCCGTACCTAACTCGGCGACGAGCGTGCCCGGAAGATTACCCGCCAGTGTAGAGGGCGTATACAAACCGAGCGAAAGGAGCGACTGTCCGCTTCCGCCGCTTGCCGCACGGGCAAGATACATCTGAACCGACGAAAGCGCATAGTCCGTGTTGCCCGTCGTAAAGGCAAATGCTTTTTGCACCGTGTTGTTGATGGGTGTGCCGCCGGACGTGCTAACCGTCGCGCCGAGATTGGACAGCAGCGTTAGGGACGACTGGGCCTGCGCCTTTCCACAAAAGGCGGCGAGCGAAAGGGCGCAGATACCGCTCGCCGTGAGGGCAAGCAGCAAAGACGCAGGTCGAAAAGGGTTGCACATACTGTCCTCCAACCGCCTGCCGAAAAAAAATTTACGTGTCGGCGCGGCGATGGGCTATTGTGCCGTGCGACGGTGTTTCGAACATCGCCCGAAAGGTGGCTTTTTGCGCGCACCGTTTGGCTGGATTGCCTCTACGCCGCAAGTTGTAGGTCGAAATGCGCCGCGCGAACAAGAAAAAGTCGCAACTTGCGGGCGATGCTGGCGAAGGGGGTCGGACTTTACAATGCAGACATGACGCCGCGCCTCGTACCCATAAATTCAAACCACGGGCCGCGCCGCAAGAAAGAATTGAAGCCATGCTTTCCACTATTTCTGCCGATTTGAAGCCCGTTGCTTTTTCCCCGAACGCCGACGGCGTGTACGAAGGCCGCACCAACTACGCCACGCTCGGCCCGGGAACGACTGGAACCTGTTTGCTGTCCGCCGACGAAACGGGCGGCGCGCTTTCCTTGTTCGTTGTCACGTTTGAACCCGGCGCGGGCGTTCCGCCGCACATCCATACCAACGAGGACGAAGGCTTCCGCGTTTTGGAAGGCGAACTCCAAGTGCAGCTCGGCGACAAGCACGTTTCCATCGCTCCCGGCGGAAGCGCATGGGGGCCGCGCGGAGTCGCTCACGGTTTGCAAAACGTTGGCAGCGTTCCGGCCCGCGTTCTCGTTGTGGCGACGCCCGGCGGTTTCGAGAATTTTTTCGGCGAACTGAACACCTTCCGCCCCGTGCCGGGTGAGGCCGAAGCGGACATGATGGGGCGCATGGTCGCTTTGCTTGGCAAGCACGGTATGTCGCCCGCCGCGCCCGCCGTTGTCTCGGATGATATTCCCGTGCTTGGGCCGGAAAACAGCGGCGAATTGATTGACTTGGGCGGTCATGGCGCGAACCTACGGGTAACGTCGGATCAAAGCAATGGCGCGCTGTTGTGGCTTGCCGCTTTCGCTGAAATGAATAACGGCGTGCCCCCGCACATTCACGAAAGCGAAGACGACGTTTTCTACGTGGTTTCGGGTAAAGTCGCCGTCGAAGTGGGGGACACCTATCTTGAAGCCGGGCCGGGAAGCGTCGCCTTTTTGCCGCGCAACATCATGCACTCGTGGCGGTGCATCAGCCCCGAAGGTGGGCTGGCCGAAGCCTTTGTTACGCCGAGCCGGAACTTTGAAACGTTCTTCCGCGCCATGGCGGAACTTCGGTTCAATCCTGCCGAAGACATGACGAACCCGGAGCGGGTCGGCAAATTCATGGGTTTAACCGCCAGCCACGGTATTCAAATGCTGCCCCCGGCGATCAAATAGCTAAACAAAGCCATAACAAAAACCGGCTCCGTGCAATGCTGCATGGGGCCGGTTTTTGTTTGCGCGGCGAATAATACTTATTCGTGAAAAAACGCACAATCTTTTACGACGCGCCCTGCGCCGCCCTTTTTACGATAACCGACGATGGTACAATAACCGCAATGACGGCAACGGCGCAGCAGAAAACAACAATTGAGCAAGCACGGCTTGAACAAGCAACGCTTGAAATCACCAAACTTTCCAAATCGTTTGGGGCGCGGCGCGTGCTTCGGCAGTTTTCACTGCAAGTGACGGGCGGCGAAATCGTTGCGATTGTCGGGCCGAATGGGTCGGGGAAATCGACGCTGCTTAAAATGGTCGCCGGGCTTTTGCGCCCGTCGAGCGGCGACATCGTTTGGGCCGGAAAACCGGAAGCGGCTTTTCGGCGGCAAAGCGTCGCGTATGCCGCGCCGGATTTGGCCTTGTATCCCGAACTGTCGGGCCGGGAAAATCTGCGGTTTTTCGATACGGTTGCAGGACGGCCCGCGCGATCCGCCGAGTTTTACGAGGCCTTGTTCGCTCGTGTGGGTTTGCACAAGCGCGGTGACGACCGCGTGAGCCACTACTCATCGGGGATGCGGCAGCGATTGCGTCTTGCGTTCGCTTTACTGTCCGACTCGCCCTTGCTTTTGCTGGATGAACCGTCGCTTGCCCTTGACGAAAGCGGCGTGAAAATCGTGGAAACGCTGGTGATGGAACAAGCGGCGCGGGGCGGCGTGACGCTGCTTGCCACGAACGACGCCCGCGAAGCGGCATGGGGGAGCCGAAGCGTTGCTGTGGGCGCGTGAAGCGTGGGCCGTTCTGCAAAAGGAACTGGCGACCGAATGGCGCACGCGCATCGCGCTGTCCGGCACACTGCTTTTCGCGGTCTGCTCGCTGACGCTTTTGGCGCTTGCCTTGCAGGGCGACGGCGGGCGCATCGGCCCGAACGTCGTTGCCGCGCTGCTTTGGATTTTGATTTTGTTTACCGCCTCGGTCGGTTTGGGGCGGGCGTTTGTGCAGGAAGAAGAGCGGGGAACCGCGCTCGCTTTGCGGCTTACCGCGCGGGCAACAACGGTCTGGGCGGGCAAGTGGGCCGCCAACGTTTTGCTCTTAGGCTTGCTCGTTTTGGTCGCCGCGCCCATCCTTTTAGCGATGCTGCAAACGCCGGTTGCGAACCTTGCGCTCCTAATATGCGTATTAATTTTGGGAATTTTCGGTATGGCGGCGACGTTTACCACAACGGGCGCACTGGTTGCGCAAGCCTCGGCGCGGGGCGGCCTGCTTCCGGCCCTGTCATTCCCGATTTTGGTTCCGCTGCTACTCGCGGGCGTGCATGGAACGCGGGCCGCGCTTGGCGTGGGCAACCCGAATGGACTGTTCGCGCCGGGAATGGGCGACGTGCAGGTTTTGACGAGCTACGCGGTCGTATCGGTTGCGGCCTCGCTTTTGCTGTTCGATTTTGTGTGGAACGACTGATTTTGGTTATTGGCTAACTAATGGCGACGTTTGCGAAAACACTTTTGCTTTTTTGGATTGGCGCGGCGCTGTGCTACATCTTTTTGGTGCTACCGCCCGCGCAGGGCTTCGCCTCGCCAGAGTTGGCCCGCGTCGTCACGCTCCATTTGCCTAATGCCTACGTCGCCGTAATCGCCGCGATGTGCGCCGGATGGTGGGGCTTCCGCTATCTAACGGCGGGCCGAAAAAAATTGGACGACGCCAAATCCGTCATTTTCGCCGCCCTTGCCGCTTTGTTCTGTTTTTTGACGACCGCGACCGGCTCCATTTTCGCGCACGTGCAATGGGGGGCGTACTGGAACTGGGATCCCCGCGAAACGTCGGTTTTCGTTTTGCTTTTGGTGTACGCCGCGTACTTCTTGCTGCGCGCGGGCATCGAGGACGAAGAAAAGCGGGCGTCCGTTTCCGCCGTCTACGTTCTGTTCGCAACCGTGATGACGCCGCTTTTGGGCTACTTCATCCCTAAGTATTTGATGTCGCTCCATCCCACGAACGTTAAATTCGACGCCCCGTACCGCATGGCGATTTATTTGGGGATGAGCGTTGGGCTTTTGGGAATGCTGGGCTGGCTGCAAAATATCGCCGTTCGGTACGAGCGCGCCCGTCTTGCGCTTCACGCCGCTTTTGAGGAAGAATAAACTATTATGCCGCCGACGCCGGAATCGCCGAATATGCTCCCGCTTCTTTTCGTCGCCCTTTTGATTTGGGCGGGCGTGTGGGGCTTTACGTTCAGCGTGGATCGCAAGGTCGCCCGTTTGGAAGCGCGCGTCCGTGAAATTCAGTCCCGGCGCGACGGCGCATCGGGTGACGCAGAAGGAAATTTATAAATGAAACCAGCCGTGGTTGTCGGCTTTGTCGCCATCGCCGGGGCGCTCGCCTTCGGCGCAAAAGCGTTTGTTACGAACTTAACCCCTTACATCACATTCGCCGAGGCCCGCAAAACCACGGCGGACAGCGGCAACGTGCAGGTAATGGGAGCGCTTGATAAAACGTCGGTTCGCTACAGCAAAATGCAGCTTGGCTTCACGCTCGTCGAAACCAAAACCGGCGACAAGCTGCCGGTGCGCTTCACGGCGGCCCGACCCGCCAATTTCGATCAGGCCGTGCAGGTAACCGCGATTGGGCACTACAACGGCGGCGTGTTCGAGGCGAGCAATTTGCTCGTCAAGTGCCCGTCCAAATATCAGGGTACGGAAACCAAATCATACGGCGGGGGCGGCGGCAAGATTTAACATGATTTTAGGCTACACTTTTTTATCCGTTGCGCTGCTGCTGACCGTGGTCGCCAACGTTTTGTTCGTGCTGGGGCGACGGCAAGAAAAGCCGACGCTGTTCAACACGGCGCGGTTGTGCGTTTGGGGCGCGGCGGGCGGCGTGATTTTGTCGGCCTTGTACCTGATGCAGCTTATCGCTACGCACCAGTTTCAAGTCGCCTACGTCGCCGAATACTCGGCCCGGCGGTCGGCGGCAAGCTATCTGCTCGCGGCTTTTTGGGGCGGGCAGGAAGGCTCGCTTTTGCTGTGGGCGTTTTGGACAGCCGTGCTTGGCGTCGTGCTGAGTTTGCGGAGCGGCAGCCGCGAGCAGGCGTCGCGCATTTGGCCTGTGTACGGCGTCGTGCAAACGTTTCTGCTTAGCTTGCTGCTCGTCAAATGCCCGTTCGCGCTCGGCAGCGGCCCGATTCCCGACGACGGCAAAGGGCTGAACCCGCTTCTTGAAAATATGTGGATGGTCATTCATCCGCCGATTTTGTTTTTGGGGTTCGCGTCCACGCTCGTGCCGTTCGCATGGTGTGTGCAAGGGCTGCTGTTCCGCGACTGGGACAACTGGGCCAAGCGCGCGTTTCCGTGGGCGTTGTTTTCGTTCGCCGCGCTGGGCTTCGGATTGTCGCTGGGCGGTTACTGGGCGTATGAAACGCTCGGCTGGGGCGGGTTTTGGGGCTGG